>NZ_JBFAAE010000003.1:0-320917 GCF_040639575.1 Streptosporangium sp. NPDC023825 | reverse complement strand
ACAGCGGCCACACCGGCACCTACCAGGACTTCAAGGCGGGCGCCCGGGGCAACCTCACGGCCACCCTCAAGAACCAGAACGCCTCGCACCAGTTCCTGGGCGGCTCCACACCGCCGCCGTCGTCCACGCGCGTCAACATGACGTACGCGCTGTACAAGACCGGTGGCGGCCACATCAGCAGCGGCTTCGACGGCTACAAGAACACGCCCGGCCGGCATGAGGGCATCGACTTCGCCCGCGGGGTGGGCTCGGACGTCCACGCCCTGGTGAGCGGTCAGATCATCAACCTCGCGCGCGGGAGCAACGGCCGGTCGGGGCTCTCCACGATCGCCGTCTACAACGCCTCGCTGAACAAGACGATCATCTACCTGCACTCCGCCCCGAAGTCATCCCTGCGCGTGGGCCAGCAGATCTCGCGCGGCCAGCTCATCGCCGACGAGGCGTGGCGCGGGGTGTCGTCCAGCGGGGCCGCGCACACCCACGTCGAGATGCGCCCCGGACGGCAGACGCGCGCGTCCAAGAGCGTCGGCGACCCGACGCTGAGCAACCCGAACCCGCACTCGTTCTGGAACTCCCAGGGCTACAACATCCGATGACGCGCCGCGACCCGTGACGGGGAGGACCGCCCGCCTCCGGTTCCCCGCCGTGCGCCGCACGGCGGGGAACCGGAGCCCGTCGGCGGGCCGGACCCGCCGCGGCGCCGCCACGGACATGATCACTGCCGGCCGACGATGACCTGGAAGTTGAGCGGCCGGCCTCCGGGGAACGCGACCCGTCCCGCACCGTCCATCATCTTGAACCGCACGTAGCAGAAGCCCTCGTTTTTCGGCGTGGTGACGTCGGTCCGGATGTCGACCATCCTCCCGGGGCGCGTGTCCTTGATCGGTACGTCGGAGACGGTCCGGCATTGATCGGGGCGCTGGGGGTCGAGGCGATGCAGTGAATATCCCTTCCACGGCACGGTCCCGGCGTTCTTGAGCCGCCACACCTTGGTCGCGGTCTGGCCGGGGCCGACGCGCGTGCAGTCGGGGAGCGTGATGTCCCCGACGAACACCGCCGAATCACCCTTGTGCGCGGGCGGGCCCCACGGCGGGTTGGTCGCGCTCACCGGGCAGTCGGCCGCCGACGGCGAGTCCTCCGACGGGCTGCCGGACGGGCTCGGGCCGCGCCCGTCGGTCCCGGAGCCGCGATTGACGGTGGCCGTGATCAGGACCGCCGTCCCCACACCGACGGCCGCCGCCGCGAGCGCGGCCGCGGCCAGGTGGGTCAGCCGGAATCGCCCTCGGCCCCCCGGTGTGGGGAGGGCCGGCCGGACGTCGCCCCCGATCTCGCCGGGCGGCGGCGGTGGCGGCGCCGGCGCGGGTGCCGGGGTCTCACCGGCCGTCCGTGGCGACTGCGACCCGATGGCGACGTGCACGGCACGGTCTTCCGCGGCGCCCGGGGCGGAGGCCGCGAGTCCGCCGGGCGGACGGGCCGCCGAGGTGCCCGCGCGGACCGGAGGATCTCCGGCGCCCACCGATCTGACCGCCAGGTTCGCCCTGTCCCAGCGCTCGCGGTACGCGGCCGGGTCCGCGCCGCACGCCTTGACGAACTCGACGGTGGTCTCCCAACTCGGGAGCCGGTTCCCCTTCGTGGCTTCGTGCAACGTCGTGTGCGAGATCGCCCCCGAGCGGCCAGACATCTCCCGGAAAGGTGGGTTACCGACCGATTTGCGAAGTTCTCGCAGAGTCGCCGCGAAGTCCTCGATCGTCTCCGTTCGTGCAACCATGTCGTCCACCGGGCGAAGCTAACAGCGCCCACGGTGTTTACTCAAGCTCGAACCCGCAGTGGCGGGCGAAGTAAGGTGGCCGACACCACCGGGCCGGATCCGGGTCACCTGCCGGCGAAACCGTCGTCCGGATCGCGCCGGCGGAACCCCGCCCGCTCCGGCGTTTCACGTCCACCGGTGGGCGGGCGGATGATAAGCGCAGGCCAGGACGTTCTATGGGGGCCGTGTGCCGCCGGGGCGCGGCGGTGTCATCACTATTCGCATGCGGACTCACGGGAGGCGGCGTGTCCACGTACCGAGTTCATCACCCAGGTGGTCCGCGAGACGAGCGCGCGGTGACCGCGGGTCTGCGGTGGGAGCTGCTCGGACCGGTCCGGGCGTGGCGCGGGGAGGTCGAGATCAACCTCGGCACCCCCCAGCAGCGTGCGATCCTCGGCGTCCTGCTGCTGCGCGAGGGCGCGGTGACGTCGCAGGACCAGCTGATCTCGGCGATCTGGGGTGAGGAGCCGCCGTCCGCCGCGGCGGGGATGATCCGGTCCTACGTCTCGCGGCTTCGCAGGGTCCTGGAGGACGGTTCGACGGCCGTGGTGATCGAGTCCGTGGCCGGTGGCTACGCGTTGCCGGTGACGGCCGGGTCCCTCGATCTCGCCGACTTCCAGCGGGGGATCAGGGCCGCTCACGACGCCCGGCGGATCGGTGACCACGAGACCGAGGCGGCCGAGCTGCGCGCCGCCCTCGAGCTCTGGAAGGGCACCCCGCTGGCGGGCGTGCCGGGCGGGTACCCCGAGAACGAGCGCACCCGGCTGACCGAACTCCGGTTCTCGGCGATCGAGGACCTGGCCGCCGCCGACCTCCGGCTGGGCCGGCACGCGGAGGCCGGTTTCTCGCTGGCGTCGATGGTGATCGAGCAGCCTCTGCGGGAACGGCCCCGCGAGCTGCTCATGCTGGCGTTGTACCGGTCGGGACGGAAGGCGGACGCGCTCGCGCTGTTCCAGGAGACGCAGCGGTTGCTGGCCGACGAGCTGGGCCTCGATCCGGGGCCGGAGTTGCGGGAGATGCAGCGGCGGATCCTGGCCTCGGATCCCTCGCTGGCCACCCCGGGGCGGGCCGGGCCGGCGGCGGCCGGGTCACGGCACGCCGGGGCCGCGGTGATCGAGACTCCCAGATCACTCAGATCACTGCCGCCCGACCTGCCGGAGTTCACCGGAAGGTCCGGCGAGGTGCGCCGGCTGGCCGGGATGCTGGAGGCCTCCGACACGCAGGTGCCGGTGATCGGTATCGCCGGGCTTCCCGGCATCGGCAAGACCACTCTGGCGGTCCACCTCGGGCACAGGCTGGCCGGCGAGTTCCCGGACGGTCAGTTCTTCATCGACCTGGGCGCGTCAGAGGACCCGCTCGCGGCCCTGCTGCGCGCGGCCGGGGTCGAGAGGCCACCGGAGTCCTCCGGTGAGCGTGCCGCGCTCTGGCGGTCGCTGACCATCGGCCGCCGGTCGCTGGTGGTGCTGGACGACGCGCGCGACGTGGACCGGGTGCGGCCGCTCCTGCCCGGCGCCGGCGGGGCGGCGGTCGTCATCACCGCCCAGCGGCGGCTGTTCGGGCTGTCCCACGCGCGCTGGACCAAGCTCGACCCGTTCTCGGAGCGGGAGGCACTCGCGTTGCTGGAGCGGATGCTGGGCGCGGCGCGGATCCGGGCGGAGCCCGGCGAGGCCCGTGGCCTGTACGAGCTCACCGCGGGACTGCCGCAGGTGGTCCACGCGGTCGGGGCCCGCCTGGCGTCGCGGCCGGACTGGAGCCTGGCGACCGCGCTGAGAAGGCTGGACGGCCGCGGCCACGACCCGGAGTGGGGGTTCGAGGAGTGCGGGGCGATCGAGGGCAGGTACGAGTCCACGGTGCGCGCCCTGCCCCGGAAACAGGCCTGGGCGCTCCGCCTCCTGGCCGTGCCACGGGCGGCCGACTTCTCGCTGACCGCGGCGACGGCCGTGCTCGACCTGGCGTCGCGCAAGGCCGAGAGCCTGCTGGAGTCGCTCGCCGATCTTCACCTCGTGGAGACCGCCGGCGAGCGCTACCGCTTCCACCACCCGATTCGCGAGTATGCCTGCTCCCGGGCCTTCCTCGAGGAGGGCGAGGCCGCCTGCCACGCCGCGCTGGCCAGATTGGCGCGGTTCTACGCGGCCACGCTGCGCAACGCCCTGCTGGCCGCCGCTCCCGGTCTCACCCCGGCCCCCGCCCCCGGCCCCGGAGAGCCCGGGTGCGTGGCCGGGCTGGAGTTCGGCGGTGCCGGGACGGCCCGGGCCTGGATGCGGGAGGAGCGGGAGAACCTGCGGGAGACCGCCGCGCAGGCCGCCGAGATCGGCGAGGCGACGGCACGGTGGCTGACCGGCATGATCGGTCAGGCGGGCCTGGGGGAGCCCGGCCGCCGTCAAGCCGGGTAGGCGCGTGCCGCCCGTCGGTAGGGGGCGGCCGCCCCTGCACAAAACGTGAACAAAAAATGCACGCCGAGGTACCAGGCTCAGAGTCGGCGCGGAATCTCCGTCGCCGGTGCGGGACGCCCGCGCGCAACCTCTGAGGGGACCTCATGCCCAAGATCGCGATCATCATCGGAAGCACCCGTCCCGGCCGAGTCGGCGAGGCCGTGGCCAGGTGGGTGCTCGACATCGCCGGACGGCGCGACGACGCCGAGTTCGAGCTGGTCGACATCGCCGATTTCAAGCTGCCGCATCTGGACGAGGAGTTCCCGCCGGCGGCCGGTCGCTACAGCAGGCCGCACACGCTGGCCTGGGCGGAGAAGATCGCGTCGTTCGACGGTTTCGTCTTCGTCACGCCCGAGTACAACCACTCCACCTCCGGCGCGCTGAAGAACGCGATCGACTTCCTGTTCGCGGAGTGGAACGACAAGGCGGCCGGCTTCGTCAGCTACGGCTCCGTCGGCGGCGCCCGCGCCGTCGAGCACCTGCGCCTGGTGATGGCCGAGCTGAAGGTCGCCACCGTGCGCGCCCAGGTCGCGCTGTCGCTGATGACGGACTTCAGGAACTACACCGAGTTCGCCCCCGCCGAGCACCACGTCGCGGCGGTCGACGCGATGCTCGACCAGGTCGTCTCCTGGAGCAACGCCCTCGCGACGGTCAGGGCGGTGTGATCCGAGGCACCTCGGCGGGAGCCGCGGTGTTCCCGGCCGACCTGCACCGCCTGGGGAGCGGGGCCGGGCCGGGGATCGATCAATAACAAATGCCGAAAACGGGGATGAAAATGCAAATCGGGATCTTCGGGGTGGGAGACGTGGTCGGTGACCCGGTCACCGGCCGCCCCGTCACGGAGCGCGAGCGGATCAAGGCGGTACTGGAGTACGCCGAGCTGGCCGAGCAGGTCGGGCTCGACGTCTTCGCGATCGGCGAGCACCACAACCCGCCGTTCATGCCCTCGTCGCCGACCACGATCCTGGGCAACGTCGCCGCCCGGACGAACCGGATCATCCTGTCGACCTCGACCACGCTGATCACCACCAACGACCCGGTGAAGATCGCCGAGGACTACGCGATGCTGCAGCACCTGGCCGACGGCCGGGTCGACCTGATGATGGGCCGGGGCAACACCGGGCCGGTCTATCCCTGGTTCGGCAAGGACATCCGGGACGGGATCGGTCTCGCCGTCGAGAACTACGCGCTGCTGCGCAGGCTCTGGCAGGAGGAGGTCGTCGACTGGGAGGGCCGGTTCCGGACGCCGCTGCAGGGATTCACCTCCACGCCGCGGCCGCTGGACGGCGTGCCGCCGTTCGTCTGGCACGGCTCGATCCGCAGCGCCGAGATCGCCGAGCAGGCCGCGTACTACGGCGACGGGTTCTTCCACAACAACGTGCTCTGGCCGAAGCGGCACGTCCGGCAGATGGTCGGGCTGTACCGCCGGCGGTTCGAGCACTACGGCCACGGCCCGGCGGACCAGGCGATCGTCGGTCTCGCCGCCCAGCTGTACGTCCGGAAGAACTCGCAGGACGCGATCCGCGAGTTCCGCCCGTACTACGACGCCTCGCCGGTCTACGGCGGCGGGCCGTCGCTGGAGGAGACGGCGCGGGACACCGCCCTGCTGGTCGGCAGCCCGCAGCAGGTGATCGAGCGGACGATGGAGTTCCGGGAGTTCGCCGGCGGCGACTACCAGCGGCAGCTCTTCAACGTCGACGCGCTGGGGGTGCCGCGCGCGGTCGTGCTGGAGCAGATCGAGCAGCTCGGGGAGATCGCTCAGGTGCTCCGGAAGGAGTTCGCCGCCGTCCGGCCCGCGCACGTGCCGGACGCGCCCACGCACGCCTCCCTGAAGGCGGCGAAGGAGGCCGGACGTTGAGGCGCACCATCGCGGTGGTGGCCGCCGGCCTGCGGCAGCCCTCGTCCACGCGGTTGCTCGCCGACCGGCTGGCCGAGGCGACGCGACGCGAGCTGGAACGGCTCGGCGCGGAGGCGGACGTCGAGACGATCGAGGTACGTGACCACGGCCACGACCTGGTCAACAACCTGATCGTCGGATACCCGTCGGAAGAGCTGGAGCGGGTGCTCGGGAAGGTCGCCCGCGCCGACGGGCTGATCGCGGTGACGCCGACCTTCACCACGTCGTACAACGGGCTGTTCAAGATGTTCTTCGACGTGCTCGACGACACCGCGCTGATCGACAAGCCCGTGCTGATCGCCGCGACCGGCGGCACGGCGAGGCACTCGCTGGTGCTCGAACACGGGCTGCGGCCCCTCTTCTCCTATCTGCGGGCCGTGGTCGTCCCGACCGGGGTCTTCGCCGGTCCCGAGGACTGGGGCGCCGCCGAGGACACCGAGGCGCCCCTGGCGAGACGGGTCGACCGAGCGGCCGCCGAACTCGCCCGCGAGGTCGACCGCCGCGACCCGCCCGCCTTCGACGACCCCTTCGAGTCCCCGGCCCCCTTCAGCGACCTGCTCTCCCCCTGACCGGCCGCGCCCGCTTTCCCCGTGACCGGCCGCGCCCGGCCGCGGCCCGTGCGCCCCGACGAAGGTGAGGCGGGCTCCTCTCCCGCCGCCCGGTGAGTCTCCCGCCGCCCGGCGAGCGTTTCCGGCCCGGGAGGGCGCGGGAGACGGCCATCCGGGTGCCGCCCGGGCTCCGCCGGAGGCGCCGACGCCCACCCCCCTCACAGGGCCGGGTGGCCCATATGGTCCACTGGCCAGGGGGAACCGGAGGATGAGCACAAGACGGCGAAGCTCGATCACAACCCGCATCACTCTGTTCACCGGTGTGGTGGCCCTTTTGCTGTGCTCACTGGTGGCCACGATTCTCATGTTCTCGATCAACCGTTTCGTCACCGATTCTCTCATCGAGGAGATCACCGCCGCCGGCGGCCGCGTGGCCGTGCAGATAGAGCGGGACCAGCTGGATTACCCTCTGGCGCAGCGCCGGTCCCGCAACCTGCAGGTCGTCGACTCGAAGGGCAAGGTCGTCGCCTCGACCCCGGGCCTGTACGGCAAACCGCCCATGGCGACGTTCACCCCCGACGGCATGAACGTCTCCACCTCCGTCGTGTGCGGCGGTGGCTTCCTCATCGGAGAATGCGACCTCGTGGTCGCGCAGTGGGCCCATCGGGGGGGAGAGAAGTGGATCGTCTACAGTGCCTCTCCCACGGTTCCCCCGCTGGTCGATCCGTGGCTGGCCACGGCGGTCATCGGGGGCATGGCGGTGCTCGCCGGCGTCATCACCTACATCGGCCACCGGATCGTCACCGTGTCCCTCAAGCCGGTGACCGCCGTTCGCACCGAACTCGACGAGATCAACGCGAACTCCCTCGATCGCCGGGTGCCCGTATCACCCGGCGATGACGAGATCCACGAGCTGGCCGACAGCGTCAACCGCACGCTGGCCCGCCTGGAGGGTGCCATGGAACGTCAGCGGCAGTTCACCGCCGACGCCTCCCACGAGCTGCGCACCCCCCTCGCCGGGCTCCGCGTCCAGCTGGAGGAGGCTCGGCTGCACCCCGGCGAGACCGACCTGAACGATCTGCTCACGCACTCGCTGTCCGACCTCGACCGGCTGCAGGCGATCATCACCGACCTGCTCCTGCTGGCCAAGATCGAGTGCAGCCCGCCCGAACTCCGGGAAAGGGTCGATCTGGCGACGCTGGTACGGGCGGAGGTTTCGCGGCGAGCGGATGCGCAGAAGGTGCGACTCGTCCTCGCCCCGGAAGTGCCCATCGACGTCGTGCCCGGCCAGATCGGCCGCGCCGTCACCAACCTGCTGGACAACGCCGAGCGGCACGCCAGGGAAACGGTGGTCGTCGAGGTGCGGGCGAACGGCGACGGCGCCGAGGTCATCGTCGACGACGACGGGGAAGGCGTCGCCGAGGCCGACCGGGGACGGATCTTCGAACGGTTCGCCCGGCTGGACGCGGCCCGCAGCCGCGACCGCGGGGGCACGGGCCTCGGCCTCGCCATCGCCCGTAGCATCGCCCACGCCCACTACGGGACGCTCCAGGTCGGAACCTCGCCCTCCGGCGGCGCACGCTTCGTCCTGCGCCTCCACAAGGCACCGCCGGACGACGACGCCGCGGAACGGGTTCGCGACTCCTCGTAGCCGAGCCGTCTGATCCGTCCACGTCCCGCGCCGCCTCCGCCGGTTCCTCGTACGGCCGGCAGAGCGGTCAGCGGGGCCCGCCGGATCCGCTCGTCCTCGCCGCGGATGTCCTCCTGGGCGTGGAGATCGGGCATCGGCGGATCGTCACATCGCCCGAACTCCGCCGTCAACGCTCACAGCCGATCTTGGAAGCGTGGGACGGGCGATACCCTGGAGCGGGTGGCAACGCCCACGGCCCCACGGCCCCGGCCCCTCGGCGGTCGCGCGCCCGGCCCGGTTCCGGGGCCGGCCACGGATCGGAGGTCCTGATCGCCGCTGTCACCGACCTCGTGGATCCCGTTTCCGCTGTTCCGGCGGGTGGGATGGTCACCGCCGTCACGGCGGCGGGTGTCGCCGCGGCCTTCATCGGCGCCGGTCTGGTCGCCATCCGCGTACGGCCCCGCAACCGGGCCGGGCCGTTGATGATCGTTATCGGCCTGCTCTGGCTCCTCGCCAGGCTCGCGCCCCTGCCGGCGGCGGGCGGTGTCCGTACGGCGCTGGCGGGCACGTGGGCGGCGGTGCTCGCGCATCTGGTGGTGGCGTTTCCCACCGGGCGCCTCGGCGCGCGGCTGCCGCGAGCCGTCGTCGGAACGGCGTACCTGAGCATGGCCGGTGTCGCGGTGCTGGGCACGACCGGCCTCGCGTCGAGCGCGGTGGTCCAGGGCGCCGCGACGGCCGGGGCCGTGCTGAGCGGCCTGGCCGTGATGGGCCTGCAGGTGAGCCGGTGGCGTGACAGCACCGTGACGCGGCGCCGGTCGCTCAACCCCGTGTTCGCCGCCACCGTGGTGGCGACGGCGCTGTTCGTGACGCTCAAGCCGGTGATGATCGCCGGTGTGGCGGTACAGGGTCTGACACCGGTGATGCAGGGAGCACTCGCCGCCGTCCCGCTGGCGTACCTGGGCGGTCTCCTGCGGCGGCGCATCGACCGCGGCGGGATCGCCGGGCTGGTCGTCCACCTTCGCGGCGTCTCACAGCCGGTGAGCATCCAGCGAGCCCTGGCCGGGGTCCTGCACGACCCGACCCTGCGGGTCGGGTACTGGACGCCGGAGTCGAGCCGGTACGTGGACGCCGACGGCCGGGTCCTGCCCCTGCCGGACGGCGGCGATCGCGTGGCGACACGCGTCGACCACGACGGTGCTCCGCTCGCGCTGCTGGTGCACGATCCGGTGTTGCTGGACGACCCCGAGCTGGTCGAGGCCGCCTGCGCCGCGGCCGCGCTGGCCCTGTCGAACGAGCGGCTGACCGCCGAGCTGAGGGCACGGCTGCACCAGCTCGCCGAGTCGCGTGGCCAGGTTCTGCGCGCGGCCGAGACGGAACGCCGGCGGCTGGAGCGAGACCTGCACGACGGCGTGCAGCAACGGCTCCTGTCCATCCCCATGACGCTCGGCCTGGCGGAGTCGAGGCTGACCACCCGTCCGGACCAGGCGCGGGCGCTCGTCGGCGAGGCGAAGGCCACCACGCTGGCCGTTCTCGAGGAGTTGCGGGCCCTGTCGCAGGGCGTCCACCCGCCGATGCTGACCGAGCGCGGCCTGCGCGGCGCCGTCCGGGAACTGGCCGCGCTCGCGCCGGTGCCCCTGCGGCTGTCGTTCGAGATCCCGGCGCCGTTGCCGGTGGAGATCGAGACGACGGCGTACTACGTGGTCGCCGAGGCGGTGGCCAACATCACCAAGCACGCCGGCGCGCGGGAGGCACGGGTGCGCGTCGAGCACCGGGGAGGGCGATTGCTGGTCGAGATATCCGACGACGGCCGCGGCGGGGCCGACCCGGCCCGCGGATCCGGGTTGCGCGGGCTCGCCGAGCGGGTGGCGGCCACCGGCGGAACCCTCAGGACGCACAGTCCCGCCGGCGACGGCACCCTGGTCCAGGCGGTGCTGCCATGCGGGTAGTCATCGCCGAGGACAACATGCTGCTGCGCGAGGGGCTCGCCCGGCTGCTGGCCGAGAGCGGCTTCGACGTCGTGTCGGCCGTCGCCGACTCCACGGCGCTGCTGACCGAGGTGGCGCGGCACCGCCCGGACGTGGCCATCGTCGACATCCGCCTGCCCCCCACCCGGACCGACGAGGGACTGCGGGCGGCCCGGGAGATCCGCCGGCGCCATCCCGGCGTCGGGGTGCTCGTCCTGTCCCAGTACGTCCGGGTCAGCTACACCCTCGAACTGCTCGACGACGGTGCCCACGGTGTCGGCTACCTGCTCAAGGACAGGGTGTCCGACCTGGCGGGGTTCGCGGCGTCGGTGCGGCAGGTGGGCGGCGGCGGTTCGGCGTTCGACCCGATCGTCATCGACCAGCTGGTCGGCCGCCATGGTCGCGCCGACGACCCGCTGCGCGCGCTCACCGGCCGCGAGCGCGAGGTCCTCGCGCTGATGGCCGAGGGCCGCACCAACCAGGCGGTCGCGGAACGGATCGGCATCGCCGAACGGACCGTGGAGAAGCACTGCACGAGCATCTTCGCCAAGCTCGGACTGCCGGCGAGCGCCGACGACCACCGCCGGGTCCTCGCCGTCCTGCGCTACCTCGACACGTAACCGGCCGCACCCGTGGGGGACGGTCAGCCGTCCCCCACGGGTGCGGCGAGCACGGCCCCGGGCGGGTGCCGCCCGGCTTCCGGCGCCGGTGCCGCCGTCGCACACTCGGACGTCAGACGACTCGGACGTCCGGGGTCCCCGGCCTCTGACGGGACGTCCGATCGCCCGGACAAGAGGAGAGGACGGCGATGTCCGCCATGACGAGGAACGCGACGACGACGGCCCGGTGGGTGATCGTCGCGCTGACGGGGACGATGATCTACTACTTCGTCACCTCGAACGCGATACGCCCCGGGAACCCGTTCCTGGTGCCCGACATGATTCTCACGGTGCTCCTGCCCGCCTCGGCCGCTTTCCGCGGCCGGTTCGCCGTGCCGGCGATGATATTCGCCCTCGCCTGGTCGGCGGCCGTCTGGACGGTGTCGCTCTGCACGTACAGCACGCGTGGAGCCTTCGCGGACGGAGCGAACCACCTCGCCCT
Source organism: Streptosporangium sp. NPDC023825 (assembly GCF_040639575.1). NCBI lineage: Bacteria > Bacillati > Actinomycetota > Actinomycetes > Streptosporangiales > Streptosporangiaceae > Streptosporangium > Streptosporangium sp. NPDC023825. Next base: position 309,538 of record NZ_JBFAAE010000003.1, on the reverse strand, counting down.
GATCATTCCCAGCGTCGTGGCCGCAGGGCTGCTGGCGACCGGCGCGGGATACCGCAACGACACACGACAAGCGCTGCAAGAACCTAAGAGGTATCCGCAGCTATAAAGCAAGATTACGAAACTATTTCGCAGGAACCTTGTGGAACGAGGCATCGGAGTCCTACTGTCACCTCACCCTCGTGGCGTTCGCTCCGCCCCGAGTGCCTTCAGGTGTTCACCCCCCGAGAGAAACGAGCATCCGATGTCACGGAGCATCACAGGAGCTGTGGCGAGATGGACAGGAAGGCCACCGCGAAGGGCGCCGGCGGTGGTCGCGGCGGTGGTCGCGGCCTTTGTCGGTCTCGCCGTCGTCCCCGGCGCCCCGGCCCTCGCCGGCACGGGCGGGGCGCCGGCTCCCGTGGTGACGCGCGCCGCCCTCGACCCGTCGCTCGTCGCGGGCCGGGGCGCCGACGTCGCCTTCGCCGAACAGGAGGCGGAGAACGCCACGACGAACGGCACGGTCATCGGCCCGGACCGCGCCGCGTACACGCTGGCGGGGGAGGCGTCCGGCCGCAAGGCGGTCAGGCTGACGCCGGGCCGGCACGTCGAGTTCACGCTGCCGAAGACGGCCAACGCGATAACCGTGCGCTACAGCATTCCGGACGCCCCCGGCGGCGGCGGCATCACCGCGCCGCTCGACGTCACGGTGAACGGCAAGGGCAGGAGGGTGATGACCCTCACGTCGCAGTACTCGTGGCTGTACAACCAGTATCCGTTCACGAACGACCCGGACGCCGACCTGCTGCACCCCGACTGGTGGATCACCGAGTGCGCCTGCGTGCCCAGCGCCACGACGCCCGCCCCGACGATCACCAAGCCGTTCCGCCCCACCCACTTCTACGACGAGCAGCGTCTCCTGCTCGGCAGGACGTACCGCGCGGGTGACAGGGTGCGGCTCACCGTCCCGGCCGGGAGCAACGCGGCGTGGACGGTCATCGACCTGCTCGACTCCGAGCTCGTCGGCGCGCCGCACGTCAGGCTCGTCGCGGCGAACGTGCTGGCGTTCGGCGCCGACCCGCTCGGCCGGCGCGACTCCGCCGACGCGATCGACAGGGCGATCGCCTTCGCCAAGCGCAACCGCCTCAAGGTCTACATCCCGCCGGGCGTCTACCAGGTGAACCGCCACATCGTCGTCGACGACGTGACGATCGAGGGCGCCGGCAACTGGTACACGATCATCAAGGGCAAGGAGGTCACCCTCCCCGCCCCGGCCCCCGACGGCTCGGTGCACACCGGCGTCGGCTTCTACGGCAAGGACGCGGCGGACGGCGGCAGCAGGAACGTGCACCTGTCCGGCTTCGCGATCGAGGGTGACGTCCGCGAGCGCATCGACACCGATCAGGTGAACGGCATCGGCGGGGCGCTGAGCGACTCGACCGTCGACGGCCTCTACATCCACCGCACCAAGGTGGGCATGTGGTTCGACGGGCCGATGAGGAACCTGAAGATCACGAACAACATCATCGTCGACCAGATCGCCGACGCCCTCAATTTCCACGGCGGTGTCACGGACTCGGTCGTGTCGAACAACTTCACCCGCAACACCGGTGACGACGGCCTCGCCCTGTGGTCCGAGAAGATCGCCAACGCCCGCAACACGTTCGACCGGAACACCGTGCAGACGCCGACCCTCGCGAACGGCATCGCCGTCTACGGCGGCACGGACAACACCGTCTCGAACAACCTCGTCGCCGACCCGGTCCGCGAGGGCAGCGGCATCCACGTCGGCTCCCGCTTCGGCGCCGAGGCGTTCGCCGGAAAACTGTCGATCGAGGACAACACCACGGTCCGGGCCGGCACCTACGAGCTGAACTGGAACATCGGCCTGGGGGCCATCTGGCTCTACGCGCTCGACAAGAACATCGAGGCGGACATCCAGGTCGTCGGGAACCACTTCCTCGACAACACCTACAACGCGATCATGCTGGTCAGCGACTGGGGCGTGAAGGACCTCTACTCGATCACGAACGTCCACTTCAAGGACATCAGGGTCGACGGCACCGGCACCTCCGTGGTCAGCGCCCGGGTGAAGGGATCGGCCTCCTTCGAGAACGTGGACGCCCGCAACGTTGGCGCGGTCGGCGTCAACAACTGCGGCTCGTTCAACTTCCCGCCCACCGGCTCGGAGTTCTCGCTGACGGACCTCGGCGGCAACGACGGGGGCGGCACCACCGGAGCCTGGCTCGCCCCGTGGATGCTGCCGAACACCATCACCTGCGACGACCGCCCGCCGGTCGTCGCGCCGCCGGCGCCGTCCCCGTGGTGATCCCGCGGTGATCCTTCGTCGCGGCGCGTCTCCGACGTCGTCGGCCTGACCACCCGGCCGCCCGGGACTCCCCGGGCGGCCGGCCGTTCTCCGTACCGCCGAGGCGCGCGTCGCCACGACGGGCGGCCGGGCACACCGGTGACCGGTAATCGGCGATCGGGGTGTCAGATGCCCCGGCGCATCGACCTGGTGCCGACCACCAGGCCCACCGCGGCGACGGCGCAGGCGCAGAGCGTCCCGTACAGCACTGACACGTCCGTGAAACGGCCGGAGAACAGCGCCCGCTCCGCCTCGACGACGTAGTAGACCGGATTCAGCGCGGCGACGGCCCGGAGCCACCCCGGGCCCGAGTCCACCGGCAGCAGCACTCCCGACAGCAGCATCAGCGGGAACATCACCAGCTGGGTGACCCCGTAGAACAGGTCACCGCCCGGGCTGGACGCGATCGCGAGGGCGAAGGAGAGCGCGCCCAGGCCGATCCCGAACACGGTCAGCACCGCCAGGCCGGCCAGCATGCCCGTCAGGTGCGGGCGGAATCCCAGGGGCATCGCGAGGACGACGATCAGCGTGCCCTGGGCCAGCAGGATGGCGAACTCCTTCATCGTCCGGCCGATCAGCATGGCCGTGCGGTTCAGCGGGGTGACCAGCATGCGCTCCATCGAACCGCCGATCAGATCGATCAGCAGGGAGTATCCGGCCATCATCGGCCCGGACAGGCACATCATGATCAGAATGCCGGGCACGAACCACTGCCACGGCGAGCCCTGCCCCTCGAGGCTTCCCGTTCCCGCGAGCAGCGGGCCGAACAGGAACAGGAAGAGCAGCGGCTGGCCCATGGTGAAGAGGAGCCCGAGGGGTTCGCGCACCACGGGGGCGAACTCGCGGGAGAAGACGGTTCCGGTGTCACGGAGGAACTGCGCGTTCACGGTGGGGCCTTTCTGGCCGGTGGGGGAGCCGCCGGGCAAGGCGGGGCCGGGGAGGGGGATCGCGAGGGAGGGGAGCCGCCGGGCAAGGCAGGGCCGGGGAGGGGGCGCAAGGGAGGGGAGCCGCCGGACAAGGCGGGCCCGGGCAAGGCGGGCGAGGCGGGGCCGGGGAGGGGGATCGCGAGGGAGGCGGGCGGGGCGGGGACGGTCAAACAGCGCTCGTGGCGTTCGGGAGGCCGCCGCCGGTCTCGGCCGGGAGCTCGCCGGTCTCGTCGCTCTCGCGCAGGCTGCGGCCGGTCAGCGCGAGGAACACGTCGTCCAGCGTGGGACGGGCGGTCTCGGCGGTGCCGACCTTCACCCCGGAGGACTCCAGCGCCCGGAGACACTCCGGCAGCGCCGCGCCGGCGTGGGGCACCCGCAGCCGCACCGTCGTCCCGTCGACGGCGACCGCGCCGGGACCGGCGATCCGCTCGGCGATCCCGGCGGCCCTCGCCGCCGCCGTCCCGTCGTGGACGGTGATCGTGACGCGGTCACCGGCCAGGTCGCTTTTCAGCCGCTCGGCCGTTCCGTCGGCGATGATCCGGCCGTGGTCGATGATCACCACCCGCTCGGCCATGCTGTCGGCCTCCTCCAGGTAGTGGGTGGTCAGGAAGAGGGTCGTGCCGTGCAGCTCGCGCAGCCGCAGGATGTGCTTCCAGATGTTGGCGCGGCTCTGCGGGTCGAGACCGGTCGAGGGCTCGTCCAGGAACAGCAGCTCGGGCCGGTGAATGAGCCCCAGGGCGATGTCGAGGCGGCGGCGCTGGCCGCCGGACAGGGTGCCGGGCTTGCGGGTGGCCAGCGGCTCCAGGTCCAGCAGGCCGAGGATCTCGTCGGCCCGCCGGCGCGCCTCCGGCCCGCGCAGACCGTAGCAGCGCGCCTGGGTCACCAACTCGTCGCGGACGCGGAAGTTCTCGCCCGCGCCGTTCTTCTGGCCGACGTACCCGATGCGGGCACGGACCCCCGCCGGGTCCGACACGACGTCGCAACCCGCGACGATCGCGGTTCCCGACGTCGGCGGGAGCAGAGAGGTCAGCATCCGCAGGCTGGTGGACTTCCCGGCACCGTTGGGACCGAGAAAGGCCACCAGCTGGCCCGCCTCCACATCGATGTCGAGGCCGCGTACGGCGTCGACGCTTCCCTTCTTCACCTTGAATCGCCGGGTCAGCCCTCGGGCATGGATCATCGTCCCCTCCTCGGGGTGGGCGCGGGCGGTGGATGGCATGCCGAACAGACCCCTGGTCGGGGGCTCGGCTGGAGATGCTTCATCCTTGACCAGGCGATCCGGGTTTGGCAAACGTGAAACGTATGTTCACGTTCTGTCTGACCTGCGGAAACGTGCCCCCGCGCGGCGTGCCGTACGCCCCTGCCCGCCCTCGTCCCGAACCGGTCCACCCGCGCTGACGTGGGCTTTTCGCCAATCCCACCGAAGAGATGAAAAAAGATGCGGATTTCCGCGGTGAGCTCGCCGGACCCCGGGCGTTCCGGGGGTCAGTTCCCCCCGGAACGCACGGCGACATGGGCGGGGCCGGGCTCCGGGGAGTCCTCCCGGTGGCGCCGGAGCAGGCTGTCGAGCGCCCACGGGCCCGCGCCCAGCACGGCGATGAGCAGGAACGACCAGCAGAACATCGCCGAAGGCTCACCGCCGTTGCGCAGCGGCAGGAGCTCCTGAGGCAGGTGCACCACGAAGAACGCGTACGCCATCGAACCGGACGCGAGGACCGCGGCGGGACGGGTGAGGAGGCCGGCGAGGACGAGACCGCCGCAGAGCACCTGGATCAGCGCGGCCCACCAGCCGGGCCAGACCGCGAAGTCGACGGCCTGGCCGGTGGCGGGGTTGCCGCCGAAGACGCCGAACATCGACGCCACGCCGTGGCAGAGGAAGAGGAAGCCCGTCACCATGCGGAAGAGCGAGAGCACCGGCCCGCCGAATCGGTCGATGTTCATCGAATCACCCCTGTGGTCGCGGTGCGAGGCCGGTCCTCCGTCCAGCCTCGCACCGCCGCTGCCCCAGGGCGCGCCCGCGCGCGCGTCCTGGTGATCCCCTGTCAAGATTTGGCGTCGCCCGGGGTACGTCGACGTCTCCGCGAGACCCGGCGCGGTTCGGGGGTGGAGGGGGTCAGGTTCGGGTCCACTTCTGGTTGGTGCCGCCGTGGCAGGTCCAGATGTGCAGCCTGCTGCCGTTGGCGGTGCCGTGGCCGGACACGTCCAGGCACTTGCCGCTTCCGACGGCGGTGACGGTGCCGTCGGCGTTGAGGCGCCACTTCTGGTTGTTCTGCCCGTTGCAGTCCCAGATGATCACCGCGGTGCCGTCGGCGGCCCCGCCGCCGTTGACGTCCAGGCACTTGCCGCCGTACACCCGCAGTTCACCGGTGCCGGTGGAGGTCCACCGCTGGTTGGACTGCCCGTTGCAGTCCCAGAGCTGTGTCTGTGCGCCGTTGGCCTGCGAGGCGCCGCTCACGTCCAGGCAGCGTCCCGATCCGACCCCCTTCAGCGCGCTGCTCGTGCCGTCCGAGGGAGAAGGCGAGGGCGAGGGCGAGGGGGTGCCGCCGCCGTCGAGGCCGAGGAAGGTGACGGCATAGGCGAGCTGGCCGCTCATCGGCAGCTGGTGGCCGACCCCGCTGATGCTGATCCCCTCCACCGTGGCCTGGGCCGAGGTGACGCCGTACCTGGTCCGGGTCCAGTTCGACTGCGGACGGTCGGTGAACGCCGGGGTCTGGCTCAGCCCGTGCAGGTTCGTCCACTGCTTGATCTCTTCGCCGAAGTTGTTGTAGTGGAGCGTCGTGTCCGTGCTGCCGTGCCACAGTTGCATCCGAGGCTGACGGCCGGTGTATCCGGGATACATCGAACGGGCCAGGTCACCCCACTGCTGCGCGGTCCTGATCACTTGCCCGCCCGAGCACTGGCCGTTCCACAGCGACCCGTTCGTGGTCGCGAAACACCCCGCGGGAACTCCGGAGAACGCCGAACCGGCGGCGAACACGTCCGGATACTGAGCGGCCAGCACGTTGGTCATCATCGCCCCCGAGGAGAACCCGCTGACCACGATCCGCTCCGGGTCCACGTTGTAGCGCTGCCGCGCCCAGGCGACCATCGCCATCACGCCGGTGGAGTCGCCGCCGCCGTCACGCCGCAGCGCGGCGGGGGTGGACACGTCGAAGCACTTCTCGCTGCGGGTGGCCTCCGGCAGCACGACGACGTACCCGTACCTGTCGGCCGCGGTCACGTAGTCGCGCCCGTTGCCGTTGAAGACCGTGCCGGCCGACCCGCCGCAGTAGTGGACCAGCACCAGCAGTGCGGGCCGTGCCGCGACGCTGTCCGGCACGTAGACGTACATGTTGAGGTTCGTCGGGTTGGTTCCGAAATTCGTCACCTGGGTCAGGGCCGCGGCGGACGCCGACGGTAGCCCGGCGAGGGCTCCGGCGGAGGCCAGGCACAGGACGACGGCCGCCAGCACCGCTCTGATCATGCGTTTCACTCATCTGCCTTTCGTTTCCGGTCGACCCGTGACGGCCGCTTACGCCGGTCGGACCCGCCGCTCCCGTCCGACCGGCGTGGGCGGCCGGGGACGGCGCCCTGTCGCAGGGGCAGCTGCGCAGGCTCCATTTCTGGCTGCTCGTGCCGGTGCAGGACCGCAACTGGACCTTGGTCCCGTTGGCGGTGGTCGCGTCCGGGACGTCCAGGCACCGGCCGGCGAGGCGAGGTTGAGGGTCGAGCCCGGCCAGCCGAGCACGGTCGCGTACAGGACGGTGTTGTCCTTGCTGCGGGTGTGGCGGACGTCCTGCGCGGTGCCGGCCCGCGGCTCGACGAAGCTGCCGCCGCCCATCTTCGCGGGGCCCTCGCCGTAGGCGGTCCAGGCGCGGGTGGAGCAGATCGGCTCGCCGTTGCGCTTCAGGTAGGCGCCGATGGCGCCCAGCAGGTCCTTCTGCACTGCGGGATCGTGCCGTCGGCCCTGGGCGAGATGTTCTGTCACGGGGGAGAGGGTGAGCAGGGCCACGGCGAGCAGAGCGGTTCCGGCCAGAGCAGGGCCACGGCGAGCAGAGCGGTTCCGGCCAGAGTGGCCCGATTGCGTAACCGCGACAGTTTGATGGGGGGCACGCTGGCTCCTGTCGGTGTGCGGTCGTATCGATTCGATCGGGTGAGGCCCTCAGGGTAGGAGCCGGTCCTCCGCTGTCAAGGCGGCTCCTCCCGCGTCGGCCGTGGCCGGTGCCGGTGGCGATGATCATGCATGCCGGCGGCGGCGACGGTCTCGGCGTTTCGACAGGCAGGCGGGGAGAGCTTTTCCGGGGCTGGTCTCGCGGGCGGCACGGCGGGCAGGTGCGGCCCTCGTGTGAGAGATGAAAGTTTCATACTCATCGCGCGTCAGAACGACGAATTTTGCGGGTCTGAAGCCTTCCTGATTGGGAAAGGTGAGTCACCCACGATGCGATTGTCACTCTTGACAGTGATATACGCCCAGGTTGGGAGATAAAAAAGATCAACACAATGGCGAACGAGCTTGCGTGCGTTCTTGGATTGGCCCGCTTGGCAGGACTCCTGGGTATGTCTGTTCTGCCCCGGAACGACCGCACCTCTGCCGGAGCCTTCCTGTCGCTCACGCCGGACGCCGTCCACTGACGACTCGGGGCCGATGGTCGGCGTCCGGCGGGAGTGAGCGGCGCCGGAAACCGTGCGTTTACTTCCGTCACACACGTTGTTGACATCACTGACAGCGAGATCTAGGCTGCGGTCGAATCGATTCGATGACGGACATCCTGGTTTTCGCGCCACCCTCCCCCCCACGAAGCCATTCCACTCACATGTGCGCACAGCGCCCACGAGTGAGGAGAGTCCATGATGAATGTTGGCGACATCCTCCGCCGAGCCCGGCTGTGGCCTTCCACTCCATCGCTCCCGGCCCGTCCACTCCGCCCCTCCCCGTCCGAGGCGTCACGTGGACCCTCCCCGTCCGAGGAGCCACATGCGGACATCGCACCCGGCAGGCGGCACAGGAGCCGCCGTGCGATCGCCGCCTTTCTCGCCGTCGGCGCACTCGTCGCGGGTCCCGCCGTGACGTCCGCCACGCCGGCCCAGGCCGCGGACCAGTCCATCGCCGTCGACTTCTCCGCCGGTGGCGGCACCCCGACCTACCGTGCCTCCGGCTGGATCTACGGCATGACCGAGAACGCGTCGGGCCCGCCCGACCAGTTCTTCACCGACGTGAGGTTCCGGTACATGCGGGCCGGTGGGGCACAGCTCGACGGCCCGGGCGGCTGGGTGTCGGGCAAGTACGACCGCCGGTGGAACGCCACCCGCGCCCAGTTGCTGCGCACCCGGTCACTGGGCGGGGAGTTCATCCTGCTCGTCCACGACCTGTGGGGCGCCGACGGCTACCCGATCTCGCGCTTCCCCGGCGACAACGGCAACTGGACGGACTACGACAACTTCCTCACCCGCCTGATCGACGACGTGCGGGCGACGGGCGCCCCGGTGCAGTGGGACCTGTGGAACGAGCCCAACATCACGCTGTTCTGGAACCGCCCCCAGTCCCAGTACTTCGAGCTGTGGCGGCGCACCTACCAGCGCATCCGGGCCGCGTTCCCGGCGCAGCTCATCGTCGGGCCGAGCTGCGCGTGCGTGCCGTCCACCGGCCACGCCTTCTGGAACCAGTACCTCGACTACGTCAAGGCCAACAACGTGGTCCCCGACATCATCAGCTGGCACTCCCTGCCGGGCGACCCGGTGGCCAACGTGGCGGCGGCCGACACCACGCTGAACTCCCGTGGCATTCCGCACCCGCGCCCCTACCAGATCAACGAGTACGGGGCGTCCAACGAGCAGAACCCCGCCGACGGGTCCTGGTACATCGCCCGCCTGGAGCGGGCCGGCGCCGACGGCCTGCGCGCCAACTGGGCGGGCGGCGGAAACCTGCACAACGACCTCGGCAACCTGCTCGTCCGCAACTCGGCGGGCCAGTACCAGCCGAAGGGCGAATGGTGGGCCTACCGCTTCTACGGCTCGCAGACCGGCCAGGTCGCGTCCGTCACCCCCAGCGCCTCGTACGACGCGTTCGCCACCAAGGCGGCCGGGTCGGCCAAGATCCTGGTCGGCGGCGGCACCACGACCGGCAACATCGCCGTCAACCTGCGGCGCCTGGACGCCACGAGCGGCATCGTGGAGAACAACCAGGTGAGGGTCGTCGCCGAGCGCATCCCCTACAACGGCGGCGGCGCCGTCACGGCTCCGGTCACCGTCCAGAACTCCGTGGTGACCCTGTCCGGCAACGGCACGACGGTCAACCTGCCGCACACCGCCATCGACGACTCCTACACCATCACGCTGCTGCCGCCCTCCTCCGGCCCCGGCAACGGGTCGACGTCGGTGTTGCGCAACGTCAACGCCGGCCGATGCCTGGACGTCCCGAACGCGACCACCGCCAACGGCACCCAGACCCACCTGTGGGACTGCGGCAGCGGCACCAACCAGCAGTGGACCCTGACCTCCTCCAAGCAGTTGCAGGTGTACGGCAACAAGTGCCTGGACGCCAACGGGCAGGGCACCGCCAACGGCACCCAGGCGATCATCTGGGACTGCAACGGCGGGACCAACCAGCAGTGGAACGTCAACGCCGACGGCACCGTCACCGGCGTGCAGTCCGGCAAGTGCCTGGAGGCGAGCAACTTCGGAACCGGCAACGGCACCAAGGTCCAGCTGTGGTCCTGCACCGGCACGAGCAGCCAGAAGTGGACCCTGCGCAGCTGACCCGCCGGCACGCGAAGGATCCGGACTCCGTGCGGCCCTGGCCGCGCCGGCCCGCGCCGACCCGCGGGCCGGCGCGGGCAGGCGCGGTGCTCGCGGGTCAGGCGGGGCTGACGCGGGGGCGCGCCGGTCCGGTCGACTCGCGCAGCGAGATCGGCGGGGCGGCGAGCAGCCGGCGATGCGGGAGACCGGGATCGGCGATGCGCTGGATGAGCAGCTCGACGGCGTGCGCGCCCAGCTCGTCGGCCAGGATGTCGGCCGCGGTGAGCGGCGGGTGCAGGTTCTCCGCCCAGTGCCGGGCGGCGACCCCGGTGAGCGAGAAATCGCCGGGCACCGCGAGATGGGCGTGCGCCAGCGCGCGTTGCATGCCGGGCATGGCGGCCTCGTTGATGGTGGCGATGGCGGTCAGCTCGGGGTGTGTGACCAGCAGCTTCTCGACGCAGGCCCGCCCTGCCTGGGCGTCGTCGGCGCAGCAGACCTGTACGCCCTCCAGGCCGCGCTCGGCGACGGCGCGGGTGAAGCCGAGCTGCGCCCGATGGCCGGGGCCGTACCCGGCGGCGACCAGCTCGGCCGAGCGGTTGACCAGGGCGACGTGACGATGCCCCAGGTCGGCCAGATGACGGACACAGCGGGCTATCAACGTCTCGTAGTCGATGTCCACCCAGGTCATCTCGTCGGGCCGGCTGGTGTGGCCGATGCCGACGAACGGCAGCCCGACCTCCGCCAGGCGGGTGACCCGGTCGTCCTCCAGCCGGATCTCCATGAGGATGACCCCGTCGACGCGGGCACCGGTGGCCACGCGCTCGAACGAGCGGTCGTGTTCCCCGCCGGACGGCGAGAGCAGCACGTCGAGGTCGGCGCGTGCGGCGGCGTCGACCACGCTGGCCACGAAGCCCAGCTGGGCGTCGGTGAGGCGCCGGCTGGCCGGGGGGATGACCAGTCCGATGGTGCGTGTCCTGCCCTCCTTGAGCGCTCTGGCCGCGGCGTTGGGGCGGTAGCCGAGCTCGTCGATGATCGCCTGGATGCGCTGCCGGGTCGCCTCCGCCACCGGCCGTTTGCCGCTCAACGCGTACGACACCGTGCTGCGGGACACGCCCGACCGCCTGGCGATCTCTCCGATGTTCACCGGCACTCCTCAGCGGACTCGGCCACGACGCCTCCCCATGGTAGATGGAATCGATTCGCCTAGAGGAGTCACGACCTGACCAGGAAGAACGGCTTCACGGGCGAGGATATCCCGGATGACCCATTGACGTGCATACGACATCGCCTTAGGTTCAGTCGAACCGATTCGAGTAATCGGTTCGACGTCAAGCGGAAACAGGCACGTGACGCCGGTCGACGGAGGCCGGAACCGTGCGAACGACGAACCTCGCCATCCCCGCATCACCTGCCCCCGAAAGGACGGCCGGATCCATGTCGGCACCGAGATCAGCAGGATTGAGCAGGCGCACACTCGGTGCGGGCCTGGCTCTCCTGGCCGCCAGTTTCCTGGCCGGCTGTTCGGCCACCTCCTCCACCGAGGGCACCGCGGGCACCGCGACGGCCCCCGGCAAGGCGGCGGGCGGCGGAACGTACTCCATCTGGGACCCTTACCCGCAGTACGACAAGACCTCCGACTGGGTGAAGCTGCTGGACACCTGCGGCACCCAGGCCGGTGTGACGGTCGAACGCACGGGCTACGACACCACCGACCTGACCAACAAGGCGCTGCTCGCCGCGCAGCAGGGCAACGCCCCCGACGTGCTCATCGTCGACAACCCGGTGGTGTCGACGCTCGCCGAGGCCGGTGTGCTGACCACGACCGCGGAGAACAAGCTCGACATCTCGGCGATCTCGCCCAACCTCGTCTCGGCCGGGCAGAGCGGCGGCAACACCTACGGCGTCCCGATCGGGGCCAACACCCTGGCGCTCTACTACAACAAGGCGGTGCTCGACAAGGCCGGGGTGGAGATCGCCTCCGTCAAGGACTGGGCGTCGCTGACCGCGGCCCTGGAGAAGGTCAAGGCGGCGGGCAAGAAGGGCATCACGTTCTCCGCCATCGGCACCGAGGAGGGCAGCTTCCAGTTCCTGCCCTGGTTCTGGGGATCGGGCGCGCAGCTCACCAAGCTCGACTCCCCCGAGGGCGTGTCGGCGGTGGCGCTGTGGACCGACTGGCTGAAGAAGGGGCTCGCCCCGAACTCGGTCATCAACAACACGCAGACCACCAGCTGGCAGGAGTTCGCGAGCGGTGACTACGCCTTCGCCGAGAACGGCACCTGGCAGCTGGCAGGCGCCAAGGAGATCGGCTTCAAGTACGGGATCATCCCGGTGCCGGCCAAGGACGGCGGAACCGCGGCGGCGCCCACCGGCGGCGAGTTCGTCAGCGTCCCCGTCCAGCAGGACACGGCGCGCTACGCCACCTCCCAGAAGCTGGTGACGTGCCTGACCAGCACCGACAACTCCTTCGCCACGGCGACGGCGCTGTCGTACATCGCGCCCACCGACCAGGTCCAGACCCGGCAGAGCACCGAGAATCCCGAGCTCAAGGTGTGGGTGGAGGCGGTCAAGGCGGCCAAGGGCCGCACCGGCGACGACCTCGGCACCAAGTACCCGAAGATCTCCGAGCCGATGTGGGGCGCGGTGCAGGCGGCGCTGAGCGGGGCCAAGAGCCCCCAGCAGGCGATGACCGACGCGCAGACCGCGGCGGCGAGCGCGATCCAGTAGGCCCGGATCATGAGCCGAATCGCCCAGGCATCCACCCGGCGCCCGTCATCCGCCGGCGGCGGCCCCGTCCCGAACGGATCGGGCCGCCGGAAAGCGGCCCGGCGGGGGCCGGACCGGTGGGCGGCATGGGGTTTCCTGGTACCGATCGTCGTCTACCTCCTGGTGTTCTACGCCTACCCGCTGTTCCGCAACGTGGAGCTGAGCCTGCGCGACTACACGGTGCGCTCGTTCGTCCAGGGTGACGCGCCCTTCACCGGGTTCGCCAACTACGTCGAGGTGCTCACGGACGCCACGTTCGGGCCCGCGCTGTGGCAGACCGTGGTGTTCACCGTGGTGTCACTGGCCTTCCAGTTCACCGTGGGACTCGCCCTGGCCATGTTCTTCGTCAGGAACTTCCCGCTGTCGGCGACGTTGCGCGCGCTGTTCCTGGTGCCGTGGCTGCTGCCGCTGATCGTGTCGTCCTCGACCTGGGCGTGGATGCTCAACAGCGACTCCGGCGTGGTCAACGCGGTGCTCGGCGCGTTCGGGGCCGGCCCGGTCAACTGGCTGACCTCGCCGGACTGGTCGCTGTGGTCGGTGATCGTCGCCAACATCTGGATCGGCGTCCCGTTCAACCTGGTGATCCTCTACTCCGGCCTGCAGTCGATCAGCCCGTCCGTCTACGAGGCCGCCGCCCTGGACGGCGCGTCGGGCCTGCAGCGGTTCTGGAGTGTGACCCTCCCCCTGCTGCGGCCCGTCTCGGCGATCACGTTGCTGCTCGGGCTGGTCTACACGCTGAAGGTGTTCGACATCATCTGGATCATGACCAAGGGCGGGCCGAGCGGCTCCTCCACCACGTTCGCCACCTGGTCCTACCGGCTGGGTTTCGGGAACCTGGTGCCGTCCTTCGGCCCGGGAGCCGCGGTCGGCAACCTCCTGATCGCGATGGCGCTGGTCTTCGGGTTGTTCTACATCCGCCTCCAGCGAAGGCAGGACCTCTCGTGAGCACCCCGCGCCGCTGGTGGAAGACCCTGATCGGGCTCGCGCTGACCGGCGTGATGCTGTTCCCGGTCTACTGGATGATCAACGTGTCGTTCACCCGGGACCGGGACATGCGCAAGAGCCCGCCGTCGTGGTTCCCCGTGCACGGCACCCTGGACGGCTACCGCGCGGTCCTCGACCAGCAGCTTCCCTACCTGGGCGTCAGCCTGGTGGTCGGGCTGGGGACGGTGCTGCTGACCCTGGCGATCGCGGCCCCGGCGGCGTACTCGCTGGCCAAGCTGCGCCCGCGCGGCGGTGGCGCGCTGAGCTTCGTGCTGCTGATCGCCCAGATGATCCCCGGGATCATCATGGCGATGGGCTTCTACGCCATGTTCCTCAACCTCGGCGTGCTCAACACGCTCCCCGGGCTGATCGTGGCCGACTCCACCCTCGCGGTCCCCTTCGCGGTCCTCATCCTCACCGCGTTCATGTCGGGCATCCCGCACGAACTCCTTCAGGCCGCCCGGGTGGACGGCGCCGGAGCCGTGCGGACCTTCTGGTCGATCGTCCTGCCGGTCAGCCGCAACGCGATCATCACGGTGTCGCTGTTCGCGTTCCTGTGGGCGTGGTCGGACTTCATCTTCGCCAGCACGCTGGACAGCGGGGGAGACCACCAGCCGATCACCTTGGGCATTTACCATTACATCGGCAACAACAACCAGCAGTGGAACGCGATCATGGCCACCGCCGTCGTCGCGTCGGCACCCGCCGTCGTTCTCCTCGTCATCGCACAGCGCTACGTCACCGCCGGCGTGACCGCGGGCGCCGTCAAGGACTGACCGGGCTCTCCTCCCACACGAAAGGACCATCTCCTCATGACCGCCGCCGTCACCGGCCCGGTGTTCTCCCTGCAGGAAATCCCGTTCAGCTTCCGCGGGTCCTGGTTCGGCTTCTCACCGGTCATCGGCGAGAACACCTACGCCCAGGACGTCCATCTGGTCTCCCACCAGACCGGCATGCACCCGATCCTGCGGCTGGTCCCCACCGCCGACAGCGTCGTCACCGCCACCCCGCACCGGCTCACCTGGGACTGCGAGCCAGGGCGGATCGACCTCGCCTACGAGAGCACCGACACCGTGCGGGTGCGCGGGCGCGGAGCCGGCCTGCGACTGCTGGCCGCCGACCCGGTCCTGACGCCGTTCAGCGGTCCCTACTTCTTCCAGGACCCCCGGGACGGGTCCTCGGTCTTCACCGTCTACCAGACCGGGCGCCGCTACCGCGTCACGCTCCTGGCCGGGCGGATCACCGAACACCTGGGCGCGCAGGAGCTCGGCGCCACCGAGCGGGGTGTCGTGGTCACCGGGGACGGGGACGCGTGGGAGATCGCCATCGAGGAGTTCGAGACCGCCCGCGCCCCGTACACGAGCGAGCGCGACTTCGAGCAGGTGGCCGGCGCGGCCCGGCGCGACTACGAGGAGTACCTCGACGCCGTGGCGCCCTGGCGGGACGACCGGACACCCGCCGCCGAGCTCGCCGTCTACGTGCTGTGGTCGGCCACCGTACGCGCGGCGGGGTTCGTCACCCGCCCGGCGGTGCTGATGTCCAAGCACTGGATGGACAAGGTGTGGAGCTGGGACCACTGCTTCAACGCGATCGCCCTCGCCGAGGGCCTGCCCGCGCTGGCCTGGGACCAGTTCCGGCTGCCCTTCGACCACCAGGAGGCCGCCGGCGCGCTGCCCGACTCGATCACCCATTCCGAGATCCTGTACAACTTCGTCAAGCCACCCATCCACGGCTGGGTCCTGCGGCATCTCCCGCCGGTGCCGGGAGAGGAACGAGCCGGCGTCTACCGCCTGCTCGAGCGGTGGACCACCTTCTGGCTCACCGCCCGGCGCGTGCCCGGACACGAACTGGCCCACTACCAGCACGGCAACGACAGCGGATGGGACAACGCGACCACGTTCGCGCCCGAACGCGTCGTCGAGACGGCCGACCTGGCGTCGTTCCTCGTCCTCCAGATGCGTACGCTCGCCCGCCTGGCCGGCGAACTCTCCCTGCCCGGCGAGGCGGCCCGCTGGTCGCAGGCGGCCGACCGGATGCGCGAGGCGATGCTCGCCCAACTGTGGCGCGACGACCGGTTCGCCACCCGGAGCGCGAGTTCTCAGGAGACCTGGACCAGCAGCAGCCTGCTCGACCTCATGCCGATCGTGCTGGGCGAGGAGCTGCCCCAGCACGTCCAGACGGCCCTGGCCGCCAGGATCAAGACCCACCTGACCGAGTACGGACTCGCCACCGAGCTGCCGACCTCACCGCACTACCAGGACGACGGCTACTGGCGCGGCCCGATCTGGGCCCCTTCGACGGTCCTGATCGAGGACGGCCTCCGCAGGGCCGGGCAGACCGTCCTCGCCGACGAGGTCAGCGCCCGGTTCCGCGCCCTGTGCGAGAAATCGGGGTTCGCGGAGAACTTCGACGCCCGCACCGGGACGGGGCTCCGTGATCGCGCCTACACCTGGACGGCCAGCGCGTATCTCATCCTGGCCGCCGCCCACGTACGCCGGGCGTCGTGAACCGATCGAACCGGTGCCGTGACCCGCGGCTTTTCTCGCTCCTCGGCACCGTTCCGGCAGCCGGCCCGGCCCGGGTCGCTCACATCCGAAGGTGTTTCAATCGGTCGTTTCTCCTTCTGAAGGCATGAGGCCGACCTGTTCCAGCGGGTTCACCGCGGGCCCCTGCAGGACGGCGCCGTCGATGTCGAAGCGCGAGCCGTGGCACGGGCACTCCCAGGCGCGTTCGGCCTCGTTGAAGGCCACCACGCAGCCCAGGTGGGTGCACAGTGCCGACACCGCGTGCAGGCTCCCGGCCTCGTCGCGGTAGACCGCGCAGCGCTTCCCGCCGCTCTTGACCACCTTCGCCTGACCGGCGGCCACATCGGCCGCCTCGTCGGCGGTGCCCGCCGCCAGGCGGTCGGCGACGAAGTGCCGGGCGACCTTGGCCTGCATCTTCAGCGCCGGACCGGCCTCGCGTACGGGATGCAGCCGCCGGGGATCGTACAACCGGGCCCACGGCGACTCCCCGCCGGTGATCAGCGTGCTGAGCAGCACGCCGGCCATCACGCCGTTGCTCATGCCCCAGCCGCCGAAGCCGGTGGCGACGTAAGCGTGCCGCGCGCCCGCGTGCAGGGGGCCGACGAAGGGCAGGCGGTCGGTGGTGTCGTTGTCCTGGGCCGCCCACCAGTGCGTGAAGCCGGTCGTGCCGAACCGATCGGTGGTCCACGAGCGCAACCGCCGAAGACGGTCGCTCACGCGCCCGGCGCCAGGGGTGAAGGACTCGCCGGTGACGATCAGCAGACGCCGTCCGTCCCCGTAGGGGGCGGTGCGGACCGAACGGGTGTTGTCCTCGGTGGTGATGAACATGGCACCCGGATCACGCTCGGCCGGGATGGCGGCGGCGACGACCAGCTCGCGATGCGGCTCCATCCGGGCGAACAGCAGGGCCCGGTCGAAGATCGGGTAGTGCGTGGCCACCACCACGTCCCGGGCGGTGACGGTGAGCCCGGAGGAGGTGGTGAGGCGACAGGGATCGCCCTCCTGCAGGCCGACGACGCGCGTGCCCTCGAAGACGAGCGCGCCGGAGGCGGTCATGGCCTGGGCGAGTGCGAGAAGGTAGGCGCGAGGGTGGAACTGGGCCTGGTTCTCCACCCGTACCGCGCCGGCGATCGGGAAGGGCAGCGAGCTCTCGGTCACGAAGGAGGCCGGCAGCCCGGCCCGCGCGGCGGCTTCGGCCTCCGCCCGCAGCCGGTCGAGGTCGTCGGCCGACTCGGCGTAGGTGAGGGCCGGGACCCGTTCGAGACCGCAGTCGACGCCGAGGGCGGCCGCGGTGGAGGCGAGGTGCTCGATCGCCTGCTGCTGGGAGCGGGCGTACAGGCCGGCCGCCTCCGGCCCGGCCGAGGAGGCGAGGTCGGCGTAGATCAGGGTGTGCTGGGCCGACAGTTTCGCCGTGGTGTGGCCGGTGACCCCGGCCGCGACCCGGCCGGCCTCCAGGACGGCCACCGTACGGCCCGCCCGGGTCAGCTCCCAGGCCGCGCTCAGACCGGCGATCCCGGCGCCGATCACGGCGACGTCCACCCGCAGATCGCGTTCGAGAAACGGATGAGAAACGCCGGGCGCGGATTCCATCCAATAGGACTGCATGGTCATGGCCGGGTGCTTGCCCCGATGAATGACGTGCAAACGACCACCCCTCGTGCCGCACGCGGCGGTGTCCTGCCGCGTGCCGGAAGAACGGCCTCCTTCCGGAGGCGGAAACGAATGCGCGCGGCCCGGAGCGAGGTCGGCCGCCGCCTGCACGGCGCTTCGCGCTCAGGCCGCGGGATACGGGCGGCGTTGCGATCGGGATGGGTCACGCGCCGCTCGCAAGACGCGCTGAGGCAGGCTGGCCTGCCACCATCTCGGTGAGTCCAGACCTGGGCAGGGTCCGCGGGGCCTTCGCGAGATGACCGGAGACCCCGCTTTGCGCTCCGGACGCGCCTTCTCCGGATAAGCCAAGGTGACAGAAAATTATCCAAACCGTCCAAAGCCAGTTCAGTGGCCGAAAAGCCCTGGGACCTGGAGATCTTTCGAAAGGTCAGGGGGATTTCGTGGAATGGGGCGGGGGCGTGGGGGTAATCGGCCGCATCAGTCGAAGATGCACAACCTTTGGAGGGCATCGATGAGCGAGTATTCCAGCGGGGCGGGGGAGCGCCCATACCGAAGCCAGGAATCCCAAAGCACGGTTCAGCACGCCAAGTCCGCCGTCGGGGAGGTGGCCGACACCGCCAAGGGACAGACGCAGGCGGTGGCCGGAGAGGCCAGGCAGCAGGCCCGGCAGGTGGCCGACCAACTGCGGAACCGGGTCGGTGACCAGGCGCAGCACCAGAGCCGGCGCGCGGCTCAGGGAATCCGCCAGTGGGCCGACGACCTGGCCTCGATGAACGAGGTCGCCAAGCCCGACTCGCCGGTCTCCGGGGTGGTACAGCAGGTCGCCGACCAAGGACGGCGGGCTGCCGACTACCTGGACCAGCACGGCCTGGCCGGGGTCGCCCAGGAAGTCCAGGGCTTCGCGCGCCGTCGTCCTGGAGCGTTCCTGATCGGCGCGGCCGCCGCGGGCTTCCTCATCGGCAGGATCGCCAAGGTGACGGGGAACACCGGCTCACCGAGTACTCCCGGTACGGGGGCCACCGGTTCGTACGGCTCGGGTGCCCACACCCCCGCTCCGTCCGCCACCGTGCCGCCGCCCCCGGTTCAGCCGACGGTCTCGACCCAGCCCGCGACGGTCCCGGCTCAGCCACTGGCGCAGCCGCCGGTCGAGCCGTACCGCACCCAGCCGGTCACGCCACAGGAGGAGTTCGGCGGCCCGGGCACCGCGACGCCCACCACACCGAGGAACCCGGGCGGTGAGTTCCGATGACCCACCCCGGCCCCGGGGCGCGTGAGCCGTCGCTGGGAGAGCTGGTGGGGGAGATCGGCGCGGACCTGTCCAAACTGGTCCGCCAGGAACTGCTGCTGGCCAAGGCCGAGATCCGCGAGGAGGCGGCCAAGACGGGTAAGGCGGCCGGCCTGCTCGGCGGCGCGGGATTCGCCGGATACATGGTCGCCGTCCTGGTGACGCTGGCCGTCATGTTCGGCCTGGGAAACGTCATGGACCTGGGCTGGGCCGCGCTCATCGTCGCCGTCATCTGGGCGGCGGCCGGCGCGGCCCTGTACGTGACCGGGCGCGCCCGGCTGCGCCAGGTCTCCCCCAAGCCGGAACGTACCGTTGAAACGCTCAAGGAGGATGCGCGATGGGCGCGGGACCTGACGAAATAAGGGCCGAGATCAACGCCACCCGGGCCGAGCTGGCCGCGGACGTGGAGCGTCTGGCCGATCGCACCAGCCCGGTGCGGATCGCACGGCGCCGTACCGACACCGTGCGCCGGAGCCTGCGGTCGGTGCGCGAGCGGGTGATGGGCACCCCGTCCCACGCCGCCCACACGGTCGGCCGGCAGGCCTCGTACGCCGCGGGCAGTGTGCGTGACACGGCCTCCGGCGCCGCCGACACCGTCCGCGGGGTCGCCGCCGACACCGCCGACACCGTCAAGCACGGTGCTCAGCAGGCCGCCGAGGTGGTCCAGAACGCGCCGCAGCAGGCGAGGCGCGGCACGCAGGGCAACCCGCTGGCGGCCGGGATGATCGCTTTCGGTGCCGGGTTGCTGGCGGCCGCCCTCATCCCCAGGACCGAGGCCGAGGAGCGCGCCGCGGAACAGCTCATGGAGCAGGCCGACGGAGTGATCCAGCCGGTCAAGCAGGCCGTGCAGGAGTCGGCCCAGACCCTCGGCCAGGAGGCCAGGGAAGCGACCCAGCAGGCCGCCCAGCAGGTCAGGGAGACCGCCACGGAGGCCGTGCACAAGACGGGTGACCACGCCCGCGAGCAGGCCCAGCAGGTGGGTGAACACGCCCGTTCCACCACCGGCCACCAGTAGACGGATTCGACCACCGCCGCCCCCATCGCCTGGGGGCGGCGGTGCCCCCACGGAGGTGGTGCCCCATGTCACGCCACGACACCCGAGGTCCGAGCTCCGGTTCCGACCGCGCCGCGGCAGGCCAGGCGGCTCCGGAAAGCCCCGCCGAGCTTCCCGGACAGTCGTGGTGGGCAGTGCTCAAACGCACCGCCAAGGAGTTTCAGCAGGACAACCTGACCGACTGGGCCGCAGCGCTGACCTACTACTCGGTGCTGTCGATCTTCCCTGCCCTGCTGGCCGTGGTCTCGCTGCTCGGCCTGTTCGGCGAGCCCGCCACCAAGCCGCTCATCGACAACCTCGGTGCCCTGGCCCCGGGACCGGCCAGGCAGATCCTCGACACCGTGCTGCAGGCCTTGCAGAGCAGTCAGGGCGCGGCCGGGATCGCCACCGTCCTGGGCATCGCCGTCGCGCTCTGGTCGGCCTCGGGGTACGTCGGCGCCTTCATGCGGGCCGCCAACGTCATGTACGAGATGCCCGAGGGCAGGCCCATCTGGAAGACCCTGCCGCTGCGCCTGGCCATCACCACCGTCCTGGTGATCCTGATGGCGGCCGGTTCGGTGGCGGTCGTGTTCACCGGAGGGCTCGCCGAGCAGGCGGGCAAGGTGCTGGGAATCGGTCAGGGCGCCCTGACCGTCTGGGGCGTCGCCAAATGGCCCGTACTGATCGTCATCGTGATGGGCACCCTGGCCCTGCTGTACTGGGCCGCGCCCAACGTCCGCCAACCGGGCTTTCGCTGGCTCACCCCCGGTAGCACCCTCGCCGTGGTGCTGTGGATCGTCGCCTCCGCCGCGTTCGGTTTCTACGTGGCCAACTTCGGCGCCTACAACAAGACCTACGCCGCCCTGTCAGGGGTCATCGTCTTCCTCATCTGGTTGTGGATCTCCAACGTCGCGGTGCTGCTCGGCGTGGAGTTCGACGCCGAACTCGCCCGCGGACGGGCCATCGAGGCGGGGCAACCGGAGGAGCGGGAACCCTACGTCGAGCCTCGCGACACCCGTAAGTTCGACGAGGACTGAAGGTCGCCGCAGGCGCGGGCCGCGCGAATTCGGGGAGGTGGGCCGCTTCCTTCCGGAGACCATCACGCTTCCTTCCGGGAGACCGTCCCTCGCGGGCCGAGGCGTTCGGGACAGGACGTTCGAGACAGGACGTTCGAGATAAGGCGTTCAAGGCCGAGGCGTTCGAGGAACGGCCGGGCACCGAACCGGTCGGAGGGCGGACCGGTCCCCAAGGAAATTTTGGTTTCCAAGGCCGTTCGCGTCCGAGCGTGACGGGTAGGCGCACGCCATGTCGGACAACCAAGAAGGCGCCGGGCAGCCGCCGCAGGAACAGCCGTATCCGGGACACAGCGGGGCGATGACCCCGGAGCCCCGGGATGAGATGCGCGCGTACACCGGCCGCGGCCTGCTGTCGGGACGGAAAGCGCTGATCACCGGGGGCGATTCCGGAATCGGCCGGGCGGTCGCGGTGGCGTTCGCCAAGGAGGGCGCGGATGTGGCCGTGGCCTACCTGAACGAGCACGAGGACGCCGGACACACCAAGGAACTCGTCGAGAAGGAAGGCCGGCGGTGCGTACTGCTTCCCGGCGACCTGGCCGTGGCAGGGCACTGCCGCGAGGTCGTCGCGACCGCCGCCGACGCGCTGGGAGGGCTCGACCTGCTGGTCAACAACGTCGCAACCCAGTCTCCGGTGGACTCCCTGGAAGAACTCGACGACGAGCAGTGGGAGCGGACCTTCGCGGTCAACATCGGCAGCTACTTCTGGGTCACCAAGGCGGCGCTGGCGCATCTCCCGCGGGGGTCGGCGATCATCAACACCTCGTCGATCAACGGGCTTCGCGGCAACAAGACGCTCATCGACTACTCGGCGACCAAGGGTGCGATCCTCGCCTTCACCTATTCACTGGCACAGACGCTGCTGGAGCGGGGCATCCGGGTGAACGCGGTGGCCCCGGGACCGGTGTGGACGCCGCTGATCCCCGCCACCTTCCCCGCGGAGAAGGTGGAGAAGTTCGGGCAGCAGACACCGATGAAGCGAGCCGCGCAACCCGATGAGATCGCTCCCTCCTATGTCTTCTTCGCCGCCGAGCAGCTCTCCTCGTACTACACCGGGGAAGTCCTGGCACCGGTCGGCGGCGAGACGATGCCCGGCTGAGGTGAGCCTCTGACGGCGGCCTCCGCGGTCATGCCACGGAGAGAAGCCTCCTCACCGCCGGGGGCGGGAGGCACGCGAGCGGTTCGCGAAGGACCGGAAGGCGGCCGAGGACAAGAAGCCGGACGTCTGAACGGGAAAGCGGCTCCCCGGCGGGGAGCCGCTTTCCTGCGTCAGGGGCGCTGTTCAGTCGCTGGTGAGGACGTCTCAGTCGCTGGTGAGGGCGTCCAGGAGGTCGCCGACCGGTGCGTCGGGCAGGGCGCGGGCCACGTCGGCCAGGGCCACCATGCCCACCAGGGTGTGACCGTCGATGACCGGCAGGCGCCGTACCTTGTGCGAGGCCATCGTGCGCAGGATCTCCCGGGCGTCGTCGTCGGCGCCGATGGTGACGGGCTTGCCCTGGCCCAGCTCGCCGACCTGGCACGCCTTGGGTTCCTTGCCCGCGGCCAGCACCTTCACCACGATGTCACGGTCGGTGAGCATGCCCTGGAGCCGGTCGTCGGAGCCGCAGATCGGCAGCGAACCGACATCCAGCCGGGCCATCTTCTCTGCCGCCTCCAACACCGTCTCTTCAGCGCGCGCACACTCGGCGTCCGGCGTCATGATCTCTCGTGCCGTGGGCATTGTCTGCTCCCTTCGTCGCTGCCGCCGCCCGGGGCGGGCGGTTCTGGTGTCGGCTCGCCTACCCCCGGCCTCCGTTCCCACACCGACGGCGGCGAAGTAGAAGGCACATGACGACAACTGATCACCGATACGACGAGCAGGCAAAACGCGAACCAGTGCCGATCGGGGGAGACGCGGCCGTCCTCGTCGCCACTCAGACTCCCGCGATGCTCACCCGCGCTGACCGGTGGTGGCGATTCCCCGCAGGAAGTGCCTCTGGCCGAGGAAGAAGATCACGACGAGCGGGACGGTCGTGATCACGCTGGCCGCCAGGACGATCTCCCATTTCGGGTCGCCGCCCTGGTAGAACTGGTCGACGACCGCCTTCAGCCCGCGGGGCAGCGTGTAGAGCGCGGGGTCCTGCAGATAGATCAGCGGTTTCATCAGGTCGAACCAGCTGGCCTTGAGCTCGAAGACGAACGCGATGATCAGCGCGGGCCGCGACAGGGGCAGCGCGATCCGCCAGAAGAGGTCGAGGTAGGAGGCGCCGTCCACCCGGGCGGCCTCGAAGACATAGCGGGGCACGCCGAGCAGGAACTGGCGCAGCAGGAAGATGTAGAAGGCCGAGCCGAACAGGTTGCCCGCCCACAGCGGCACCTGCGTGCCGGTCAGCCCCGCCGACTTCCAGATGAGGTACGTCGGCACCAGGGTGACCGCGGCGGGCAACATCATGGTGCCCAGCACGCTCGCGAACAGCAGGTTGCGGCCGGGGAAGCGGAAGTAGGCGAAGCCGAAGGCGACGAAGGCACTCGACAGCGTCACGGTGAGCGCGGCCGTCACCCCGACCACCAGCGTGTTGACCAGCCACGCGAACATCGGCGCCGCGTCCCAGACCGCGAGGTAGTTCTCCGGCCGGAACGGCACCGGCCAGGGCAGGAAAGGGTTGGAGAACGTCTGGTCACGGGGCTTCAGCGACGCGGTGACCAGCCACACGAACGGGTAGAGGAAGACGGCCGAGGCGGCGGCCAGGACCGTGAGGAAGAAGATCCTGCGTGTCGGCCTCGCCGCGGTGTCCGGCGCGGCCGGTGAGACGGCGGTGGCGGGCCGGGTGTCTCGCACGGCGGTCATCGGCTGTGCTCCTCGGTCTCGTAGTAGACGAGCCTGTTGCCGACCTTCACCTGGACGGCGGTGATGAGCGCGATGACCAGGAACAGCAGCCAGGCCAGCGCGGAGGCGTACCCCATGTGCAGGAACTGGAAGGCCTGCTGGAACAGGTAGACGACGTAGAACAGCGCGGCGTCGCCGTACGCCTCCCGGGAGCTCTGGCTGCCGAAGAACATCGTGTAGACCTGGTCGAACATCTGCAGTGAGGTGATCGTGTTGATGATCACCACGAAGAACAGGGCGGCGCTGATCATCGGAACGGTGATCGACCGGAACCGCTGCCAGGGACCGGCGCCGTCGATCATCGCGGCCTCGCTGAGCTCGCTCGGGACGTTGCGCAGCGCGGCGAACAGGATGATCGTGGTCGAGCCCAGGTTCCACAGCGACATCAGCACGATGCCGGCCAGCATCCAGTCGGGATCGGTCGTCCACTGCGGCCCCTCGACCCCGAAGAGACCGAGGAGCCCGTTCACCACGCCCGCCTGACCGTTCAGCAGGAACAGGAACAGCACGCCGACCGCGACGTGCGGGGTCATGGACGGCAGGTAGAAGATCGTCCGGAACACGCCGGCGGCCCGGCCCGTGACGCGGTTCAGCAGCAGCGCCAGCCCCAGCGCGAGCACGATCGACAGCGGGACGTGCACCACGGTGTACAGCAGGGTGTTGCCGACGGCGCGGGCGACCTTGGGATCCTGCGCCATCGCGGTGTAGTTGCCGAGACCGGTGAAACGGGGCGCGCCGATCAGGTCGTAGTCGGTGAAGGACAGCGCGAGGCTGGCGATCATCGGCCCCAGCTGGAAGACGAGCAGCCCGATCAGCCAGGGCAGCAGGAAGACGTAGGCCCAGCGCGTCTCGCCGCGCGGGGCCCTCCATCTGCGTGGACGTGCGGGGGCGGTCACGGTCATGAGGTGGCCTGGTCGATGGCCTTCTGCGCCTCGGCCTGCGCCTGCCGCAGCGCGGCCGCAGTGTCCTGCTGTCCCTGCAGCACGCGGGTTCCCGCGTCCTTCCAGGCGGTCGCGAACTCCGCGGCGGCTGCCGACTGCGGCACCACGAAACCGGCGTCCTGTACGGCGCGGATGGCCTTCACCGCGTCGTCGTAGGCCTTGTGACCACTGGGCTTGACCACCTCGGAGAAGATCACCTCATCGGCCCTGGCGTTGCCGGTGTAGGTCCCGATGTTGACCTTGCCCTCCCTGGCCCGTTTGTCCGCGCGGGCCCTGGCCGCCGCGATCCAGGTGTCGGCCGCGGTCATGGTCTTGATCCACGAGCAGGCGGCGTCGGAGTTGCGGGCGCCCTTGGGGATCACCCAGGCGTTGCCGCCCACGTTGTTGACCGGCCGGCCCTGCCGGTCGGTGAACGGCAGCACCGTGATGTCCGCGTCCGGCGCGACGCCGGCCATCGCGCTGACCACGAACTGCTCGGTGAGCATCGCGCCGAGCTGGTCCTTGGCGAACGGGTTGCCCTGCCCGAAGTAGTCGAAGGTGTCGGTGAAGGCCTTCAGCTTCTTCCAGCCGCCCTGCGACTCCACCAGCCGCGCGGCGTACTCCATCGCCTCGGCGACCTTCGGATCGTCCAGCCGGGAGGTACGGCCGTCCGCGGTGAGCAGGTCCGCGCCGTTCGCCTTGGCCCACAGGGGCAGGAACTCCGGCAGTTTCGGGTGGAAGCCGAACCGCTCGATCCTGCCGTCCTCGATCCGGGTCATCTTTTTGGCCAGCCGGGCCAGCCCGTCCCAATCGGAGGTGTCGATGCGGGCCGGGTCCACTCCGGCCTCCCGGGCCGCCTTGTTGTTCACCACCAGTACGATCGAGTTGTAGAACTCCGGCAGGCCGTACCACGCGCCGTCGTACTTCACCTGCTGCTGGGCGGCCGGGTAGAAGTCGCCGGTCGCGATGGACTGCTCGGCCACGCACCGGTCCAGCGGCTGGATGGCGCCGCGGGCCGCGTAGCTGCCGATCCGCTCCCGGCTGAGGTAGACGACGTCGGGCGGGTTGCCCGAGGCCACCGCCGACAGGAACGCCTGCTCGTCGAACTGGCCCTGGTTGATCGTCAACCTCACGTCGGGGCGGGCCTTCTTGAAGGCGTCCACCCGGACGGTGGCGATCTCGTCGGGCAGGCCGAACCCCATCGTGGTCAGCGTCGCCGCCCCTCCACCTGGTCCGCTCGCCTTCCCGCCGGCCCCGACTCCTCCGCACGCGGCCAGACAGCCGACCAATACGGCCGCCGTGGCCGTTTCGCCTATGCGCAGACCAGGCATCTTCGTCTTCTTCCTGCTCCCTGGGAACGGTGATCTGCTCCGTCTTCCCGGTAAACGGGAAACAAACGGGAATGCGGTTCCACCTGGCGCAACAGGGATGATCATGAATCGCGGCGTGGCCCGCCCGGCCAGGGACGAGCCGGGAAGAGACGCCGTCGAGGTTCCACCGGAACGGTTCGAAGACGCCGGTCCTCGCGGCGGGCCGTCGACCGTGACGGTGATTGCGACCTCCACGTCATGGATCGCACGGTCGCGCCTTCGAGGACACGGTCAAGCGGGCAAGGGCATCAAGCGGTGCCCGCGACGCGTGCTCGGAAGAGCCCGATGTGGAGCGGGATCAGCCTTCCACACCGGTCGCCTCGTGCGGCGCGCCGACGGGCTTGGACTCGGGCGATCCGCGCTGGCGCAGGTAGACCGAGAGCACGACCATCGACAGGACGGCCAGGAACTCCGACTGCCAGTTCTGCAGGGTCCGGTTCCAGAAATCGGCCGACACGACGTACTCCCCCCAGCTGAGAGGGTCCTGGAGCTGGGCGAGCTGACGGGCGTTGTAGGCGGCCGTGCCCGCAACCGACTGCGCCAGCCACGACAACACGAAGATCAGCCCCATCAGCAGGCCGAGGGAGCGGCCGTACAGACCCTGGCGTAACCCGCCCGCCCCGGCCCAGGCCGGACTGTCGGGAGCCGCGTGCCGGCCGATCTTCTGCTCGGCGTCACTCTCCTCTCCCTGCGCGCCGGGCTTCTTCGACTCGGGCGAGCCGCGCTGCACCAGCCAGACCGTGGCCAGGATGAACAGCAGGAACTGCAGGTACTCCGACTGCCAGTTCTCCGCCACGTCGACGGCGAAGTCGGAGGAGGTGACGTAGGCCGGCCACGACAGCGCCGTCCCGCCCTCGGCGAGCCGGTCGGCGTTGGCGGCGGCGTTACCGGCGAAAGACTGGCCGACCAGGGACAGCGCGAACGCGACCAGGAAGAACAGGCTGAGGCCGTTGTCCTTGACGAAGCGTCTCACCATGATCCTTTCTTCCTAGCGTCGCAGCAGGCCGATGACGAAGAAACAGATCAGCCCGACCACGATGATCGCCACGGTGACGGTGAACATGAAGCGCATGTCAGGTGCTCACCTCGCAGTCGTAGGGGAGAACGCCGCGAGATGCGCAGCCCGCGCCGCGGACCCGCCACCCCTGAGGGAAGCGGTGCAGGAAGACGGTGTCGCCGCTCAGCCGCACCCGGGCCTCATCCCCCCAGACCTCGACGTCCCGCACCTGCCCGCCCGGCAGGTCGAGCCCGCCGAGAGAGGTCTCGCACCTTTGATCCCCGGTGCGCAGGCTCTCGGCCGCCTCCGGAGCCAGCAGCGCGCAGGCCCGCTCCACCTGGCGGCCCTGCACGGCGGCGTAGAAGTCCTGCGCCGCCCGCTGAGCGGAAGGCGCGGCCGCGGACGCGCACCCCGCCGCACACACCAGCAGCGCCGCCCCGGCCGCGACCACCGACACGTCATGCAATCTCATCCCTCGCTCCTGCCCCACCGGACCGTGGTTATCACATCGTGGCCCACCGGTGCGTGCGGCACGTCATGACATGCCAGGCCGGGGCCATCCACCCGGCGGACCCGTCTCGGCGTCCGGCGGACGGCGTCTTTGCCGTCGCGCCCGCGCCGCGTCGCACGCTCACCGGCACCGGCGCCCGTGGCCGACGACCGTGTTCTCTCGTGGGGAGGACGGCCGGTCCCCGGCCATGATCGTGGGCATCTTCCCTTTCCCTGGAAAGGGGCCAGGCATCGAGAGAAGTCTCATTTTTCAGGACAGGATGAGCGGGAGTCAGAGGTCTTTCCAGGACAGGGCGAGGGTGGTGTGGCGCTTGCGGATGAGCAGCCCGCCGTCGGGCGGGTCACCTCGGTAGGCGTCGATGCGAAGCCCCGAGGTCATGGGCCTGTCCGCCATGTCCCACGCCTGGATGTGGGCGGCCATCTCGCTCGCCAGCCGCATCCTGTCCGGCCCGTGGCCGCGCGCGATCAGGGTCCCGTCCGGTGACGGCTCCAGCAGGCAGAGGTTGTCGCGCTCGACGATGCCGACGGCCATCCTGAAGCCCGTCATGTCGAGCGGGGGCGAGGCCAGCCACCCGGGCCGCGCCTCCGAGATCGTGCACCAGCGGGGCTCGTGCACCGCGAGCCACAGGCTCAGCCCGTCGAGGAGCTGGGAGAGGCTGGCGCTGATCTCGGTGGACAGCTCGACCACGGGCCCGTCGAGCGCCCCCAGCACGTCGCCGATCTCGCTCGCCTCGGGCAGCGAGATCGACAGGTCGGACTCCCGGTCCAGCACCAGCGTCGTCTCCGGACCGGCGAAGGGGCCGCGCATCCGCATGAACCCGCAGGGCAGCACCGAGCGGCTCGTCCAGTGCCCGTTGTCCCGCTCCATCGCCACCGAGCGCTGCACCCCCCGCAGGTCCAGCGGGGCGACGAGGCGCCCGCCGGGCGCGAGCTGATCCAGCCACGCCGGGGCGAGATCCCACACGCCGACGGTGGCGATCACCCGGTCGTAGGGCGCCTCCGGCGAGAACCCCTCGGCGCCGTCGCCGCACACCAGCCTCACCTCGGGGTGGCCCGCGGCCGCCAGGTGCCCACCGGCCGCCGCCACCAGGTCAGGGTCGATGTCGACGCTCACCACCAGGCCCTCCGGTCCCACCAGATGGGCGAGCAGGGCGGCGTTGTAGCCCGTTCCTGTCCCGATCTCCAGCACCCGCTGTCCCGGCCGCACGCCGAGCTGGTCGAGCATCAGGGCCATGATCGCCGGCTGGGAGGAGGAACTGATCGGGCGGCCCTCCGCGTCGCGCTTGGTCACGATCGCGTCGTCCTGGTAGACGGCCTCCGCCGCGAGTTCCGGCAGGAACACGTGGCGCGGCACCGTCCGCAACGCGTCGGCCACGATCTCGCTGATGCCCCGCGCGCGTACCTGCGAGACCAGCTCTTCCCGTAACGCGTGCCACTCAGTCATCGCCGACCTCCGTGCCGTATGCGTAGTGCCCTGAGTTATATGCCCCCGCACATGTAGAACGTCCCCGTGGTACGCCGTCCCCCGGCGCCCGTGCTGGAATCGGGCGGGAAAGCGCACGGTCCGCGGGCCGTGACGGTACCTCTCATACGGGTGCCGCGCAACGCCCGTCACGTTCCGTGATCCCCGGCCGGCGGTCGTGGCGGCCACGACATCGCCGGCGCGGGACCACCCACCGTGCTGCTCCGCGGATGGCCCGGGGGCCGGGGCGGCCACCGGCACGTGGCCGGCCTGCTCGTTGCCACCCGCCAGGTCGTCGTACCCGATCCACGCGGATTCGGGGAGCCCGGCAAGCACCCCGCCGGCACCGCCTCGCCTCCGGGGCCGGCCGCGGAGGGCGTTACCAGGCGGCGTTCGGGGAGCCGCCCCTGCCCGGGCGCTCACCGATCCTCTTCGGCAGCGGCGTGGTCGAACCATCGGTGAGATCGATCCGGAAGCTCCGCCAGCGGTGCACGTAGAGCAGGTACCGGCCGGTTCCGTCGAGGCTGAAGGGAAGGCTCAGTGACGCTGTGGCCGGCAGCTTCACCCGGGCGAGGAGCCGCGGTGCCTGCCCGCCGTCGACCGGTACGCGCTCTATGGCGTGACCGGCCGAGTAGACGAGGGCACCTCCGTCGGGGGTGTAGGCCACCGAATGCAAGGGAGGCAGGCCCCTGTGCGGCCTGACGAGGCGCGTGGCGGCCAGCAGATCGGATCCCGGCCGGTCGAGGTCGAGGACACCGAGGCCCCAGTTCCCGGCCGCCAGCGCGATCCGACGGCCGTCCGGAGCCCAGGACAGTCCGCTGACCGTGAAGAACGCGCCCGTGCTCCAGTCGCGGCGCCGCCCGGTGGCGAGGTCGACGACGGAGACCCTCACCCCTCCCGCGACCGCCTTGGCGTAGACGAGCCGTGTCGCGTCGGGGCTCAGGGCGAGGGCGTACCCGGGGCCCAGCCGATCGCTCCGCAATCCGGGGACGGGCATCGGATCGCCCGGCTGCCCGTCCTCGGCGAGGGTGACGCGGAAGAACCGGATGGGGGAGTCCGGTCCGGTCCATCCGGAGAGCAGGAAGGTGCGGTTGTCGGGTGCCGCGGCCAGCAGTTGCCACGAGGATCGCACCCCCGGCGGCAGCCGGACGGACGCGAGGAGCGCCCCGGTCGCGGCGTCGTGCACGGTGGGGCGTACGGGGGTGAAGGTCGCCGTCTTGGACCTTTCGGGGAATCGTGCGATCGGAACGCCCGCGGCCAGGAAGAACCGCGGCGGACCGGTCGCCGGCAGGGGCGGGGAGGTCGCCGCGGGCAGCGCCAGGGACGTCTCCATCGGCTCCGGCTCCGCCGCCGGCGGGACGGTGGCCGGGTGTGACGGCGGCGTGGTCGTGCCGGGCGGGGACGGGAACGGCGATGACGAGGGGAACGGCGACGACGGGAGCGGCGACAAGGAGGGAAACGGTGACGCGGCCGTGGGGGACGACGGGCCTCCGGCCGGGTTCCGCTCGGCGGTGCAGGCTCCGACCAGCCCGAGGGTGAGCAACCCCGCCGCGATGAGGCCCGCGCGTGAGAACATGCGTTGATCATCCGCGGCGCCGAATACGGCGTCAAGGCGGCCGGGGAACAGGCGCCGCCTGCGGGCGACCGGCCCGCGTCGCCCGTCGAACGGACCCCGTGCCCGCGCCGGAGCCGGACCCCGTGCCCGCGCCGGGGCGGGAACCCGTGAGTCGGCCCGAGCACGGGGGCCCAGGTGGGTGGAGGGCGGAATCGGCCGCCCCCCACCCCCGGCCCTGGGAGCGTGGACCGCTGTCCGGCATTCGGGGGACGGAGCCGGACAGCGATGAATCTATGCGTCCACCAGCACGATGTATGCGTAGAAATGCATGCTTACTGCAGGCAGAACTCGTTGCCCTCGGGATCGGTCATGACCGTCCAGTACTCGCCGTTCTCCTCCACCGTCCGCACCTCGACGGCCCCCAGGGCGGCGAGCCGTCCCACCTCCGCCTCCACGAGCTTGCGGCGCTCCTCCAGCGGCGTGCCGGGCGGACCGCCCACGTTGACGTCCAGGTGGAGGCGGTTCTTGGCGGTCTTGCCCTCGGGCACGCGCTGGAAGTAGAAGCGGGGCCGCCCCTCGGCCGGGTCCACGATGGCGGACCGGTCGGAGTGCTGCTCCTCGGGGATGCCCTGGGCGTTCGCCCAGGCCTCCCAGCTGCCGAACCCCTCGGGAGGCGGCTGGAGGCGGTAACCGAGGGCCTCCGCCCAGAAGGCGGCGAGCGACGGCGGATCGTGGGCGTCGAAAGTGAGCTGGATGTCCATGGAAACCCCTATGCCCACTCGGCGAGGATTCTGGCCTCCTTCTCCGGATCGATGCCGTGCCCGCGGAACGACCGCTCCGCCGCAGGGACGTCGCGCAGCCACGCCCAGGTGTCGCGTACGGTCTCGGCGACCGGGCGGCAGGTCAGCCCGGCCGCGAGGGCCTTCGCCGACGACGTCAGCCAGACCGCGGCGAACTCGGGACCGTCCGGCGCCCAGACGGGGAACTCCGTCCACGGCCGCACCTCCCGGTCGAGCAGGAACCGGTCGTCGACCCAGACGAACTCGGCGTCGGAGCCGGTCACCGCGCGGCACTCGGCCAGCCAGCCGCCGTAGGTGACGTTGCCCGGCACCCCGCCGGCGAGGAACCGGTCGGCCTTCCCGGCCTCGGCGCGGTCGAGGACGAACGCGGCGAGG
This sequence comes from Streptosporangium sp. NPDC023825, assembly GCF_040639575.1. NCBI lineage: Bacteria > Bacillati > Actinomycetota > Actinomycetes > Streptosporangiales > Streptosporangiaceae > Streptosporangium > Streptosporangium sp. NPDC023825. The sequence goes on along the minus strand of NZ_JBFAAE010000003.1, from coordinate 277,425 downwards.
TCGCGCACGTCGATGACCTGCATCGCGCGGTCCGGGTCACCCGGCGCCAGGACCCGCCCGCCCCGGGAGATCCGGTCCAGCCACCAGGGCAGGCGGCCCACGTCCTCGTACGGGCCGAGGATGAGACCCGGCTGGATGATCAGAGCGTCGCCCTCGAAGCCCTCCTCCACCGCCCGCTCGCACCCCGCCTTGAGCACGCCGTACTCGCCGTCCTCCGGCCCCGCGTCCGGCGCGCACTCGTACCGCGGCGAGCTCTCGTCGCACTCTTTCGCGGGGAAGTCGGCGAGCGCCGAGATGCTGGAGATGTACGTGTAGAGGCCCGCCCGGCCGCTGAGCCGGCGAACCGACTCGCCGACCACCCTCGGGATCCTGCCCATGACGTCGATGACGGCGTCCCACTCCCGGCCCTCCACCAGGCGGTCCAGGTCGGCCGGCACCTCACGGTCACCCCTGACCGCCTCCACGCCCGGCAGGTCCACCCCGCTGCGCCCCCGGTTGAACGTCGTGACCTCGTGCCCGCGCCGCAGCGCCTCTTCCGTGATGGCCCGGCCGACGAAGACCGTGCCGCCGATGATCAGTATTCTCATAGCGCCTCATCATGGGCACCCGGCCGGTGCGTGACCACCGGCTTTCACCCGTGGCGCAAGGCATCCGCTCAGAGCGGACGGCTCGCGGCCGGAGGATGCTCCAGCAGGTGCACCCGGGCGGTGCCGATGTCGAAGTACATGCCGACCAGCTCCAGGTGCCCGGCACGGAACAGCCGGTCCACCTGCGGGTAGGTCCGCAGGTTCTCCAGCTGCTGGATCACGTTGACCCGGCAGAGGCGGTCCAGCGGCCCGTCGTCCTCACCGGCGCTCTCGCCCGAGATGAACCGCGCCAGCGTGTGGTTGCCGTGGCGCATCCAGCGGCCGAACGCGGGCAGGCCCGCCGCCTTCTCACCCCCGCTGAGCAGCGCGGCCATCGCCCCGCAGCCCGAGTGCCCGCAGACCGTGATGGTGCGGACGTTGAGCGAGCCCGTGGCGTACTCGATCGCCGCCGCCACCGAGTCGTCCGCCGGCACCGATCCCAGCCGGGGTACCAGATTGCCGAGGTTGCGGACGGTGAACAGGTCCCCGGGACCGCTGGCGGTGATCAGGTTCGGCACGATGCGGGAGTCGGCGCAGGTGATGAAGAGGTGCGAGGGCTCCTGCCCGCGGGCCATGTCGTGCAGGAGGGGACGGACCAGCGGAGCCGTCCGCCGGTGGAACTCCCGCGCCCCGGCCAGCAGGTCGGGCACGGCGGGACTCGCGGGGCCGTCGTCGCGGGGCGCGTACCGGGCGGTGAGCAGCGGCTGACGGCTCGTCCGCTGCCCGTTCCGCCGGTGGGACCAGGGCAGCCACCACCGGTCGGGAGCGCGGGGCGGCGTCTTGGCGGGGAACACCCGGGCCCCGCTGGCCGCCATGGAGTACCACTCGTCGTGGATCTCGTCGATGTTCACGGTCCCGCCGGCGCGCTCGTACTCGTTGCGCCAGTCGTGGATGGCCTCGAAGGCCGCGTTGTCCATGAAGTCGATGTTCAGGTCGAGGTCGACCGCGGCCCCCGCGGGGATGGCCCGCAGTTCCGAGGTGAGCGTGGGCACCCCCAGGAAGGTCAGCGAGCCGGCGATCACCACGTGCCAGCGGCCGTCGGGCTCGGCCATGGCCCGCACGGTCACCCGGGTGAGGCGGCGCAACGCGAACAGCGCGGCGAGCCCGAGACCGACCAGCACGCCCTCGGCGAGGCCGAGCAGCACCACCCCGGCCATCGTGACGACGTACACCGGGACCTCGCTGTGGCCGCGCAGGTTGCGCAGATGCCCCATGTTGACCATCTGCACGCCGATGAAGACCAGGAGCGCGGCCAGCGCCTCCATCGGGATCAGCGCGATCATCCACCCCAGCCCGACCGCGAACAGCAGGATCCAGACCCCGTGCATGATCGTGGACCACCGGCTGCGGGCCCCGGCGCGGACGTTGGTGGTGCTGCGGACGATGACCCCGGCCACGGGCAGCCCGCCCAGCGCGCCGGTCACCATGTTGGCCACGCCCTGGCCGGTGAGCTCCCTGTCGAGGTCGGAGCGCCTGCCGTCGTGCAGCTTGTCGACGGCCACCGAGCAGAGCAGCGACTCCACCCCGGCGAGCAGGGCCACCAGCAGCACCGCCCCGATGATCCCGTGCCAGTCGCCCTGGGGCCAGACGGGCCCGGCCCAGGAGTCCAGGCTGGCCGACAGGTCGATCCGGGTGACCTCCCAGTTGAGCGCCCAGGCGGTCACCGAGGCGACGAGCAGGGCCGCCAGCGGCGCCGGGAGGTTCCGCAGCTGCTGCGGCAGGCGGGTCCAGGCGACCAGGACCGCGATGGTCAGCAGACCGGCGAAGACCGCGTGCGTGTGGTTGTGGATGATCTGGTGGGGCAGTTCGATCAGGTTCTCGATCGCGGAGCGCTGCGGGCTTCCGCCGAGCACCACGTGCAACTGGGCGAGGGCGATCACCACGCCCACCCCGGCCAGCATGCCGTGCACCACCGCTGGAGAGACCGCCAGCGCCGAGCGGGCGACCCGGCAGAGGCCCAGCAGCAGCTGCAGCACGCCCGCGAGCAGAGTGATCATGCAGGTGGCCCGCCAGCCGTACGTGATCACGAGATCGGCCACCACCAGGGAGAGCCCGGCCGCCGGCCCGCTCACCTGGACGACGGAGCCGCCCAGGAAACCCGCCACGACGCCGCCCACCACACCGGCGATGAGTCCGGCCGCCAGCGGCGCTCCCGAGGCGACCGCGATGCCCAGGGAGAGGGGTACGGCCACCAGGAAGACCACCAGGGAGGCGGGCAGATCATGCCGCAGCACGGGGGCGAGGCCACCCGCTGTCAGAACACCGTCGCTCTTCGTGTCCGTCTCCATGGGGCAGACCTTACGGTGCTGCCCCATGCCATCCGGGCGTTTACCCGAGGCCTTTACGGAGGGCGGAAAGAATCAGCGGTAATAGTCGGGGTAGTCGGGCTCCTGGGCCCGGTGGTGGTTACCCCGCGAGCTTGCCCGGCCTCGTGCGTCGGAGCCGGTGGCCGCGGCCTCGGGGGCCGGCGCCGTGCCGTAGAGCTCGCCGTAGCTCGGCCAGCTCGCCGCGTCACTCCCGTGGGGAGTGCCGGGCTCCGGCCAGGCGGCCGGGCTGGCCGGGCTCGCCTGCCGGGGCTCGTAGCCGTATCCGCCCGGCGATCCGCTCGTCGCCCCGCCCCGCGGGTCGGCCGGACGGTCCGGGGTGGAGGAGAAGGTCCGGGAGGGGCCGGTCGAGGTGGAGACCGCCGGGCTCGGGCCGGTGATCGCGTCGTCCTCGATGGTGGCCCAGCCCGAGCTGACCTCGTACGAGCCGGCGGGCGGAGCGTTGTAGACCGGCGTCTGGTAGGAGGAGTAGGACGGGCCGGGGTCGTCGAGGATGTCGGCGGTGTTCGCCGCCGGCCAGCCCCCCGACGAGGGGTTCGTGGCCTGAGCCCACGGGTTGTCCGCCGGGTTGCCGGTCTTGGGCGGCTGCGCCGGGGCGCGGTAGGAGGCGGCGAGCGGGTCGGGAGCGGCCGCGGCGGGGAAGCCGCCGCTGGTCGTGGGCCCCATGGGGGGCATCGGAGCAGTGCCACTGACACTGCCGCCGGTCGTCGGGCCGGGACGGCCGCCGGTCGGGCCGGGACGGGCGCCGGGGGCACCGTTGCCGGCCGCCGGGGAGGCGGCGCCGCTGGGCCGGGAGCCCGCGCCGTTCGCCGCGGAGCCCGCGCCGCGGCGGGAGTAGGAGGTGCCGAGCGGGTCGTTCAGCGGGTCGGGCCGGGACGGGCCGCCCTGGGCGGACCGGGGCGAGCCGCCGTTGCCCTGGGCGGACTGGGCGGCCGGCTGAGAGGACGCCCTGTTGCCGCCGCGGCGGGAGCTCGCCCGGGCGGGGCGGGCCTCGCCGAAGGCGCCGGGAGTGGGAGCCGCGAAGGTCACGGTCTTCTGCTCGGCGAGCGAGGCGGCCGTGGGAGCCGGGTTCGGCTGGACCGGGCCCACCAGGTCGGAGAGACCGGAGGGCAGCGAGGCGGAGGCGACGGCCGGTTCGGCGGCGGGCCTGGCCGGTGGGGCCGAGGGGCGTTGCTGGGCGCCGCGGGACGGCTGGGGCCTGGTCGGCAGCGGAGCCTGCACGGTCACCGCGTCGGCGTCGACCTTCTGGTCGTCCTGCTCGACGGGACGGCTCGCGCCCATCCGCGCCGCCAAGGACCCTCCGAAACCGCCCTCGTCGGCCTGGAGCCGCGTCCAGTAGTCGTCGTCGTAGTCGTCCACCTGGCCGAACTCGTTCAGCCCGCGCTTGCCCCGCGAGCTCGGCGGCCGCGGCTGGCGTGGCGGCTTCGGCTCGTCGAACGGGGTCAGGTCGGGGGTGAAATGGTTCATCTTCGGTTCTCTGGTGGCGAAGTCGTCGCTGGACATGGTCGGAGTCAGCGCCTCCTTCTCCGCCATCTCCCGCAGACGCTCCGCGGGGAGTGCGCTCTCCCTGCGGTTCATCGACCGCATTCCCAGTGCCACGACGACGAGCACGAGGAGCACGACGGCGACCAGGCTTACTACGACCGCGATCATTGCACCACCCTCAAGGCCATGGCCTTACAGCGGCGCCGGTGAGGTCGCGCGGCCATCGACGCGACCTGCCCCCATGCATCACCTGCGCTTGGACATTGGATCTGATTGTGTCGGACCACTATGAGCGTTGTCACACCCTAAGTGAAGAATCGGTAACCATTACTACCTCCGGTGTTTGGCCAGTCACTCGATGTGCGCCGCGGTGAGCCGTCCCCAGGCGATCGTCTTGTCCGCGATGCTCTTCAAGGTCTTGTCGAGGAGGGTTCCCTTACGAAGCTCGACCTTGCCGTTCAGCGCGTAGACAGTGAAACGATAGTTCTCCTGGGTGTCGCACGGAGGGCTATAGCCCACCTTGCCACTCGTCGTGCTCCCTTCGACGGCTCCCACCGGGACGCTACCCTCCGGTAGCTCGTTAGTCCGCGGATCGATGCCGAAAACGACCCAGTTCACCTCGCCGCCGGTCCGGGAGTTGTTGTCCACCACGATCGCGACGGACTCCGTTCCCTCCGGCACGCGAGACCAGCGGAGCGGCGGGTTGCCGGCCGAGCCCTTGCACGAGTAGTCGGACGGCAGGGGGCCGCCGTCCCTGACCTGAGGGCTGGAGACGGCGATCGGCTCCAGCTGCAACCGTTCGGTCGAGGCCATGCCGTTCGCCATCCCGCAGCCCGAGGACATGACGACGAGCGCCGCGGCCACCGTCACCTTCGAGATGTGCCGCAGGCGGCGTGTAGACGTTTTCGGCTGCCCCATGCCCGATGATGCTACGCGGGTCTGGAAGATGTGCAGACCGGATCGCGAGGTTCTGCTGCGGGGAAAAAGCCGGAAATATGGGAAAATCGAGGGACGGAAGGGGTTGGAGTGACGTCCAAAACGAGTTTCGCCCGCCCCCCGGACCGCCGGGTCCGGGGCCTCAGTCACCGCCCAGTTCCCGGTAGGGCTTCCTGAGCAGATCGACGAGCGGGATGTGCCGCACCTTGACCGCGGGCGGCTCGAGAGCCCGCAGCAGCAGGTCTGCCGGGGCCCCGGTGACGTCGGGCCGGGGCCGCAGGCGGTTCAGGGAGACGGCGGGGGAGTAGAAGTCCCCGATCCGTTCCTGGAAGGACTGTTCCCCGAGGGACTGTTCCCCGAAGGTTCGTTTCCCGGAGGCCCGTTCGTCGGAGGTTCGTTCCCCGGAAGCTCGTTCCCCGGAGGTCCGCCCGTCCCGCGGCCTGCCGCCGGATCCGGTGCCGGCCATGTCAGCTCACCGCCCCGGGACCGAGCCGGAACAGCTCGCGCAGCTGGTCGGTGGACAGGTCGGCGATCCAGTCCTCGCCGGTGCCGACCACGCTCTGGGCGAGCGCCTTCTTGCGTTCGATCATCTCGTCGATCCGCTCCTCCAGCGTGTCAAGGCAGATGAACTTTCTGACCTGGACGTTCCTGGTCTGGCCGATCCGGAAGGCCCGGTCGGTCGCCTGGTCCTCGACGGCGGGGTTCCACCAGCGGTCCACGTGGACGACGTGGGTGGCGGCGGTGAGGTTCAGGCCGGTGCCGGCCGCCTTGAGCGACAGCAGGAACAGCATCGGCTCGTCGTCGTTCTGGAAGCGCTCCACCAGCGCGTCGCGCCTGCCCTTGGGCAGCCCGCCGTGCAGCCACAGCACCGGCCGGTCCAGGTGGGCGGCCAGGTAGGGCTGCAGCAGCGCGCCGAACGCGGCGTACTGGGTGAAGACCAGGGCCTTGTCGCCCTCCTCGACGATCTCCTCGGCCAGCTCCTCCAGCCGGGCCAGCTTCCCCGACCGGCCCGCCAGCCGCGAGCCGTCCCTCAGCAGCTGGGCCGGGTGGTTGCAGACCTGTTTGAGCTTCGTCATGGTCGCCAGCACGTTGCCACGCCGCTCGATGCCCGTGGAGGCGTCGATCTTTCCCAGCATCTCGCCGGCCACGGCCCTGTACAGCTCCGCCTGCTCCGGGGTGAGCGTGCACCAGACCTTCATCTCCTGCTTGTCCGGCAGGTCGGAGATGATCGAGCGGTCGGTCTTGAGCCGCCGCAGCACGAACGGGCCGGTGGCCCGCTTCAGCGCCGCGGTGGCGTCGGGGTCGCGCCGGGTCTCGATCGGCTCCTGGTAGCGGGTCCTGAACCGTCTGGCCGGGCCGAGCAGGCCGGGGTTGCAGAACTCCATGATCGACCAGAGCTCCGCCAGGTGGTTCTCCACCGGCGTGCCCGTCAGCGCCAGCCGGGTGCGGGCGGGAATGGACCGCACCGCCCTGGACTGCTGCGCCGAGCTGTTCTTGATCGCCTGCGCCTCGTCGCAGACCACCCGCTCCCACCCGAGTCCCGCGAGCGCCCCCAGGTCCCGCAGCGCGGTGCCGTACGTGGTGACCACCAGGTCGGCCTCACGCACGGCGGCGGCCAGCTCCTCGTCGCGCCTGCGCGCGCCGCCGTGGTGGACGTGGACGCGGAGCGACGGGGCGAATCTGGACGCCTCCTTCTGCCAGTTGCCGATCAGCGACATCGGGCAGACCAGCAGCGTCGGGGCGGGCGTGCCGGTCTCGCGCTCGGCCAGCAGGAGCGAGAGGGTCGAGATCGTCTTCCCGAGGCCCATGTCGTCGGCCAGGATGCCCCCCAGGCCGAGCCCGGACAGGAAGCTCAGCCAGGACAGGCCGCGCTCCTGGTAGGGGCGGAGGGATCCGCGCAGCGCCCGGGGCGTGGCGACCGGGGTGAGACGGCGGTCGGCCTCGCCGGAGAGAAGGTCGCCCAGCAGGCCGTCCGCGTCGACCGCGATCAGCGGCAGCCTCTCGTCGCCGCCCTCCACGACCTCGCGGATCACCTCGGCGACGGTCCTCTCGCCGCGGCCGCGCTGCTCGATCACCTTCAGGGCGGCCTTGACCTGCTGGTCGTCCAGCTCGACCCACCGGCCCTTGACCCGTACCAGGGGGATGCGGAGCCCGGCGAGATCGGCCAGCTCCTCCGCGCCGATCGTGTGGTCGCCGACGGCGACGTCCAGCCGGACGCTCACCCTCCCGCCGAGGCCGAACCCCCCGCCCTCGCCGTCGCCGGTGAGCGTGCGGGTGGTCAGCTTCAGGCCCAGCCCCTGCCGTCCGGCCCAGGCCGGCAGCCGCACGCCGTATCCCGCCGCCCTGAGCACGGGCGCGCCGTTGCGGAGGAACGAGAACGCCCACGCCGTCTCGACCGTCAGGGCGACCGGCTCGGGTGCGCGCAAAGCGACGTAGAGGTCGGGATGAAGGCGTACGGCCCGGCCGAGGTCGGCGCGGATCAGCTCCTCGGGCCGCTCGGGCAGCCACGGCGCCCGCTCACCGGCCCGGATCCGCTCGGCCGAAAGGTACCGGGCGGGCCCGCTGTCCGCACGCCCCCGGCCGGTCCCGCCGTCCTCGCCGCTCCCGCCGCCTTCGCGTTCCCGATCTCCCGGGAGCTCCCCGCCGCCTTCGCGTTCCGGGCCTCCCGGGCGCTCTTCGCCGCCTTCGCGTCCCCCGCCGGGGACGGCGTCCAGGTCGTCCGCCGGGGCCAGGCCGAACTCGACCCTCCAGGAGTCGCCGTCGCCGGCGGGTTCGATCAGCCGGAAGCAGACCCTGACCGGCCCGCCCAGCTCGTGTGCCGACCTGAGCCAGCCGGTCAGGGCCTCGCCGAGCGCCGTGACCTCGTCCTGTCTCGCACCGGGGAGCGAGGCGTCCTCGCCGGTCAGCGCGTACAGCCAGCGGTCGGGCAGGGCGGTCTTGGGGCCGGGACGGTTGCCGAGGATCAGGCGGCCGGGCAGCGACAGCCGCGCCGCGCCGTCGACCAGGTCGTCCAGAGCCTCGCCCAGCACCTCTCCCGCCGGTCTCTCGCGCACCGCCGCCCTGCACACCGGCGGCATCGCGGCGGCGAGACCTGGCAGCGCGGCCAGGTCGGCGCCGGTCAGCACCGGGCGCCAGCGGGCCGCGTGGACGCCGCCCTCGAAGGCGAGCTGGGGCAGGATCCGGCCGCGCCGGACCAGGCCGCGAGCGTGCTCGGCGACCACCGCGAGGTAGCGCAGTGAGAGGGCGGGCTCCCACGCGAGATCCTCGGTCCCGCCCCCGCTCCCGGCGGTGGGACCGGCGGGGACGGGGCCGAGGCCCGACAGCGAGCCGAGCAGGCCGAGCGCGCCGGCCGGACGGAACAGCAGGGCGGGGACCCGCCAGGCGGAGATCTTCGGATTCCGGGCCCGGCTCGCCAGGCCGGACTCGGGAGAGGGCAGCGGGCCCGAGGCCGAACCGGGGAGCAGGACGACCAGCTCCCCCTCGACGGCCGTGGCGCTCGCCGGGGTCGCGATGTCCCCGGCGTTCGTGACACCTGGGACGCGCGCGGCGGAGGGGACGCCCGTGGCGGCAGGGATGCCCGCGGCGACCCCCTGGAGGCCCGTACCGCCCCCGCGGCCCCCGCCCGCACCTCGGGGGAGGGCCCCACCCGAAACTTCGCTTAGCGCCTCATTCACGGCTTCTTTTGATAAATCACCCAAAATGCCACCGAGGGCGGCGGCCAGCGCGGTCGTGGACGCCGCGAAGGGGTGCGGGCGCAGGGCCGCGCGGGAGACAGACGTGGGGGTCTGGGCGGTGTCCTCCGCCCAGACCCCCATGAACCCGTCCACCCACACGCCATGGACCACGAGCACGCGACCACCCCTAGTTCTCCGTCGTGCAGCGGGCGTCACCCCCGAGCCCGGCCTGCCGACAGACTAGACGTGGCTGCGGAATGCCCGGATCGCCAGCGGGGCGAAGACCACGGCGAAACCAGCGGCCCAGAGCAGCGAGAAGAAGGTCGCCTGGCCGACGTCGCCGCCGATGAGCAGACCGCGGATGGCGTCCGCCAGGTGCGTGACGGGATTGATGTCCGACCAGGTCTTCAGCCAGGACGGGAAGGTGGCGGAGGGCACCAGCGCGCTGCTGGTGAAGGTGAGCGGCATCATCGTGGAGAAGGAGATCATCTGCACCTTCTCGGGGCTGGAGGCCTTCAGGCCGATCAGCACCGACATCCAGGACATCGCCAGGGCGACCACGACCAGCAGGGCCAGCGCACCCAGCAGGCCGAAGACGCTGGTGGTCACCCGGAAGCCCAGCACCATGCCGAAACCGATCAGCAGGGCGAACGCCCACACCTGCTTGACGGTGTCGGCGATGATGCGCCCCGACAGGGGCGCGGTGCGGGCGATGGGCAGGCTGCGCAGCCGGTCGAAGACGCCCTTGGTGATGTCGGTGTTGAGACCGATCGCGGTGGACAGCGTGTAGAACAGGGCGTTCTGCACGAGCAGGCCGGGCAGGGCGAACTGCAGGTAGTCGCCGGTGGATCCGGAGATGGCGCCACCGAAGACGTAGGTGAACAGCAGCAGGAACATGATGGGCTGGATGCTCAGATCCAGCAGCTCCCACGGGTTGTGCTTGATCTGGACCAGGCTGCGCCAGGCCAGTGTCGTGGTCTGCTGCAGCGTGGCCAGGGGAGTGACGCGCTTGGCGGCCACCTGCGGGATGGTCGTCGTCAGCGTGGTCATGCGAAGGCCTCTTCTTTCCGGGGGGTGCCCTCGTCGTCGGGGGCGCTCTCGTCGTCCGGCAGGCGGCCGGTGAGGGACAGGAAGACCTCGTCCAGGCTGGACTTGCGCAGCGCGAGCTCCGAGGCGATGACGCCCTGGTCGTCGAGGAGGCGCACGATCGCGGGGACGACGGCGGGGTCGTGGACGGGGGCGGTGGCCCTGCCCCCGCCGAGGTCGGGCGCCTCGCCCAGCACGTCGGCCATGATCTTGCCCACCAGGTCGAGGTGCTCGGCCCGCAGGGGGCGCACCTCCAGGACCTGGGCACCGGTGGTCGCCTTGAGCTGGTCGGAGGTGCCGGAGGCGATGACCTTGCCGTGGTCGAAGACGACGATGTCGTCGGCGAGCTGGTCGGCCTCCTCCAGATACTGGGTGGTGAGCAGCACCGTGACGCCGTCGGCCATCAGGCCGCGCACCACGCTCCACAGGTCGGTGCGGCTGCGCGGGTCGAGCCCGGTGGTGGGCTCGTCGAGGAAGAGCACCTGGGGACGGCCGACCAGGCTGGCGGCCAGGTCGAGGCGGCGGCGCATGCCGCCGGAGTAGGTCTTGGTGGCGCGCCCTCCGGCGTCGGACAGGTCGAAGCGCTTCAGCAGCTCGCTCGCGCGTGCCCGGGAGTCGGCACGGGTCATGCCCAGCAGGCGGCCGATCATCATCAGGTTCTCGACGCCGGTGAGCATCTCGTCGACGGCGGCGTACTGGCCCGTCAGGCCGATCAGCGAGCGCACCTGGTGTGCCTGGCGGATCACGTCGTAGCCGCCGACGCTGGCGGTGCCGGCGTCGGGACGCAGCAGGGTCGCCAGGATGCGCACCGCGGTGGTCTTGCCCGCCCCGTTGGGGCCCAGGACGCCCAGCAGCCGCCCCTGTGGCACGACGAGATCCACCCCGTCCAGCGCGCGGGTCTCCCCGTAGCGCTTCACCAGGCCCTCGGCCTGGATCGCATAGGTCATCGTCCGCACCTCTCAGAAATCATCGGACCTCCAGCATGCACTGCGGCACCGACACTTTTTGGGCCTCGGCTGGGGCGGACATGAGGAAACCCTGATTGATCGCCGGGGAACGGCCGGCGGGAGACGTCCTGCCGAGGCGCCCGTTTCCGGGCCCGCCTGGCCGCCCTCCCCCCGCCCGGAGGAGTCCCTACCGTGACGCGGCCGGAACGCCCCGCCGGGACAAGAGCGTTTAGGCTGACAGCGTGAGCGACCGAGCCGATGAGCACAGTGCCGCCTCCGAGGAGGCCAAGGCGGCCAAGGCGGCCAAGACGGCCAAGGCGGCCGATCTGCCGGGTGAGCGCCGCGCCGGCGTTCCCGGGCGCACCGGCGTCTCCCTGCGCGCCCCCGCCAACCCGGTCTCCCGCAAGGCCATCGTGCTGTGGTTGCTGGAGGGGCTGTTCTGGTCCGTTCTCCTGGCCGGGGGTTCCTTCTTCCTGGCCGGGTGGATCGACGAGGACCCGTGGTCCTGGCTGCCGGGCTGGGCGCTCGACAACATCCGGTGGCTGCCGTGGCTGGTGGTGCTGCTCCTGGTCCCCGGCACGCTCATCGAGCCGTTCTGGCGGTACGCCGTGCACCGGTGGGAGCTCAGCGGGGACGTCGTCTACGCCCGTTCGGGGTGGCTCAGCAGGGAATGGGTGTTCGTCCCCGTCAGCAGGATCCAGACGGTCGACAAGGCACAGGGCTGGTTCGAGCGCCTGCTGGGCCTGGCCACGGTCGAGATCCGCACCGCCTCCCACGCGGGCTCGTCCACCATCAAGGGTCTTGAGTACGAGGTCGCCGCCGAGCTGGCCGAGAGCCTCGCCCGCCGTGCGGAAGAGCTCAGGGACGACGCGACATGACCGAATCCTCCTCCGACTCCAGCCGTCCACCGGCCGCACACGTGCCTGACGGGCATCCGCCGGCCGGCTCCGACCCGCAGGCCGGGCCGGCCGGTCCCCCTGCGGGCGCGTGGGCCGCCCCCGACGGCGGTGCCCCGGGTTCCCCCGGCGGCGTGCCGGGCCACCCGCCCGTCCAGGGCGGTGACGGGCCGGGTCTCCCGCGTGTGCCCGGCGGTGACGGGCCGGGTCTCCCGCATGCGCACGGCGGTGACGTGGCCGGTGCGGGAGCCGTACCGGAAGGGGTCCGGGTTCCGCCCGGTACGGAGGGGACGGGAGGCGTGCCGGCGGAGAGGACGCCGACGGAGAGGCCCCTGCGGCTCAGCCCGAAGGTGCTGCTGACCGATCCGATCAGGATGCTGCCCTCGCTCCTCCTGCCGCTGGCCGGTGTCCTGTTCCTCGGCGGTTTCTCCCTCGGGTCGTTCGGATGGGCGGCCACGGCCGTCGTCGGCTCCGTCGTGTTCGCGGCCGTGCGCTGGGTCACCTTCACCTACCAGATCGTCGGCGACAGGCTGGAACTCACCCGGTCACTGATCAGCAGGTCGGTGCGGACGATCCCGCTGGAGCGGATCCGCGGCGTCGACGTCAGCGCCCCGCCGCTGCACCGCCTGCTCGGCATCGCCGTCCTGCGGATCGACACCGGCGCGGGCGGGGACGAGAAGCAGGAGGGCGAGCTCGACGGGGTCACCGTCGAGGAGGGGGAGCGGCTCAAGGCCGTGCTGCTCTGGCACGCGCGCGCCCGGACGGCGAGACGTGTCCAGGCGCGCGGGGCGGCTTCGGCGGCCGGGGCCGCCTCCGGTCCCACCGAGCTCACCGCCGGTGCGTCCGGCACGTCCGGCGTGCCCGCCGGGTCGCGGAGGGGAGCCGCCGGATCCTCCACCCGCCACGAGGTGGGCGACACGACCCCCGACCGGGTGTTCTTCGTGATGCCGAGGAAGTGGCTCGCGTACGGCCCCCTCTCCGGCGCCTACCTGCTGACCCCGTTCGCGCTGGTGGCCGGTGCCGTGGGCCTGGCGTTCCAGTGGGGCAGCGAGTTCAGGATCGACAGGCGGGTCGTGGTGGGCGCGGGGGAGTGGATCTGGCAGCACCCGCCCCTGCTCATCGCGGCCGCGGTGCTGCTGGTCCTGGCCATGCCGGTGATCGCTGTGATCATGTACGCGGTGTTCAACTGGGACTTCACCCTCCGCGCCGGCGAGGGATACCTGATCGCCGGGCGCGGTCTGATCACGCGCAGGAGCGTGTCGCTGGAGCGGCGCAGGGTGCGGGGGTTCGAGTTCGTCGAGGGACCGGCCGAGCGCCGGGCGGGGCTCGGCCGCGCGTGGGCGATCGTGACCGGTCTCGGCGACTCGGAGACCCGGGGCCAGCTGATGCCCGTGGCCCCGAGGGACGTCGTGCTCGGCGTGGTGGGCGAGGCGATCGGCCCGATCGCCGCCGGGCTGCGGCCGCACCCGCCGGCGGCGCGCAGGCGCAGGCTGTTCCGGGCGATCTTCCCGTGGTCGGTGATCGCCGCCTGCACGGTGCCGGCCGCCCTGCTGTGGTCCGGGCTCTGGTGGGCGCTCGCGGCGCCCGCCCTGCTCCTCGCGCTGCTGGGCGTACCACTCGGCCTCGACCGGTACCGGTCCCTCGGCCACACGTACGACGGGAGCCGCCTGTCGGTCCGGTCGGGGTCGCTGCGACGCTCCCAGGCGGTGGTGGAGGAGCGGGCCGTGGTCGGCTGGACCCTGAGCCAGACCTGGTTCCAGCGCCGCGCCGGCCTGCTGACCGTGACCGCGGGCGTGGGGGCGGGCACCGGCGGCTACGCGGCCCTCGACGTCGGCGAGGCCGAGGGGCCCGCCTTCGCCGCCGAGGTCACCCCCGCCTGGCTCGCCCCGTTCCTCACCCCGGACGCCTCCACCGCTCCTGACGTCCCCACCGCTCCGGACGCCGCCGGGGGCGGCTGACATACGACGAGGCGGGGACGACCGGTGTCCCGGTCACCCCCGCCTGACGCGGTGCTGTCAGTCCTGGCGGCGAGCGCCGAACATGATCTCGTCCCAGGTGGGCACGGAAGCGCGCCGTCCCCGGGACTTCTTGGCAGGCCGCGCCGGAGCCGGTGCCGGCTTCGGCGGCTCCGCGGGCTTCTCCGCCGCGGGCTTTTCGACCTTGGTCTCCTGCATTGCCCCCGTGTCCCCCTGTGTCTCTTGCCTGCCCGGCTCGGCCTTGGCCCGCTCGTCCACGCTGACGCGCGCCGCCGGTACAGCTATCGAACCCTCCTGGGCCGATCCGGTCTCCGGCGCGGGTTCGGAGGCGGGGGTCTCCTTCGCCGCGACGGTCTTCTCCGCTTTCGCGGAAGCCTGCTCGACGGTCTTCCCGGCGGCGGGGGATCGCCGGTCGGAGGGGCCGGACGGGACGGCGGCCGGAGCGGGCTCGGCCGGCTCGGGTGTGGCCGCCGCGGGGGGCGGCGAGGGCTTCGCGACCTCGGCGACCTCCGGAGTCTTCACGACCTCTGGAGTCTTCACGACCTCCGGGGTCTTCGCCGCCTCCGGCGCCCGCACGACCTCCGGCGCCTTCGCCGCCGCGGGCTCGGCCACGGGCTCCGGCCCGGTGACCGCCTCCCCGGGGGGAGTGGCCGGTCCGGGCTCGGGAGACGGCTCCCGCGCAACGACCTGTTCCCCCTCGGCGGGTCCGTGCGCGGCGGGCGCCGGTTCCTGCGCGGTCACCGCGGGCGGTCCGGCCACCGTCGCGGCGGGCTGCGGCGCCGGGACGGGCCGCGGCTCGACGGGCGCCGGGGGCTCCGGCTCCGGGGCGGTGATCTGCTCGTACGCGGCCGGTGTGACCGGCTCGTACGCGGCCGGCTCGTACGTGACGGGCTCGTGCGCGGCCGGGGTGGCCGGCTCGTACGGGGGCGGGTACGGGGCGAGGGGTTCGGGCAGCACGGGCTCGGGGGGCCTGACCCGCGTGACGGGATCGGCACCCTGGGCCGCGGGGGAGGCGGGCTCGGCGGCCCTTTCCGGCTGGTGTCCGGCCGGGTCGGGAGCGCGCAGCGGCGGCACCGACACCCTCGGCGCCTCGTATCCGGCGGGGAGCGGGGGCATGGGCGGCTGCTGGTAGGCGGCCGGGGCAGCGGGGGGCGCCGAGGGCGCCGAGGGTGCCGAGGGCTCAGCCTGGGCGTATGCGGGCCGGGGCTGGACCGGGGCCTCGTGCCGCAGGACCGAGGGGAAGGCCACCGGCGGCTGGTTCAGCGGCTCGGGTGCCAGCGGCGGCACCGGCGCGAGCTTGGCCACGCGCGGAACGAACGGCGTGACCGTGGTGTCCTCGAACGATTCGACGTCCTCGCCGCTGGACAGCCGCAGGGCCTCGTCGTCGTGGGGCGTGATGTGGCGCCGGCGCGGGTCGAAGAGCCACTCGGCGTTGCGCGTGTGACCGTTCCACACGAAACCGAGCTTGATGCGCCACATGTTGTCGTCCCGCTTGGCGGAGTCCCACTCGATCTCGTCGGCGGGGACGCCGCGGCGGGTCAGCCGCTCGGCGACCAGGTCGCCGAGGGTGGGACCGGGAGCGGAGTCGCCGGGCAGGCGTACGGCGCAGCGCTGCGCCTGCTGTGCCATGTACTCACGTTCCTGGAGCACGGGGCCCTCGAACCACCGCACGCGCTCGACCGGGATTCCCGCCGTGTTGGCGATCTCCTCCGCGGTCTCGCCGGCACGGATCCGGGCCTGGATCTCCTTGGGGCGCAACGGACTCTCCACTTCGATCTCGTACTGGCCGAGACGGGAGAAGTTGCCGCGGACGGCAGCACGGAGCCGGTCGTCGACGGGCAGCGTGAACCGGGTTCCCCGGCCGGCTGTCGCCAGCACGAGATAGGTCCCGTCCTCACTTACCGCGACGAGTCGGAGCTCCTGCATGCGAGTCCCTTCGTCGTCGTGCTCAATCTTCCCCCGGACCCTTGAGTCTCTCGCGTGTGCCGGTTGCCTGCCAGCACCGTACCCGGCATGTCCGAACATCGCCTTCCTGGATGGGGCTCGCAGCGATGTGACGCCGGTCACATTTGCTCCATTCATCTAATTACAGGGCACCGGTCTGGAGCAGCAACTTCGGGGTCCTCAAGGGATTCTCACGGATAACACCGGGAACCGCTGCGGACTTCCACCAAGAACCGGGAGATGGCGGTGAGGCCGGTCCGCCGGTCCAGGATGGGTATGCCGCGATTGCGGCGGTATGCGGAGGCCGGTCGTCGCGGTCCGTGACGACGGGACGCGGCGACGGCTGACATGGACGGCGGGAGAAGGTCATCTCCAGCGGACTCCCTCGGGGTCGAACGGCACGGGCGTCTGCGAATCTGCCCCTCGTGCGCGCCCGGGGAACGGCGGGACACGCGGACGCGTCACTCTTCGAGCGAGCCTTTGCGCCACCCTTTACCGAAAGCTGGTGAGAAGCGGTCGATTCGGGGGAACGGTGCGCGGTCCGGGGACCGTGCGGCAGGGGGGCCGCAGGGCGCCGTCCCTCAGCCCAGGACGGTGTCGAGGTGGTCGTTGGCGAAGGTGCGACCCGGGTCAAGAACATCCCGTACCGCCAGGAAGTCAGCGAAACGGGGATAGACCTGTGCCAGGTAGGCCGCGCCGCGGGTGTGCAGCTTGCCCCAGTGCGGCCGGCCGCCGAGCCTCGTCATGATCTCCTCGACGCCCTCGAAGTAGGCCGGGTTCGGTGTCGGCCGGTAGACGTGGCAGGCGAGATAGGCCGAGTCCCTGCCGTAGGCGGTGGACAG
Source organism: Streptosporangium sp. NPDC023825 (assembly GCF_040639575.1). NCBI lineage: Bacteria > Bacillati > Actinomycetota > Actinomycetes > Streptosporangiales > Streptosporangiaceae > Streptosporangium > Streptosporangium sp. NPDC023825. Next base: position 260,689 of record NZ_JBFAAE010000003.1, on the reverse strand, counting down.
CCAGGCGTCCGAGGCCGGGGTGACCCGCACCTCGATCGGGAAGCTGATCTTCCAGTCCCGTCGTTCCAGCAGGTCGCGGACCTCGCGGAGGGCCTGGCCGAGGTGCTCGCGCGAGATGGCGTACTCCATCTCCAGGAAGCGCACCTCCCGCACGCTCGTGAAGACCCGGTGCGAAGCGTCGGTGTGGGCCGAGGCCGACAGCGTCGCGGCCGAGAGCGCGTTGAGCCGGGGGATGGCGCCCGGGTATCGTCCGCCGACCCCGCACAGCGCGCCGAACAGGGTGTTCTCCATGAAGTGGTTGTCGAGCCAGTGCTTCAGCGCGGCCGGGGGCCGGGCCGGGCCGGGGCTGCGGTTGTTGCGCTTGGTCAGGCAGGTGTCGGTGTGCGGCAGCCAGAAGAAGTCGAGGTGCTCGTTGCCGGCCACGAGCGCGTCGAGGGAGCCGAGGATCGCGGTCAGCGTCATCGGCTCCCGGACGCTGTGCAGCAGGAAGGCCGGCTCCACCCGGAAGGTCACCGCGGTCACCACGCCGAGCGCGCCCAGGCTCACCCTGGCGGCGTCGAACAGGTCCCGCTCGGCCACCCCGCGGATCTTCCCGTCGCCGTCGCCGCGGACCGTGACGATCTCCCCGTCGGCGAGCACCATCTCCAGCGCCAGCACCTGGTCGGCCATCCCGCCGACGTCCCTGCCGGTGCCGTGGGTGCCGGTCTGGATGGCCCCGGCCACGGTCTGGGCGTCGATGTCGCCCATGTTGGCCAGGGCCAGGCCCATCCGGTGCAGCTCCCGGTTGAGCTCGCCGACCGTCGTCCCGGCCTCGGCCGTCACCCAGCCGTCGCCGGTCTCGCGGATCCCGGTCAGCGCGCCGGGGCGCAGCAGGAGGCCGTCGGTGATCGCCACCGGGGTGAACGAGTGGCCGGTGCCGGTCATGCGTACCCGGCGGCCCGCCGCGGCGGCGTCCCGCACGGCCCGCGCGACCTCCTCGGCGGAGGCGGGCGCGCGGACCTCCGCGGGGGTGGCGGACTGGTTCCGGGCCCAGTTGCGGAAGGTCTCGCCCATGGTCACTCCTGCTCCGCGGGCGGCACCCCGCCGTCCGGGGACGCCGACGCCCCGCTCGTGGGGGAGTCCCGCCCGGGATCAGGTGGATCGCCGCCGGTTCACGTTCGTGTGGTTCGCCAGCGAATATGAACGATACTCACGACCACTGCCGGGCGACAGGGGTTCGCAGCCGGGCGGGACCGCCGACGCCGATCGTCACGGCCGGCAGGGCCCGGGCGAAGGAGAACGCCGTGCGGGGCCTCCCCGAGCCGGCCGTCAGGTGCGACCGGCGGGCGCGCACGAGCGGGCCGGGCGCGGTCGCGCCGGCCGCGACGCCGGTGGCGAAGAGCGTCCGGCGGGGGCGCCGTGGTGGGCGCGGAGCATCATGCCGGTCAGCGTGGCGCCGTGCGTCAGGGTGGGCGGGATGGCTACTCTGGCCTGGCCGGACCTGTCCACCAGGCGCCCCGGCGGCGGGGCCGCGACAGGCCCCGGCAGCGGGGCCGGCCGCGGGGCCGCGACGGCCAAGGAGACGCCGGCGACGGCCGCGACCGCGCCCGCCGTCGCGTAGGAGCCGGTGAGCGCCTTGATGAGCAGAATGACGCCGATGCCGGGCATCGACATGGGTATCCGCCCGAAGAGTCCCGCGGCGACGAAACCCCTGACGCCGGGCGTGCTGGAGAGCCCCCGGTACGGCCCGGCCACCGATCGTCTCCTTGCCGCCCCGCGCGCGTGGAACGGGCCGACGATTTCGCACAGAACCGCCGACCGGCACGTGATTTTCCGGGCAACGGCTCACGACACGGTCCGTTGGAGCTAACGTGAGCGCGGTGTCACGTCTTCCCGGGTTGCGGTTGTTCGTCCCAGTAGTAGTGGTCATGACCGCCCTTCTCGCCCTCGGCGGCGTCGCGCTCGCGGTGATCAACGCCGGTCGCCCCTCCGCTCCCGCGGCCTCCGCGGCCTCCGGTGAGAGCGCCGTCGTGGAGTCCCGCATCCGGGACCTGGCGGCGATCGCGCCGGTGACCGGCTCTCCCACGGTCCCGGCGAACCCGGACCCGAGCCCCGAGCCGAATCCGGACGCTCCGGCCGGAGAGGACCCGGCTCCGCAGAATCAGGATCCGCAGAACCAGACCCCGCAGAGCCAGGACCTGCGGAGTTCAGGCCCGCGGAACCCGGACCCGCGGGATTCGGGCTCGAGCGACCCCGCCTCCCCGGGGCCGACCCCCGGGCCGGAAGCCGGGCGGACCCCCGTCCCCGAACCGGGGACGACGGGAACTCCCGGACCCGTCTCCACCCCGCCCAGGTTGCTGGTGATCTCCCCCTCGACGCTGACCGAGCAGACCAAGGAGGACATCTCCCGGCTCAAGTACGTCCAGAAGGTCGACTCCTTCGACGGAGGGGCGGTCAAGGTGTCCGGGATCGGGCTCAACCTCATCGCGGTCGATCCGGCCCGCTTCCGTGCGTGGGCCCCCAGGGCCGTCGCCGAACAGCAGGGGATCTGGAACGCTCTCGCCAGAGGGGAGTTCGTCGCCGACAGCGCGGCGGCACGCCGCCTCGGACTGGTCCTCGGCTCGGAGTACCAGGTGGACGGCGGCCCCCGGCTCCGGGCCGCGGCCTCCGCCGGGTTCGGCCTGCCCGGTGTGGACGGCATCGTGGGGGAGGAGACCGGCCGCAGGCTGGGCCTGCTGCCGGGCGTGGCGCTGCTCGTGCACAGCTCGGAGAGGGCCGCCGGCGTCCTCAGGACCCGGGTGGGCAGGCTGCTGGGCCCGGGTTCCCAGGTGGTCGCCGTCGGCGGTGCCCGTACGGTGAAACCCACCCTGAAGCCCACCACCGGCGCGACGACCGGCAGGGCGGGCGCCGGCCGGGTGCGGCGGGTCGCGATCGGCAGGCCGGGCAGCTACCTGGAGCTCTACCGCAAGGCGGCCGGAGTCTGCCCGGGGCTCTCCTGGACGGTCCTGGCCGCGATCGGCCAGGTGGAGAGCTCGCACGGGCGCAACAACGGCCCCTCCTCGGCGGGCGCGCAGGGACCGATGCAGTTCATGCCCGCCACCTGGAAGGCCTACGGGGTGGACGGCGACGGCGACGGCATCGCCGACATCTGGAACCCCTACGACGCGGTCCCCGGCGCGGCCAACTACCTGTGCGCCAACGGGGCGGGCCGGGGCGGCAAGAAGCTGGAGAAGGCCGTCTGGTTCTACAACCACTCCTGGTCGTACGTCGCCAAGGTCATGGGCATCTCCCGCGGCTACGCCGCCGCCTACCCCTGAGGCGCCCGCGCCCGTCTCCGGAGCACCCGTGACCGGCCGTGCCCGTGACCGGCCGTGCCCGACCGCGCCCGCGACCACTCGCGGCCCCGTGACCGGCCGTGCCATGACCGCCTACGGCCCCGCGACCGGCCGTGCCGCGACCACTCGCGGCCGCGCGACCGCCCACGGCCCCGCGACCGGCCGCGCGGTCACCCGCGGCGGCGCGGCGGGGCCGGGCAGCAGGTGGCCGCGCACGCGACGGGCTCGGGCTCGGCGAGCAGCTCCCCGACCATCGAGACGAACCGCGGGTGGGTGCCGGCCGTGGACGCCCTGACCAGCGGCAGGCCGATCTTCCTCGCCGTCTCCGCGGCCTCCACGTCGAGGTCGTAGACGACCTCCATGTGGTCGGAGACGAAGCCGATCGGCACCAGCGCCACCGCCGGGGCGTCGACCTCAAGCAGGTGGTCGCAGACGTCGGGTTCCAGCCACGGGATGTGCGGGGCGCCGCTCCGGCTCTGCCAGACCAGGTCCCACTCCCTGTCGCCGCCGCTCACCTCGGCGGTGATCAGCGCCGCCGCCCGGCGCAGCTGCGCCTCGTACGCCCCGCCGCCGGGTCCGGCCGTCACGGCCATCGAGGTCGGGATGCTGTGCGCGGTGAAGACCAGCCGCGCGGAGTCCCGGAGCCCGGCGGGCAGCCGGTCCAGGGCCTCGCGGGTGTGGTCGGCCATCGCCGCGACGAACCCGGGGTGGTCGAAGTAGTGCCGGAGCTTGACGACCTCCGGGGCGCCCTCGACCGCGGCCCTGGCCAGCGCGATGTCGTCGATGTACTGGCGGCAGGCCGAGTACGAGCTGTAGGCGGAGGTGACGAAGGCCGCGGCCCTGCGCACCCCGTCGGACGCCATCCGGCGGAGCGTGTCCTCCAGGTAGGGATGCCAGTTGCGGTTGCCCCAGTAGACCGGAAGGTCGACGGTCGGCTCCACGGCCGCGATCAGGTCGCGGCACTGCTGGTTGATCGGGCTGGCCCCGCCGAAGCGCTGGTAGTGCGCCTCGACCTCCAACAGCCGCTCGCGCGGGATCCCCCTGCCCCGGACCACGTTCTCCAGGAACGGCATCACGTCGTCCGGCTTCTCGGGTCCCCCGAACGAGACGACGAGAAGCGCGTCGTAATTCCCCATGGCATTCATCAAACCGCATGCCGGGGTGTCCTCTTGCCTGGTCACCTCGAGTAGTTCGTTATCAACAAGGTTTGTGGATGCATGTTCGGATGCATGTTCGGAGACGATTGCCGAGGTAGGTTCGAAACCGTGACCCCATTTAACGACATCCGCGATTATGTCGGCGTGCCGCGGGTGGCATCCCTGCGGCTATCCCTCGACGGAGCGCGTCTGGTCAGCGTGGTGCAGGCGCTCGATCCCGACGGGAGATCCTACGGGACCTCCCTGTGGGAGATCCCTCTCGACGGCCGCCGGCCGTACCGGCTGACCAGATCCGTCAAGGGCGAGGCCGGGACCGCGTTCACGCAGGGCGGCGACCTGCTCTTCGGCTCGCGCCGGCCCGACCCGACCGTCAAGGAGACCGACGAGGAGGTCCCCGCGCTCTGGCTGCTGCCCGCGGCGGGTGGCGAGGCCCGGCAGGTCGCCTCCAGGCCGGGGGGCATCGCCGGGTTCGTGACCGGCGGGAAGACCGTGGTCTTCGGCTCCGACGTGCTCCCCGGCGACGAGGCGGACGAGGCCGAGCGGCGCAAGACGCGCAAGGACTCGGGGATCAGCGCGATCCTGCACGAGAGCTACCCGGTGCGCTACTGGGATCACGACCTCGGCCCCGGGGAGCCCCGGCTGTTCGCGGGCACCCTGGGCGACGGCGAGCGGCTGGCCGAGGTCAGGGACCTCACCCCGCAGCCGGGCAAGGCGCTGTCCGGCCACAGCGCGTGCGACGTGACACCCGACGGCTCCACGGTCGTGACGACCTGGGGCGTGCCGATGCCGCGGGGCGAGCTCCGCTTCGAGCTGGTCGCCATCGACACGGACGACGGCGGCGCCCGGCGGGTCCTGGCCGCCGCGGACGACCACGACTTCGACGGGCCGGTCAAGATCTCCCCCGACGGGCGCCTGGTCGCGTGCGTCAGGAACAACCACGCCGACATCGACCGGATCCCCGAGAGCACCCTGTGGATCGTCGACATGGCCACCGGAGAGGGCCACCCGGCGGGCGGCGAGCTCTGGCCGTCCGACATCGCCTGGGCACCCGACTCCCGCTCGCTGTTCGTGGCCGCCGACGACCGCGGCCGCCGCCCGGTCTTCCGGGTCCCGGCCGACGGGTCCGCGCCGGAGCGGCTCACCTCCGACGACGCCGCCTACTCCTCGCTCAACGTCGCGCCCGACGGGGCCGTCTACGCGCTGCGCAGCGCCGTGGACGCTCCCGCGGCCCCGGTCAGGGTGGCCCCGGACGGCACGGTCGGGAAGCTCGCCTCCCCCGCCCCCGAGCCGGAGCTGCCCGGCACGCTCACCGAGGTCACCGTGACCGCCGACGACGGCGCGGAGATCAGGGCCTGGCTGGTGCTGCCGGAGGGCGCCTCGGCGGAGAACCCCGCCCCGCTCCTGCTGTGGATCCACGGCGGCCCGCTGTCCAGCTGGAACGACTGGTCCTGGCGCTGGAACCCGTGGATCATGGCCCAGCACGGTTACGCCGTGCTGCTGCCTGATCCGTGCCTGTCCACCGGCTACGGACCGGACATGATCCGGCGCGGCTGGGCCGACTGGGGCCCGCGGACCCACGCCGACCTGATGGCGATCACCGACGCCGCCCTGGAGCTGCCCCAGGTCGACCCCGCCAGGACCGCCGCCATGGGCGGCTCGTTCGGCGGCTACATGGCCAACTGGGTCGCCGGGCACACCGGCAGGTTCAAGGCGATCGTCACCCACGCCTCGCTCTGGAACCTCGACCAGTTCGCCGGCACCACCGACGCGTCCATGTACTGGCAGCGCGAGTTCGGCTCCCCGGGAACCAGCCTGTACGCGAAGCTCTCCCCGCACCTGTCGCTGGAGAACATCTCCACCCCGATGCTGGTCGTCCACGGGGACAAGGACTACCGGGTGCCCATCGGGGAGGCGCTGCGCCTGTGGTGGGACCTGCAGCGCTCGGAGGTGGAGTCGAAGTTCCTGTACTTCCCCGACGAGAACCACTGGGTGCTCAAGCCGGGCAACGCGGTCGTCTGGTACGAGACCGTCCTGGCCTTCCTCGCCCAGCACGTCCTCGGGCGCGAGTGGAAGCGCCCGGAGTCGCTGTCGTGAGCCCGGCGCGGCGAGCGGGGGTCGCCGTGCGGCGGGAGCGGCCACGGAGGACCCGGGGACGGGCGGGACGAGCGGGGAATGCGGTGCGCCCGGCTGGGCACATGGGGGCGGCGGGTGCCATCGTGGATCCGTTGGAACGAGTGAGGAGCGGATCGTGGACAGCGCCGTGACCTTCGGCCGGCTGGCGGAGGAGATCGCCAGGGAGGCCGGCGAGATGCTGCTGGCCAAGCGGCCGCCCCGCCCCGAGGTGCTGGCTACCAAGTCCAGCCCCACCGACGTGGTGACCGCCCTCGACCGGGCCTCGGAGGAGCTCATCCGAGACAGGATCAAGGCGGTCAGGCCCGACGACGCGATCCTCGGCGAGGAGGGTGGTCCCACCGGCGACGGCAGGGTCCGCTGGGTCGTCGACCCGATCGACGGGACGGTCAACTTCCTGTACGGGGTGCCCGAGTGGGCGGTCAGCATCGCGGTCGAGGTGGACGGCGAGGTCATCGCGGGAGTGGTCAACGTCGTGCCCCGCGGCGAGGTGTTCACCGCCGTCAGGGGCGGGGGCGCGTGGCTGGCGGGGGAGCGCCTGAGCTGCAACACCGGCGTGCCGCTGGAGCGGGCGCTGATCGCCACCGGGTTCGGTTACGAGAGCGGGCGGCGCGAGGTGCAGGCGGAGGTGCTCCGCCACGTGCTGCCCCGGGTGCGCGACATCCGCAGGGGCGGCTCGGCCGCCTCCGACCTGTGCGCGGTGGCGGCGGGGCGGGTGGACGGCTACTACGAGCGCGGCCCCCAGTACTGGGACTACGGGGCCGGCGGGCTCATCGCCGCGGAGGCGGGGGCCAGGGTCGGCGGGCTGGAGGGCAGGCCGGCCGGCCCCGGTCTCACCCTGTGCGCGGCACCCGGCCTGTTCGAGGAACTGCACGACCTGCTGCTCCCGCTCGACCCGGAACGCGACGCCTGACCCCGGGCTCCCCCGCCCGGACGTCCGCCCCGGTCGTGAGGGCTCCCGGCTCCCGGCTCCCGATCGACGGGGCGAGGGGAGAGGAACGGGGCGGGGGGAAGGCGAGGGGAAGAGGGCACGAAAAAGCCCCCCGGCCGGTGGGCCGGGGGGCTCCTTCCCATCAGCGCTGAATGGGGACGCCGTTGTCTGTGGCCAGACGGTGGAGATCCTCGATCTCGGCGGTGAAGGTGTCGGCGAGGTAGTCGTCGCCGGAGGTCCTGGCCTCCTGCAAATTCCTGCGTGCCTGGTCGAGGCGGTGTTCGATTGTGGTGGTGAACTCGCCCATCTCACCTTCTTTCTCACGGGCTCATGGGGACGGAAGGTACCGCGATAGAGACTGGAACCGGCTGTACCCAGGGTGAACCACGAGCTAAACCTGTGTGTTCCCGACATCACACGGAGTGCCCCCTCTCGTGAGGGCCTTACCGTGTGCTTACAGGTGGTGAGGGGAGAATGGGGAGCCGGGCCGGCGGTTGCTCAGGGAATGTGACGGGAGGTGCCATAAGCCGTGCGAGTGCTTGTGGTGGAGGATGAGCGGGTGCTCGCCGACGCGATCGCGACCGGGCTCCGGCGCGAGGCGATGGCCGTGGACGTGGCCTACGACGGCGCCGGGGCGCTGGAGCGGACGGGATACATCGACTACGACGTCATCGTCCTGGACAGGGACCTGCCCAAGGTCCACGGCGACGAGGTCTGCCGCCGCCTCGTGGCCTCCCGTACCGCGTCCAGGATCCTCATGCTGACCGCCTCCGGTGACGTCGACGACAAGGTGGAGGGGCTGGGGCTGGGCGCCGACGACTACCTGGCCAAGCCCTTCGTGTTCATCGAGCTGGTCGCGCGGGTGCGGGCGCTGGGCCGCCGTTCCGCCCCGGCGCTGCCGCCGGTGCTGGAGCGGTCGGGGGTCCGCCTGGACCCGGGCAAGCGGCTGGTGACCAGGAACGGCGGTGAGGTCGCGCTCACCAAGAAGGAGTTCGCGGTCCTGGAGGAGCTGATGCGCGCCGAGGGCGCGGTCGTCAGCCAGGAGGACCTGCTGGACAAGGCGTGGGACGAGAACATCGACCCGTTCACCAACGTGGTGCGCGTCACCATGATGACGCTGAGGAAGAAACTGGGCGAGCCTCAGGTGATCGAGACGGTGCCCGGGGTCGGGTACAAGTTGTGAGCACTCCGGCAGGCGGGGGAGAGGAACGCCCGACGTTCGTCCCGGTGGGCGAGAACCGCGAGTCGGTGCCGACCCATCCGATGATCAGCCCCCACTCCGAGCGGGGCGCCTGGAAGAGCGAGCGGCTGGAGTCCGGATCCCCCGAGAGGGAGGAGAGGCCGGCCGACCGGCCCCCGCCGCCGGTCGGCCCGCCCGCGTGGGACGGGCCGCCCCCGGTGGGTGCCGCCCCGGCGCCGCGGACCCCGCTGGACCGGCTGCGGGCGATCGTGGACCGGCTCAGCATCAGGTGGCGGCTGACCCTCACCTACGCCGCGCTGTTCTTCATCGCCGGCGCCCTGTTGATGGCCGTGATCTACCTGATGGTGGGCTGGGCGCTCTCCTCAGGGTGGCCGCCCTTCCCGTACGACGAGCTGCGGGAGCTCGTGGGGCCGGAGGCGGCGGCCATCTTCAAGCAGCAGTGGTACTGGCAGCAGCACGCCGCGATCTCCGGGGCGCAGCGGGAACTGCTGGCCCGCTCGCTGCTGGCCCTGCTGGGGGTCGGCATCCTGGCCGTCATCATCGGCTACATCGTCGCCGACCGGGCGCTCAAGCCCATCCAGCAGATGACCGCCACGGCCCGCAAGCTGTCGAGCTCCACGCTCGCCCACGAGCGGATCGACCTCAAGGGGCCCGACGACGAGCTGAAGGAGCTGGCCGACACCTTCGACGCGATGCTGACCAGGCTCAATGTGGCCTTCGACACACAACGAAGGTTCGTGGCCAACGCCTCGCACGAGCTCCGCACCCCCCTGACGATCAACCGGACGGTCCTGGAGATCGCCCTGGGCGATCCGGAGGCGTCGGGCGACCTGAAGGCGCTGGGCCGCACGCTCCTGGAGGTCAACGCCCGCAACGAGCGCCTGATCGAGGGCCTGTTGCTGCTGGCCCGCAGCGAGCGCGAGCTGAGCGTGCGCAAGCCGGTGGACATGAAGGACGTGGCCGAGACCGTCGTCGACCAGCTCGCCGCGCGGGCCGAGGAGGCCGGGGTCACCGTGATCCCCGAGCTTCGCAGCGCCGAGACCGTCGGCGATCCGGTGCTGCTCGAGCGGTGCGTGGCCAACCTGGTGGAGAACGCGATAAAGCACAATCTCTCCGATTCCGGACGTCTGTGGGTCAGGACGGGAATGGTGGAGGGTGCCTTGGTTGTTCAGGTGGCCAACACGGGGCCGCATGTGCCCGCGTACGAGGTGAACAGCCTTTTCGAGCCGTTCCGGCGGCTCAACGCCGACCGGGTCGACTCGGACAAGGGGGCGGGGCTCGGGCTGTCCATCGTCCGCGCGGTCGTGCGCGCCCACGGGGGCAACGTGACCGCCATACCCAGGGACGGAGGGGGTCTGGTGGTCACCGTGCGACTTCAGTCACGTTGATCCGGCGGGGGGCGTCTCGTTCACGCCGTACATGTGGTTGGATGTGCCGTCGAACACGGTGGTGCATGCCGCCGATGCTGTGGTTTACGCCATATTTGGCTAACCGTGGCCATTGGCAGTACGTCCCTCACGTGTAGGGAGGTTCAGTGACCATTCCGGCAGGGTACCGAAGCAGGAATCTCTCTGGCGGATCGGGCACAAGTCGTGCCTCTCGAACGTTACACACGCGCGAGTGAGCGCAGACAGATAGATGAGGGGGATGGAGCAGACCGATGGCTACCGATTACGACAGCCCACGCAAGACCGACGACGACCTCAGCGAGGACAGTCTTCAGGAACTGCAGGCCCGCCGTACCGACAAGTCCTCGGGCAGCATCGACATCGACGAGACCGATCTCGCCGAATCGCTCGAACTGCCGGGCGCGGACCTGTCAAATGAGGAGCTCTCGCTCCGGGTGATTCCTCGTCAGGCCGACGAGTTCACCTGTGCGCGCTGCTTCCTGGTGCACCACCGCAGTCAACTCGCCGTTGAGAAGAACGGCCAGCAGATCTGCCGGGAATGCGCGGCTTGAGATGATTCCGATGGCCTGTCCGAGGTGTGCTCTTCCAGGTATGGGTAGGGCCTCAGGACAGCCTTGAGGAGGTTCCGAGACATGACGTCAGAGAACAGGCGGACCGGTGCCGCGCCGGACGACTCCACGGCCGGGGAGTCGGACGGCGCGCCTGATCACGAAGTGGCCGCGGACGACGGTCCCGATCACAAGGGGGCCGCGGACGGCGGGGCCGGCCGGGAGGCGCCCGCGGACGGCGCGCCTGGTCACGGAGCGGCCGCGGACGACGGGTCCGGCAGGAAAGTGCCCGTGGACGACGGATCCGATCGGGAGACGGCCGCGGGCGGCCGGTCCGACCAGGAGGTGGCCGAACTCGTCGGCAGGCTCGCCGAGCCGGGGGACATGGACGGGGCCGAGCGGCGGCGGCTGCTCGGCCGTCTCACGAAATCACTGGCGCGAGGGGCGAAGAGGGCCAAGGAGTCGGGAGAGGGCCGGGGCCGCTGGCTGACCGACGTGTTCATGGCCGTGGCGCCCCGCATCCCCATCCGCGACCTGCACACCCTTTCCGAGCATCATCACGGTCTCACCTCCGAGGCGCTCGCCGACGACCTGGTACGCACCGCGACCAAGGCGACCATGGCGGTCGGGGCCATCGGCGGGGCCGTCGCCGCCGCCGAGTTCGCCGCCCCTCCCCTCCTGCTCTCCGCCCCCGCCCAGCTCGTGGCCGAGACCCTCGTCGTGGCCGCGATCGAGGTGAAGCTCATCGCCGAACTCCACGAGGTGTACGGGATCCAGGTGCCGGGCACCGGCTCCCAGCGGGCCATGGCCTTCGCGATGGCCTGGTCCAAGCAGCGCGGCGTCGACCCCATGGCACCCGGGACGATGACCGTCGCCCTGGGCACCGCGGCCAAGACCGCCCTGCGAAACAGGCTGATGCGCACCCTCGGGCGCCACCTCACCACCTTCGGCCCGTTCCTCACCGGCGCCGTGGCCGGAGGATTCCTCAACCGCGCCGCCACGAAGAAGCTCGGCGAGGTCGTACGGGCCGATCTGAGGGTCAACCGTGCCCTCCCGCCTGGCAAGTCATAGAAACCTCTCAAACGGGTAGTTAATTCAGTAAGCTCCCGACTACCTGGAGGAATCTGTGCTGGGCCGCAGCGCATTTGTGATCGTCGCCAACCGTCTCCCCGTCGACCGAGTCGGTGAGGACATGTGGCGGCGCAGTCCCGGCGGCCTCGTCACCGCGATCGCCCCCGTCCTGCAGCGCAGGGAGGGGGCCTGGGTCGGCTGGCACGGCGCCCCCGACGAGAACCTCGAACCCTTCGAACACGACGGCATGCAGCTCGTCCCCGTCCCGCTGTCCGAATCCGAGGTCGAGCTCTACTACGAGGGCTTCTCCAACGCCACCCTCTGGCCCCTGTACCACGACGTGGTCGCCGCCCCCGTCTACTCCCGGGTCACCTGGGAGGCCTACCGCACCGTCAACGAGCGCTTCGCCGAGGCCGCGGCCGAGGAGGCCGCGGAGAACGCCGTCGTGTGGATCCAGGACTACCAGCTCCAGCTGGTCCCGGCCATGCTGCGCAAGCTCCGCCCCGACCTGCGCATCGGCTTCTTCCTGCACATCCCCTTCCCGCCGGTCGAGCTGTTCTCCCAGCTGCCGTGGCGGCGTGAGATCGTCGAGGGCCTGCTCGGCGCGGACATGGTCGGGTTCCAGCGCCCCGGCGGCGCGTCCAACTTCATCCGGCTCTGCCGCCGCCTGCTCGGTCTCCAGCACCACAAGCACGAGATCTACGTGGGGGACCGGGTGGTGCGCGCCGGGGCGTTCCCCATCTCCGTCGACTTCGGCGAGCTCGACTCCCTGGTCAGGGAGCCGCACATCATCGCCAGGGCCAGGGAGATCCGCGCGGAGCTGGGCGACCCCGAGTGCCTGCTGCTCGGCGTCGACAGGCTCGACTACACCAAGGGCATCGGCCAGCGCCTGAAGGCGTTCGGCGAGCTGCTCTCCGAGGGGGCGATCAAGCCGGGTGAGGCGGCGTTCGTACAGATCGCCACCCCGAGCAGGGAACGCGTCGAGGAGTACATGCGGCTGCGCGACTCGATCGAGCTCCAGGTCGGCCGGATCAACGGCGAGCAGGGGGAGCTCGGGCAGCAGCCCGTGCAGTACATGCACCAGTCGTACGGCCGGGACGAGCTCGCCGCGCTCTACCTCGCGGCGGACGTGATGGTGGTGACGCCGCTGCGCGACGGGATGAACCTGGTCGCCAAGGAGTACATCGCCTGCCGCAACGACCTGCGCGGCGCCCTGGTGCTCAGCGAGTTCGCCGGGGCGGCCGACGAGCTGCGCCAGGCGTTCATGGTCAACCCCTACGACGTCGACGGCCTCAAGCGGGCGATGCTGACCGCGATGCGGGCCACCCCGCACGACCTGTCACGCCGGATGCGGTCACTGCGCCGGAGGGTGTCCACCTACGACGTGGACCGCTGGGCGCAGGAGTTCCTCACCTCGCTGGAGTCCTCGGGGTCCACGGCGTCCCCGGGTTCCCAGCTGTCCCTGGAGCCGTCGGAGTCCCCGGAACCCTCCTGACCTCTCGCCGAAATCACCGGGATACACGGGGAGCCCCGGCGCGGTCGAGTCCCTCCGGGCCTCGCCGCGCCGGGGAGCGACATCCCCGGAGGGGGCCGGTGCGACCGCGTCGTTCCGGCCTCCCGCCAGGCCGTGCGAAGCGGCGGCGGCACGGCGGCGCCGCAGCGGGGGCACGGCAGAGGCGCGGCGAGGCACGGCGGGAGCGCGGCCCCCGCGGTGCGGTCGCCGTCAGGTGGTGACGTCCCTGGCGGCGTCCTTGACGGCCTTCCACGCGTCGTAGCGCTTCCTGGCGGTGCGGGCGACCATGATCTGCGTCACCTGCATGCCGACCCCCATCACCACGGCGTAGCCGATCGCCTCGCCGAGGCTGATCTCCAGGGACTCGTTGTCGACGGGCGGCTTCCTGCCGGTGGCCTTCTCCCAGGCGAACCCGATGGCCTTCTTCGCCCCCCACGCGGTGGCGAGGCCCAGGAGGCCGCCGATGGCCCTCCACGCCATGTCCTGCTTCTCGGTCTTGTCGGCCATGTGGTCCTCCCGTTTGCGGTTCGCCCCAAGAACACTAGTCTCCCCGAGCGCCGCATCGCGTGAAGCCATACCATAGGGAGGCATGACACAACAGCGACCGCGCTCTGCGCCCATGCCCGAGAAACCGACTCTCGATGGCCTGGAAGCCGTATGGGCGGGCCGCTGGGAGGCCGAGGGGACCTACCGTTTCGACAGGTCCCGCACGCGCGCGGAGATCTACTCGATCGACACCCCGCCGCCGACCGTCTCCGGCTCCCTCCACGTCGGCCACGTCTTCTCCTACACCCACACCGACACCGTCGCCCGCTTCCAGCGCATGCGCGGGCGCGAGGTCTTCTACCCCATGGGCTGGGACGACAACGGCCTGCCCACCGAGCGCCGGGTGCAGAACCACTTCGGCGTGCGCTGCGACCCCTCCATCGCCTACGACCCCTCGTTCGAGCCCCCGGCCAGACCCGACCCCAAGCGGCAGATCCCGATCTCGCGCGGAAACTTCATCGAGCTGTGCGAGCGGCTCACCGTCGAGGACGAGAAGGTGTTCGAGGAGCTCTGGCGCCGCCTGGGCCTGTCGGTCGACTGGTCGCTGACGTACGCCACCATCGGCGACGCCGCCCGCACCGCCTCCCAGCGCGCCTTCCTGCGCAACCTGGACAGGGGGGAGGCGTACGTGGCTCAGGCGCCCACGCTGTGGGACGTCACCTTCCGCACCGCCGTCGCCCAGGCCGAGCTGGAGGACCGCGAGTGGCCCGGCGCCTTCCACCGGCTGGGCTTCGGCCTGTCGCAGGAGCAGCGGGCCAGGGGGTTCGGTGACCGGGTCTGGATCGAGACGACCCGCCCCGAGCTGCTGCCCGCCTGCGTCGCGCTCGTCGCCCACCCGGACGACGAACGCTACCGGCCCCTGTTCGGCACCACGGTCAGGACGCCGCTGTTCGGCGTCGAGGTGCCGGTGCTCGCCCACCACCTGGCCGAGCCGGACAAGGGCTCGGGCATCGCGATGATCTGCACCTTCGGCGACGTCACCGACGTCGTCTGGTGGCGCGAGCTCGACCTGCCCACCCGCGCCGTCATCGGCTGGGACGGCAGGCTGCTGCCGGACGCGCCCGAGGGCGTGCCGCGGGAGCCGTACGCGGAGCTGGCGGGCAGGACCGTGCACGGCGCCCGCGAGCGGATCGTGGAGCTGCTGCGCGCGTCGGGCGACATGGAGGGCGAGCCGCGCGCCGTGAGGCGCACGGTGAAGTTCTACGAGAAGGGCGACCGGCCCCTGGAGATCGTCACCACCCGCCAGTGGTACATCCGCAACGGCGGGCGCGACCTCGCCCTGCGCGACGCGCTCCTGGCGCGCGGCGCGGAGCTGTCCTGGCACCCGCCGCACATGCGGGTCCGCTACGACAGCTGGGTGCAGGGGCTGGCGGGCGACTGGCTGATCTCCCGGCAGCGGTTCTTCGGGGTGCCCATCCCGGTGTGGTACCCCCTGGACGACGAGGGCGAGCCCGACCGTTCCGCGCCGATCGCGCCGCCCGAGTCCGCGCTGCCGATCGACCCGTCCACCGACGTCCCGCCCGGCTACACCGAGGACCAGCGCGGCAAGGCGGGCGGCTTCATCGCGGACCCGGACGTCATGGACACCTGGGCCACCTCCTCGCTGACGCCGCAGATCGCCGGGGGCTGGGAGCGCGACCGGGACCTGTTCGAGCGGGTCTTCCCGATGGACCTGCGCCCGCAGGCCCACGAGATCATCCGGACCTGGCTGTTCTCCACCGTGGTCCGCGCCCACCTGGAACAGGGCACCCTGCCCTGGAGCCACGTCGCGATCTCCGGGTGGATCCTCGACCCCGACCGCAAGAAGATGTCCAAGTCCCGGGGCAACGTGGTCACCCCACTCGGCCTGCTGGAGCAGTACGGCTCCGACGCGGTCCGCTACTGGGCGGCCGGCGGCCGTCCGGGCACCGACACGGCGTTCGACACCGGCCAGATCAAGGTCGGCCGCCGGCTGGCCATCAAGATCCTGAACGCCTCCCGGTTCGTCCTGGGCCTGGGCGAGGGCGGCGGGGAGGTCACCGAACCGATCGACCTGTCGATGCTGGCCAGGCTGTCGGAGGTGGTCCACGAGGCCACCGAGGCGTTCGAGGGCTACGACTACACCCGCGCCCTGGAGCGCACCGAGCGGTTCTTCTGGGAGTTCTGCGACGACTACCTGGAGCTGGTCAAGGCCAGGGCCTACGACGACGCCGAGGACGGGAACGGGGAGGCGGGCGCGGCGGCGCGTTCGGCGCACGCGGCGCTGCGCGAGGCGCTCGACGTCATGCTCCGGCTGTTCGCCCCGTTCCTGCCCTTCGTCACCGAGGAGGTGTGGTCCTGGTGGCGTGAGGGTTCGGTGCACCGGGCCGCCTGGCCCCAGGCGCGCGAGCGGGAAGGCGATCCCGAGCTGCTGCCCGCGGTGGCAGCCGTCCTCGGCCGGGTCCGCAAGGCCAAGTCCGACGCCCGCCTGTCCATGCGCGCGGAGGTCGCCCGGCTGACCGTCACCGGCGCGGGGGCCGACCTCGTGCGCCGGGCGCAGGACGACCTGTGCGGCGCGGGCGTCATCGACGAGTTCGTGCTCCGGGAGGGCGAGGGGGACCTGCTGGTGGAGGTCACCCTCACCTGACCGGCGGGCGCGCACGCGAATCTGTCCTCGCCGTCGGGGAATCCTGCCGTACGGTCGAGGCAGGACAGGTGAGAGGAGGACAGGCATGCCGCCAGGATGTGGCAACTGCAGCTGCTACCTCGAAGACAGGGTGATCTCCCGCCCGCCGGATGAGCGCTGACCTCAGCCGGGTGAGCGCCCGCCCCTGACCGGGCGGGCGCCGATCCCGGCCGGGCGGCCGCCCCCGCCGGTGGGCGCGTTCCCGGCGGGCGTCGACGGCCGGCCGCCGGGCAACCGCGGCGCGGGCCCGCGCGTAGCCGCAGGTCCGGGCGGGCTGGAGTCCCCCGGACTCATCCGCGGGGAGCGCCTCGAAACCCTGGGGGGCGCTTCGAAACCCTCGCGCATTTCCCTTCCCGGCGTGACAGTCTGGATTATGTGATCTCCGATCGGGAACGCCTGACCAGCCTGGTGCCTCGCACGTTGCTGCGCATCGCGATGTGGAGCCTCTGCCTGATCATCATCGGCTGGGCCGTCTTCTACTTCGCGCAGTTCATCGCGACGTTGCGCATCGTGGTGCTGCCGGTGGCCATCGCGCTCCTGCTGACCGCGCTGCTGTTCCCGCTCACCAGGCGGTTCGGGGCGATGGGCATGCGGCCCATCTACGCGACCTGGCTCACGATGATCATCGCGCTCACCGTGCTCGGCGGCACCGGCTGGATCATCGGGGTGCGCGCCAACGACGAGTTCCCCGGCCTCGTCGACCAGGTGCGCCAGACGGTCAAGACCGTGCAGAACTGGCTCCACACCGGGCCCCTGCACCTGCAGCCGACCCAGATCACCAGCTGGGTCGACGAGATCGGCAAGCAGATCACCACCCAGCGCAACCAGATAACCCAGACGGTCCTCACCGGCGCCACGGTGGCGCTGGAGGTGCTGGCCTCCATCGTGCTGCTGCTGTTCGTGACGTTCTTCCTGCTCAAGGACGGCGACCGGATCTGGTCGTGGTTCCTGAAGGGCTTCGGCGAGGTCGCGCCCCGCGTCGACATGGCCGGCCGGGCCGCCTGGGTGACGCTCTCGCACTACGTGCAGGGCACGGTCGCGGTGGCCGCAGTGCACGGCGTGATCATGGGTATCGTGCTCGCGGGGATGGGCGTGCCGCTCTGGGCGCCGCTCGCGGTGATGATCTTCCTGGCCAGCTTCATCCCCATCGTCGGCATCTTCTTCGCCGGTTCCGTGGCCACCCTGGTCACCCTCGGCGCCAAGGGCCCGATCTACGCCCTGATCTTCCTCGGCATCCTGCTCGTGGAGCAGCAGCTGGAGAACCACGTGCTCCAGCCGCTGATCGTCGGCAGGGTGCTCCACTTCCACCCGTTGGCGATCATCCTGGTGCTGGCGGTGGGCGGCATCCTGGCGGGAATCGCCGGGGCCGCCGTGGCGGTGCCGGTGGCCGCGGTGATCTACCGGGCGCTGCCCGAGCTCATGGGCGGCTCCCACCTGGCCCTGCCACCGGCGCCACCGCAGCCCGATCCCGGCGGCCCTGATCCCGGCGGCCCTGATCCCGGCGATCCAGGTGATCCCGGTAGCCCGGCACCGCCGGGTGCGGCGGGAAAGCCGGTGAATGAGGAATCACCGCAGCCCAGGGGGTAACGTTCTGCCCCGTGACCCGTTCCGCCCTGACCACCCCCCCGCCGGATGCGACCCGCCCGAGGCCGCTTCCCGGCGCGCCCGCTCCCGGCACCCCGCTCGGCTCCCACTACAGCCGCTGCTTCGGCTGCGGCGCCGGACACCCGAACGGCCTGCACCTGACCGCCTCCAGCCCTGACGGGGTCACGGTGGTCGCCGAGTTCACCGTGGAGGAGACCCACCAGGGCGCGCCCGGCCTGGCGCACGGCGGCGTGCTCGCCGCGGCGATGGACGAGGTCATCGGCATGTCCGTGTGGCTCTTCCAGCGCCCCTACGTCACCGGCCGGCTGGAGACCGACTATCTCGCGCCGGTTCCGGTCGGCACGGTCCTGCATCTGCGCGCCTGGTGCAACGGCATGTCCGGCAGGAAGGCGTACCTTGAGGCTGAGGGCCGGATCGGTTCCCCGGACGGCCCGGTCGCCGTGCGGGCCGCGGCGCTCTTCATCGAGGTGGCCATGGAACATTTCGCCAAGCACGGCGACATCCAGACGATCGCCGACGAGCACCACGAGTACGAGGTGAACCCGTGACCCACACCGTCGAGGTGTTGATCCACCGGCTCGACGCCGGCCTGCCGCCGCCCTCGTACGCCCACGCGGGCGACGCGGGCGCGGATCTCCACGCCGCCGAGGACGTCGAACTCCTCCCCGGGGAGCGGGCCGTGGTCGGCACCGGGCTGGCGATCGCCCTGCCCGACGGGTACGCCGCGTTCGTCCACCCGCGCTCGGGCCTGGCCGCCAGGCACGGCGTGACGCTCGTCAACGCGCCCGGCACCGTCGACGCGGGATACCGGGGCGAGATCAAGGTGACGCTGATCAACACCGACACCAAGAACGCCGTGCGGCTGCGCAGGGGAGACCGCGTCGCGCAGCTGGTGATCCAGAAGGTGGAGAAGGCGGTGTTCCACGAGGTGGACCGGTTGCCGGGATCGGCGCGAGGCGCCGGCGGATTCGGGTCCACCGGCCGCTGACAGGGAGCGAACCCGGTGAGGGGGGCGAAGTGGCCGGTGGTGATCGGGGACCGGAGCGCGTCTCCGGCCCGCGGGGCCGCCCGCCGCCGCGCCCGGCGGGGGACGAGTGACCAGTGAATCTTCAAGGAGCGTGAGGAAAGTGTTCGGACGTAACCGCCGTGAGAAGTCCCCGGCCGCCAAGGCCGCCAAGGCCGTGGTGCAGGAGGTCGAGCAGGTCCCCGCGCGGGAGTCGGGGCCGTGGGACGCCGACGAGCCCCATCCCGAGCGGGAGCGGGTCGACCTCGGAGGCATGCGCCTGCCGGTCGACGCCGGTTTCGAGGTGCAGCTCAACCTGGCCGGTGACCAGATCGTCGGCGCTGTGGTCCTGTTCGAGGGGAGCGCCCTGCAGGTGCACGCCTTCGCGGCGCCCAGGCGGAGCGGGATCTGGGACGAGGTCAGGGCCGAGCTGGCCGAGGGCGTCAAGAGCGCCGGGGGCACCGCCGAGGAGCGGGAGGGGGCGTTCGGCGTCGAGCTGGCCGCCAGGATCCCCGCGGAGGGCGGCGAGCAGCCGGTCCGCTACATCGGGGTCGACGGGCCACGCTGGTTCCTGCGCGCGGTGATCAGCGGGAAGGCCGCGGAGGACGCAGGGATCGCCGCGACGCTGGAGGGTGTCGTCCGGGACATAGTCGTGGTACGCGGCGACGAGCCGATGGCCCCCAAGGAGGCGATCGAGCTCCGGCTGCCGCCCGAGGCCAGGCAGGCCGCGGAGCAGCAGGCCGCCGGGGGCGACGTGCCCGACCTCAACCCGTTCGGCCGGGGACCCGAGATCGCCGAGATCCGCTGACGGGCCCGATCGCGTACGCTGGTTCGACTCGTGTGTGAAGGAGAGGTCCGTGGGTTCTCAGGAGCCGCATAAACAGAGCGGTTTGCGGGGATTCTTCCGCCGGTTGACCGCCGGTCAGGCCGAATTGGAGGCCGACGAGCTCCAGCAGGACCTCGACCGCCACGGTGCCACGCCCATCGTCTCGTGCGGTATGCGCCGTCGCTTCTGCGTGACCGGTACGCTGCGGACGGTGACGCTGCGTCCTCGTGGTGGCGCTCCGGCGCTGGAGGCCGAGCTTTACGATGGTTCGGATGTGATCGACCTGATATGGCTGGGCCGCAGGAAGATCGCGGGCATCGAGCCGGGGCGCCTGGTGCTGGCGGAAGGACTCGTCAGCGTGCAGGATGGCCGCAAAGTCATGTTCAATCCGAGATATGAGCTGCGTCCCGCGGGCGGTGCGTGAGTGATTGACGATCACGAGACGGTGAGCGAGAAGATGACCACCACCGGCGAGACCGCCGCGCACGACACGGTCGAGGCCGCGATCCGCAGCCAGCTGGCCAAGGCCTTCGGCGGAGTGCGGGGCGTCGTCGAGGCGGCCGTGCCCACCATCGCCTTCACCGGCATGTGGATCACCACCTCCAACCTGAAGCAGTCCCTGATCGTCAGCATCTCGGCCGCGGTGCTGCTGCTCGTCGTGCGGCTGGTGCAGCGCTCGACGCCGCAGTTCGTGGTCAACAGCCTGATCGGCATCGGCATCGGCGCGTTCTTCGCCTCCCGCACCGGCGAGGCGAAGGACGTCTTCCTGCCGGGCATCCTCTACAACGCCGGCTACTCCGTGGTGATGCTGCTGTCGATCGTCACCCGATGGCCGGTGGTGGGCTTCCTCATCGGCTCCGTCACCGGCGACCCGACCGCGTGGCGCGCGGATCCGGCCGTGGTGAAGCTCTGCACCAGGCTCACCTGGCTGCTGATGATCCCGTGCGTGGTCCGGGTGGCGGCGCAGCTCCCCGTCTTCCTGATCGGCGGGAACGACGCGGTCGCCGAGCTGGGCATCCTCAAGATCGCGATGGGCTGGCCGCTCCAGGTTGCGGCGCTCGCCGCCATGGTGTGGCTCCTGGCCCGGGGCAGGACCCCGGTGCGGCCCGCGGTCTCCTGACCGCGGGGCCCGGTCCGGGTCCGCCGCCCTCCGCGCCGTCGCGGAGGGCTTTCCCGTTCACCGCCGGCGCGGCCCTCCCGCCGGCTTCCGTTTCCCGCCCGCTCCCGTTTCCCGCCCGCTTCCGGGCCGGTCCGGGCGGGGAAGCGGGCGCGAGAGGCGCGCGGTGCGGGAGATCCCGGCTCAGCGGGGCGTACGGTGCGGGGACAGGAGCTCGGCCAGCTCCTCCTCGACCTCCTGGCTGGCCACGAACATCAGCTCGTCACCGGCCTCCAGCGGGTCGTCGGCGGTGGGCACCAGCACCCGGCCCTCGCGCAGGATCGCGACCAGGGCGGTGTCGTTGGGCCACGGCACCGAGCCGGCGCGCTGGCCGACGACCGGCGCGTCCTCGGGCAGGGTGAGCTCGACCAGGTTGGCCTGCCCCTGGCGGAAGGTCATCAGCCGTACCAGGTCGCCGACGCTGACCGCCTCCTCGACCAGCGCGCTCAGCAGGCGCGGGGTCGAGACGGCCACGTCGACGCCCCACGACTCGTTGAACAGCCACTCGTTCTTGGGGTGGTTGATCCTGGCGACCACGCGCGGCACGCCGTACTCCGTCTTGGCGAGCAGCGAGACCACGAGGTTGACCTTGTCGTCGCCGCTGGCGGCGACGACCACGTGGCACTCGGCCAGGCCCGCCTCGTCCAGCGAGGAGATCTCGCAGGCGTCGGCGAGCAGCCACTCCGCCCGCGGCACGGTATCGATCTTGATGGCCTTGGGGTCGATGTCGACGAGCAGGACCTCGTGGCCGTTCTCCAGGAGCTCGGCGGCGATCGACCGGCCGACCGCTCCCGCGCCGGCGATGGTGACGCGCATCAGTGCTCCTCCTCCGGCGCCCCGGACAGCACCTTGTTGATGCGGTCCATGTCGGTCTCGACCGCCATGACGTGCAGCACGTCGCCCTCCTGCACCACCGAGTCGTTCTTGGGCAGCAGGGTGTCGCCGATCCGGTTGATGAACGCCAGGCGGGTGCCCGCAGCCGCCTCCAGGTCCCTCGTCGCGGTGCCGATCCAGCCGGGGTGGTAGGCCACCTCCGCCAGCACCACGCACCCGCTGGGGTCGCGCCAGAGCGGCTCGGCGCCCTCGGGCAGGACGCGGCGCAGGATCTGGTCGGCGGTCCAGCGGACCGTGGCCACGGTGGGGATGCCCAGCCGCTGGTAGACCTCGGCGCGCCGGGAGTCGTAGATCCTCGCCACGACGTTGTCCACGCCGAACGTCTCGCGGGCGACCCTGGCGGAGATGATGTTCGAGTTGTCGCCGCTGCTCACCGCCACGTAGGCGCCCGCGGCCTCGATGCCGGCCTCCTCCAGGACGTCGCGGTCGAAGCCGATCCCGGTCACCCTGCGACCCCGAAACCCCGCCCGCAGGCGGCGGAACGCCTGCGGGTCACGGTCGATGATCGCGACCGAGTGGCCGCTGTCCTCAAGGATGTGCGCCAGGGTCGAACCGACCCGGCCACACCCCATGATCACGATATGCATGCTCCCCCGCCGGTCGCTGTGAGGCGGATCTTGATCCCGATGTATTCAGCCAGTATGGACCGCCCCAGGAGTGCCGCGTGAGTGGGGCCGAGTAATAACGGCTAGCATCTGCAGACGTGTCGAAGGTGACGGACCTTGTCAAACGCCTTTTCATCGGGCGGGCGCTGCGCAGCACGCAGCTGCACGAGCAGCTGCTCCCCAAGCGCATCGCGCTGCCCGTTTTCGCGAGCGACGCCCTCTCCTCCGTGGCCTACGCCCCGCAGGAGATCCTGGTCATCCTCTCCCTCGCGGGGATCTCCTTCTACCACTTCAGCCCCTGGGTCGCCGTCGCCGTCGTGGTGGTGATGCTCACCGTCGTGGCGTCGTACCGGCAGAACGTGCACGCCTATCCCAGCGGGGGCGGCGACTACGAGGTCGCCACCGTCAACCTCGGCCCGAACGCGGGCCTGACCGTCGCCAGCGCCCTGATGGTCGACTACGTGCTGACCGTCGCGGTCTCGGTCGCCAACGGCGTCGACTACGTGGGCGCCACCATCCCGTACGTCGCCCAGCACAAGCCGCTGGTCGCGATCGTCATCGTCGTGCTGCTGACGATCGTCAACCTGCGCGGCATCCGGGAGTCGGGTGCGGCCTTCGCGATCCCCACCTACGCCTTCATGTTCGCCGTCCTCGGCCTGGTCGCGTGGGGCGGTTTCCGGGTGCTCGTCCTCGGCGACGAGCTGCACGCGCCCACCTCCGAGTACCAGATCATCGCCGAGCAGTCGAACCTGACCTCCTTCGCGGCGGCCTTCCTGATCCTGCGCGCGTTCTCCTCCGGCTGTGCCGCCCTCACCGGCGTCGAGGCGATCAGCAACGGCGTGCCCGCCTTCCGCAAGCCCAAGAGCAAGAACGCCGCGAGCACCCTGCTGATGATGGGCCTGGTCTCGGTGACCATGTTCGTCGGGATCATCACCCTGGGGCTCGCCTCGGGGGTCAAGGTGGCCGAGCCCTCCGTCGCCTATCGTGACGTCCTCATCGACGGCAGGCCCGCCGGGCCCGGCTACTACCAGCAGCCGATCATCGCCCAGGTGGCCGACGCGGTCTTCGGCAACGGATCGCTCCCCTTCTTCGTCATCGCGGCCGTCACCGCGCTGATCCTGTTCCTGGCCGCCAACACCGCCTTCAACGGCTTCCCGGTGCTCGGCTCGATCCTGGCCCAGGACCGCTACCTGCCCCGCCAGCTGCACACCAGGGGGGACCGGCTCGCCTTCTCCAACGGCATCGTGATCCTCGCCGCCGGGGCCTGCCTGCTGCTGTGGGGCTTCGACGCCGACGTCAGCCGCCTGCTCAACCTCTACATCGTGGGCGTCTTCGTGTCGTTCACGCTGAGCCAGATCGGCATGGTCAGGCACTGGACCCGGCACCTGAGGACCGAGGGCGACCTGAAGGTCCGGCACCAGATGCACCGCTCGCGGACCATCAACTTCTTCGGCGGCGTCATGACCGGCGTGGTGCTGGTGGTGGTGCTGGTCACCAAGTTCACCCACGGGGCGTGGATCGTCTGCGTGGCCATGCCGGTGCTGTTCCTGATGATGAAGGGCATCCACCGCCACTACGAGAACGTGGCCGCCGAGCTCACCGTCGCCGAGGACTCCCAGGTGGACGAGTCGATGCTGCCCGCGCGCAACCACGCCATCGTCCTGGTCTCCAAGATCCACAAGCCGACCCTGCGCGCCCTCGCCTACGCCCGCGCCACCCGCCCCTCCAAGCTGGAGGCGATCACCGTGGGGGTGGAGGGCCCCGAGGCCAGGGCCCTGCAGGAGGAGTGGGAACGGCGAGGCATCCCGGTGCCGCTGAAGATGCTCGACTCGCCCTACCGCGAGATCACCCGGCCGATCCTGGAGTACGTCAAGTCGCTGCGCCGCCGCTCGCCCCGCGACGTGGTGAGCGTCTACATCCCCGAGTACGTCGTCGGCCACTGGTGGGAGCACCTCCTGCACAACCAGAGCGCGCTGCGGCTGAAGGGCCGCCTGCTGTTCCAGCCGGGCGTGATGGTCATCAGCGTGCCCTGGCAGCTGCACTCCTCCGACCGGCTCAAGGGCCGCCCCGAGCCCTTCGCGCCGGGCGCCGTACGCCGTCCGCGCCAGGAGGCGGCACGGGACGAGGACGTCAAGGCATAACCTTTCGTATGCGCTCCTGACGCGAGGAGGCTCGACCGACGACGGATTTTCCCTTGGGGGCAACGACCATGGCCATCGAACTGACCGTAGGACCGGTTGCGCACGGTGGCTGGTGCGTCGCCCGCCACGACGGCCGGGTCGTCTTCGTGCGGCACGCGCTGCCCGGTGAGCGGGTCATCGCCGAGATCACCGAGGAGACCTCCCGGTTCCTGCGGGCCGACGCGGTCGAGATCCTGGAACCCTCCGCCGACCGGGTGACCCCGCCGTGCCCGTTCGCGGGCCCCGGCCGCTGCGGCGGCTGCGACTGGCAGCACGCCTCCCTCGACGCCCAGCGCCGCCTGAAGGCCGACGTGGTGGCCGAGCAGCTCAAGCGCCTGGCCTCGATCGACTGGAAGGGCACCGTCGAGGAGGTCCCCGGAGCCCCGGACGGGCTCGGCTGGCGCACCCGCGTCCAGTTCGCCGTCGACCGCGAGGGCGGCCTGGGCCTGCGCCGCCACCGCTCCCACGACGTCGAGCCGGTGGACGCCTGCCTGATCGCCCACCCCGAGGTGGAGAACGTCGGCGCCGAGGTCATGAACTGGCGCAACGCCTCCTCGGTCGAGGTCATCGCCTCCACCACCGGCGACCAGGCGGTCGTGGTCGCGCCCAAGCCCCGGCGCACGGTGGCCGTGCCCGACCTCGACACGAGCGTGGCCGTCTTCGTCGACGAGGGCAAGGGCCGCAGCCGCGTCGTCCACGGCCGCAACCATCTCGTCGAGCGCGTCGCCGAGCGCGACTTCCAGGTCACCGGCAGCGGCTTCTGGCAGGTGCACCCCGGCGCCGCCGCCACCCTGCTCGACGCCGTCATGGAGTTCGCCGCCCCGCGGCCGGGGGAGTGGGCCCTCGACCTCTACTGCGGCGTCGGCCTGTTCGCCGCCGGGCTGGCCGAGGCGGTCGGTCCCGAGGGGGCCGTGTTCGGCGTCGAGTCCGAGTCCGTGGCGGTCCGCGACGCCGAGCGCAACCTCCGCGACCTGCCCCAGGCCCGCTTCGCCAGGGGACGGGTGGAGAACGCCCTCGACCGCTTCGGCATCGAGCGCGCCGACCTGGTCGTCGTCGACCCGCCCAGGGCCGGGCTGGGCCGCGACGTCGTCGACCGCGTCACCACCCTCCGGGCGACCCGGATCGTGTACGTCTCCTGCGACCCGGCCACCCTCGCCCGCGACCTGGCCTGGTTCGCCGAGCGGGGTTACCGCCTCGCCGATCTGCGGGCTTTCGACGCCTTCCCGATGACCCACCACGTGGAGTGCGTGGCGCACCTGGTCAGCGGGACGATCTAGGTTCTGACCTGGGGAAACGCAACACACGCTGTTTCGTCGAGCCCCAGGGCGCCTCCCGTGGGCCGCGCGTGAGCGCGCACGATCATGGAAACGCCCCGCGATCGATCCGGTCGCGGGGCGTCGTCATCACCGATGCTGGCCCGCTCGGCGGCGAGCTTCCCGGGCCCGCGGACGGAGTGGGCGGCACCCCCAGGCCGAGACACTCGGGGCGGCCCACCCTGGAACCTTAGAGGTTGCCGGAAATCCGGAAAAAGGTGATTTTTATCTAGGTTCCGCACCTCGGGTCACCCCGAAAGGAAAAGCGGAAGATCGGTCAGCGTATGCGACCGAAGCCCAGGATCCCTGTCCTGGCGGTCGCCACGGTCATCACGTTCTCCAAACACCTCTGGGTAGGAGTGTTCATGACACTGGTGAAGAAAATCCTCACGGGAGCGGCTCTGTGCACGGCGGCGCTTCTGGTCCCGGCCGCCGTCGCGACACCGGCGTCCGCGTCGGCGTCGGCATCCGCGTCGATGTCGGGTCCCGTCTCCATCGCCGCGAACAGCTGCGGCCTGCCGACGAGCGCCAGGCCGCCGAGCAGGTTCATCAGGAGCTGGAGCGACTGCAACACGTGCATCAGGGAGGCCTACAAGAGGTCCAACCCCACCCTCGGCATCCGGTACTACTGCACCTACAACCCGAGTAACAACCTGAACGACCTGCACCTGTACCTCGGTTAGCCGCAGGAGCCGGCGGCCCCGACCTGGGCCTGGCCTGAATCTACTTTGTAAAGGAATCCGGGCCGCACACCATGTGCGGCCCGGATTTCGCCGTCTCCTGGAGAGACGCGGCCCGAACACGGCGCGAAGGGTGCCGGTACGGCCGGGGCCGCGCCGCGCGCAGGACCGGGGGCCGCGCCGCGAGATCCAGGCTGACCTGCGAGAACGAGGTATCGTGCAAGGGAGCCGGATGCCTCGTGGTGAGGGGGAGGACACGTGGCGACGCTCCTGTCGATCAACGTCGGCCTGCCCAGGGACGTCCCGTGGCACGGCACGACGGTCCACACCGGGGTGTGGAAGCGGTCCGTGACCGGGCCACGCACGGTACGCCGCCTGAACGTCGACGGGGACGGCCAGGGAGACCTTCGGGGGCACGGTGGCGAGCATCGCGCGGTGCTGGTCTACCAGATCGACTCCTACCGGCACTGGCAGGAGGAACTCGGCCGCGACGACTTCGTCTACGGGCAGTTCGGGGAGAACTTCACGGTCGACGGGCTGCCCGACGACGAGGTGTGCGTCGGTGACCGCTACCGCATCGGGGAGGCGGTGTTCGAGGTCACCCAGCCCCGGGTCACCTGCTACCGGGTGGGTCTGCGGATGGACGAGCCGCGGATGGCGGCCCTGCTGGTGTCCCACCGGCGTCCCGGGTTCTACTTCCGGGTGATCACCGAAGGGCGGGTGGAGGCGGGCGACGAGATCGTCAAGGTCGCCTCCGGCCCGGAGGCGATGTCCGTCGCGGAGATCGACGCCCTGCTCTACCTGCCGGGGCACCCCCGCGACCGGCTGGAGCGGGCGCTGCGCGTCCCCGCGCTGAGCGATGGCTGGCGGGAGTCCCTGCGCGCCCTGCTCGACCGGCCCGGCGACGAGGGCGCGAGGAAGGGGCCGGCGGGGAACCCGGGGCTGACACCCGCCGCGGCCGGGCCGCCGCCCGCCTGGCCGGGGTTCCGGCCGCTGCGGATCGCCCGGATCGACGCCGAGAGCCGCAGCGTGTTCTCACTGACCCTGGAGGCCACCGGCGGGGAACCGCTGCCCGCCGCCCTGCCGGGCCAGTTCCTCACCGTACGGCTGCGCCCCGAGAGCGGCGGCCCGCCGGTCATCCGCAGCTACTCGCTGTCCGGCCCTCCTGACGCCGGTCGCCACCGGATCAGCGTCAAACAGGAGCCCGGGGGCGTCGCCAGCACCTACCTCCGCACCCGCCTGCGTGTCGGCGACCTTCTCGAAGCGGCGGCGCCGCGCGGCACGTTCACCCTGGAAGAAGGCGACGCCCCGGTCCTGCTGCTCTCGGCGGGTATCGGCGCGACCCCCGTCCTCGCCATGCTGCACGCCCTCGCCGCCGCCCGCTCGACCCGCGAGGTGTGGTGGCTGTACGGCACGCGCGACGGCACGGAACACCCGTTCGCCGCGGAGAGCGGCGGCCTTCGCGCTCTGCTTCCCCGCGCGCACGGGCACGTCTGCTACAGCCGGCCCGCGCCCGGCGACCGCCGGGGGGTCGACTACGACACCGCGGGACGGCTGTCGGTCGGACTGCTCGGCCGCCTCGGCGTCCCGCACGCCGCCGACGCCTACCTTTGCGGTCCTTCCGCCTTCATGCGCGACCTGCCGCCCGCCCTCGTCGCCTCCGAACTCGCTCCCGCGAGCGTGCACACGGAAGTCTTCGGCGCGCAGGCGGCGCTGACGCCGGGGGTGACCCCGGTGGCCGCCCGCCCCCCGCACCCGCCCGTCGGCGTACCGGGAGCCGGGCCCGCCGTCACGTTCGCGCGCAGCGGCCTCACCGTCTCCTGGAATCCCGCCTACGAGAGCCTGCTCGAACTCGCGGAGGCGTGCGACGTGCCGACCCGCTGGTCGTGCCGTACCGGGGTCTGCCACGCCTGCGAGAGCGGTCTGCTGTCCGGCACGATCGGCTACTCGCCGGAGCCGGTGGACGCCCCCGCCGACGGCAACGCGCTGATCTGCTGCTCGCAACCCCGCGAGGACCTCGTCCTCGACCTCTGACGCCCTGCCCCGCCGTTCAGCGGCCAGGTTCTGCCAGCAGCAGCGAATTGAGGGTGCCGTACCCGAGACCGCCCTCGAGGGTTCCGCAGGTGCCGTCGGCGAGCAGTTCCCGGGCGGCGCGTGCGACCAGCCCGTAGGCCGCCTCGGCGATCGAGGATCCAGCGCTCACGCGAGCCACGCCCAGCGCCGCGAGCGCGGGCACGGTGAGAGTCCCAGGACCCGCCAGGACGTTCACCGGCACGGACACCGCACGCACGAGCGCCGTGACGGTCTCCGCGTCCAGAGCCCCGAGAACGAACACCCCGTCGGCGCCGGCCGCCACGTAGGCCTCGGCCCGGGCCAGGGTTTCCTTCAGCCATACCGTGAGATCCCCGGCCGGCAGGCGGTGCGTGTCGATCCGGGCGTTGACGAACAGCGGCACACCAGCGCTGTCCGCGGCACCACGGGCGGCCGCGATGCGCTCGGACTGCTCCAGGACGGGACGCAGCGGGGCCGGGCCCGCGCGGAGTGAGTCCTCCAGATTGATGCCGACGGCTCCGGCCGCGAGCACGCCCCGCACGGTCTCGGCCACCCCCGCGGGGTCGGGCGCGTAGCCGCTTTCGACGTCGGCCGTCACCGGAACGTCGACCGCTGCGGCGACCCGAGCGATCAGGTCGAGGGCGCGGTCCCGGTCCAGGTGGTCGCCGTCTCCACAGCCCAGGGCCCACGAGACACCGGCGCTGGTGGTGGCGACCGCGGCGGCACCGGCATCCGTCACGATACGCGCGGAGGCGACGTCCCAGGCATTGGGCAGCACCAGCGGCCGGCCGGGGACATGCATCGAGCGGAACAACAGGGCCTTGTCACGAGGTGTGGTCATGCCGGTCATTCCATCAGACGGCACCGAGGCCGGATCAAACCTATTTCGCGAAGCCGCCGCAGAGTACCGGAGGGGGAGGTGCCGCTCCTTCGCGTCGGACGGCACGGCCACCGGTCGCCTCTCCCTCCGAGTACGCGAGCACACCCGTCCGCCGGACGAGGGCAGACGAGCGTGCCCGATGTGACGAGGCACCGGTCTCCGGGCAGCACCGAGCGGGGCCTGCTCGGCGGGCCGCCGGCCGGGCAGGAGCGTGAGACTTCCGAGTGCCCGCCCGGCGGTGGTCTCACCGGCCTCCCGGCGTGCCCGCGTCGTGGACCAGCAGGGCGATCTGGACCCGGTTGTTGAGATCCAGCCGGGTCAGGATCCGTGACACGTGCGTCTTCACCGTCGGCAGCGCCAGGTGCAGTTCCCGCGCGATCTCCGCGTTGGAGCGGCCGCGCCCGATCGCCAGGGCCACCTCCCGCTCCCGCTCGGCCAGCAGCGCCAGCCGGGCCCGGGCGGCGGCGGCCCGGTCGTCCTGCCCGGAGCCGTCCGTCACCTGCTCGATGAGGCGGCGGGTGACGGCGGGGGAGAGCACCGGATCCCCGGCGGCCACCGTCCGGACGGCCGTGACGATGTCCTGCGGCGGGGTGTCCTTGAGCAGGAACCCGGCCGCGCCGGCGCGCAGCGCCCGCAGTACGTGCGCGTCGGTGTGGAAGGTGGTCAGGACCAGCACCTCCGGGGCGCCGGGCCCGACCCGGAGCCTCTCGGTGGCGGCCAGCCCGTCGACGCCCGGCATCCGGATGTCCATCAACACCAGGTCGGGCCCGTGCGCGGCGACCAGAGCGGGCACCTCCGCCCCGTCGGCGGCCTCCGCGACGATCTCGATGTCCGGGGCGCCGCCCAGCATCAGGCGCAGCCCGGCCCGCACGATCGCGTCGTCGTCGACCAGCAGGACGCGGATCACCTCGTCCCCCTCCTCGGCCCCGGCCCGCGACGGACGCGGATCACCTCGTCCCCCTTCTCCGCGCGGATCACCTCGTCCCCCTTCTCAGCCCCGGCCCGCGACGGACGCGATGTCCGGCGCGGGCCAGGGCAGTGAGGCGTGGACCCGGAAACCACCGTCGGCGGGGCCGGCCGTCAGCTCACCGCCCGCCAGGCGGGCCCGTTCGGCGAGCCCGATCAGCCCCTGCCCGGCGCCCCCGCCCCCGTTCCCGCCCGCGTTCCCGTTCCCTCCCGCGCCGGAGACCGGAGCCGGTCCGGGCGGCGGCGCGTTGCGGACCTCCACCGCCAGCCCGCCCGCCGGGCCCCCGGTCACCTCCACCGCGACCGCCGCGCCGGGCGCGTGCTTGCGTGCGTTGGTCAGCGCCTCCTGGACGATCCGGTACGCCGTACGCCCCACCACGGGCGGTGGCGCCAATCCCTCCGGCGGCCCGGTCAGCTCGATCCGGCCGCCCGTCGCCCGGGCCTCCTCCACCAGCCGGGCCAGGTCCGCCAGTTCCGGCTGCGGACGCTCACCCTCCTCAGGCCCGGCCCGCAGCACCCCGATCACCTCGCGCAGGTCACGCAGGGCCAGGTGGGCGCTCTCCCGGATCACCCCGGCGGCACGCGCGATCTCCTCCCCGGGCGCGCCCGGGTTGAACTCCAGCGCTCCCGCGTGCACGCTCAGCAGCGACAGCCGATGGCCGAGCACGTCGTGCATCTCGCGAGCGATCTCCTCCCGCGTCTCCCGCCGGACCCACTCGGCGCGCAACTCCGCGTCCGCCTCGGCCAGTTCGGCGCGCTCTCTCAGCGAGGCGATCAGCTGCTGCCGGGAGCGCCGGAACAGCCCCCACCCGATGGCCCCGGCGATCAGCGCGAAGTACGTCAGCGCCGAGTCCGCGCGGCTTTCGGGCAGCTCCGCCATCTGCCACAGGAAGACGGGCAGCGGCGCGAAGGCCAGCGCCGCCACCCACGCCGTGACCCGCCACGGCCGGGTCGCGGCCACCGTGAACACCGCCACCATCGCCGGGCCGGTCAAATAGTGCGCCTGGGTGCCCGCGAGCAGCAGCGTCACCGCCAGCGACACCGGCCAGCGCCGCCGTAGGAGCACCGCCGCGCACCCCAGCCCGCCGGCCACCTGGTCGGCGTCCCGCCACACAGGATCGAGGTCCTCGGGGATCGGGATGGACTGCGAGCTGACGGCGGCGAAGCAGGCGGCGAAGAGGAACAGCGCCAGGTCGGCGGCCCAGTCGCGTCGGGTGCGGTGGATGCGGCGCATACTTCGGAAATCTACGCGCCCCCCGCCCGCGACCGGGCATCCAGGTCGCGGCCGGATACTTAAGTACGACCCCCGGCCCGCCGGCGGCCGACCTTGGTCACCACCCGGCCATCTTGAGCCCGATCCGGTGCCCGGAGCCGCACGCCTACCGTCGGGCCATGACCTCCACCTCGAAGTCCCCCCTGGCGGCCCTGTCCGGCCTGATCTGCTTCGTCCTCGTCGTCGGCGGCGCGAGCGGCCTTCTGCACGAGTGGTTCGGCTGGATCCACTTCATGGGCTTCGTCCGCTTCCTCGTCCCCGGCGGCTACGAGATCTACAGTTACGTCATCATGATCGTCCTCGGCCTCGCGGTGGGCACGGCCGGCGACGCGGTCGCCCGGCGAGGCCGCGGCTGACCCGCCGGGCGTCCACGAGCCGGCCCGCGGGACGGCGCGGCGGGTCACCCGGTCTCGGCGATCTCCCGGGAGCCGCTTCCGCTACCCGGACACTCCCCGGCGGCCGGCTCCGCCCGCCGGGTCCGCAGGGCCCAGCGCACGGCCGGTCCCGTGGCGAGGCCGGACAGCAGGAACAGGCCGCCGAGCACCAGCCAGCCCGGGGTCCCCCAGGTGAGGATCAGCGTGGTGAGCAGCAACGGGCCGAGCATCCTGGCGACCGCCGCGCCGGACCCGAAGAAGCCCTGGTACTGCCCCTGCCTGTCGGCCGGGGCGAGATCGAACCCGATCTCCCAGGCGCCGGAGGCGTGCGCCATCTCGCCGAACACCTGCAGGCAGGCCGCGAGGAGCAGGACGAGCGCGGCGGCCCACGCCGAGGACCAGGCCGACGACAGGGCGAACACCGCGCACGCGGCGAGCAGTACCGCGCCCGCCCGCCGTACGGACCCGGCGGCGCTCTCCAGGTCCGTGACCCGCCGGGCCACCCGCACCTGGAACAGCACGACGCCCAGGGTGTTGAGGATCAGCAGGGCGGAGACCGTCCAGCTCGGGGCCTCGGTCCGCTGGACGATCCACAGGGGGATGACCAGGCTGAGCAGCGGCATGTTCAGCAGAGTGACCATGTTGAGCAAGGAGAGCAGGGCGTACGGCCTGTCCCTGAGCACCGCCAGCGCCGGTTCGCCCGCCGGTGCGGACGCCGTGGGCGGCACCGGGGGAAGGCGGAGCAGGATCAGGGCGGAGAGCAGGAAGCTCAGCGCGTCCATCGCGAGAACCGTCAAGTAGGCCGCCCGGGTGTCGAGGTGCAGCGCCGCCCCGCCGAGCGCGGCCCCGACCGCCAGCCCGGCGTTGACCGTCGCCTGCAGGTGGGCCCGGACCCGCGTCCGCCGAGCCCTGTCCACCAGCCCGGCGAGCAGCGCCTGCCTGGCCGCGGCGAGACCGCACTGCGCGATCGCGTACAGGCAGGCGACCACCACGAACACGGGGAAGGAACGGACGAACAGGAACGAGCCGACCGCGGCGGCCGTGGCGACGGCCAGCAGGACCGCCGTGCCGCGAGGTCCCCGGCGGTCGGCGAGATGGCCGAGCGGGACGCCCGCCACGAAGCCGACGGCCCAGCCGAGCGTCAGCGCGAAGCCGACCTGGGTCGGCGAGAGTCCCACGACCCGGATGAAGTAGAGCGCCGAGCACACGTAGTACGCGCCGTCCCCGATGGAATTGGCCAGTTGCGCGAGGGCGAGGACCCGCGGTGGCCCGGACGAGGGCATGATCCGGTTGAACATGGGGCTCCTTCGTCGGCTGTTCGGTCGTCACCGGCCCGGACGCGCTCCGGCGGCGTCCCGGCACCGGTCCGGCGGTGGCCTGTCCCCGGTCCGGCACGCGCGACGCGCCCGGGCGGGGACCCGGCGGGAAAGGGCTCGCCGCGCGCCGTACAGAGGGCAACCCTAGGGAGCCCATTGGTCCCATGTAAGATCCAATATGAGGACAGTCCACTGGGCCAATGTGAGGGGACACGATGGATTTCCATGTGAGCCTCACCGGTCGCGGCGACCTGTCCGCCCGCATCTACCGGCAGCTCCTGGACGCCGTCCTCGACGGCCGCCTGCGCCCGGGGGAGCGTCTGCCCCCCACCCGCGAGCTGGCGCGGCGGCTCGACGTGTCGCGCAACACCGCGGCCGTCGCCTACGAGCGGCTCACCGCCGAGGGCGTCCTCGTCGGCCGGGTCGGGGCGGGCACCTTCGTGTGCGCCGAGCCTCTCGCCCGCACCCGTGCCAGGAACGCGCCCGCGGGCCGCGGCGTGCGTCCCCGCCGCCTCTGGCGCTCCCCGGCCGCCCCACCGGCCGAACCGGAGGGGGAGGCGGCCTACGACTTCAGGGTGGGGCTCCCCGACGCGGAGCTGTTCCCGCTCGAGACGTGGCGCAGGCTCGTCGCCCGCGAGCTGCGTCCGGCGCTGGTGCGCTCCGCCGGCTACGGCGTCCCCTCCGGACACGCGGGACTGCGGGAGGCCATCGCCCGCCACGTCGGTGTCTCCCGCTCGGTGCGGGCGAGCGCCGATGACGTGCTCGTCACGCAGGGAGCCCAGCAGGCGCTCGACCTGATCGGCCGCGTCATGATCGAGCCGGGCTGCCGGGTGGCCGTCGAGGAGCCGGGCTACCCTCCGGCCAGGCTGCTTTTCGGGTCCCTGGGCGCGCGGGTCGTCGGCGTCCCCGTCGACGGGGAGGGCCTGGACGTGGCCGCCCTCCCCGACTCCGCCCGCCTCGTCTACGTCACGCCGTCACACCAGTTCCCGCTGGGTACGCCGATGTCGCTCGGCCGCCGCGCCGCGCTGCTCGAATGGGCCGGGCGGCGCGGCGCCGTGGTGATCGAGGACGACTACGACAGCGAGTTCCGCTTCGAGGACCGCCCGCTCGAACCGCTCCAGAGCCTCGACCGCAGCGGTCACGTCATCTACGTCGGCTCCTTCTCCAAAACGATGCTGCCGATGCTGCGCATGGGCTTCCTGATCGCCCCCGCCTCGCTCCAGCCCGCCCTCCGCGCCGCCAAGCGGCTCACCGACTGGGGCGGCGGGCTTCCCACCCAGGCGGCGCTGGCCGGCTTCATCGACGAGGGCCTCCTGGGGCGGCACGTCCGCAGGGCGACACGCGAGTACGCGGCCCGCCACGAGCGGATCCTCACCATCCTCCGGCGTGACTTCCGCGACTGGCTGGAGCCGGTCCCCTCCGCCGCGGGCCTGCACCTCTGCGCCTACCTGAAGCCGGACGCCGGGGTCGACCCGGCACTGGTGACGGCGTACGCATGGGGGGCGGGCGTCGCGCTGCAGGACCTCGCCGCCTACTACGGTGAGGCGCCCGCGCGGGCGGGACTGGTGCTCGGGTACGGCTCGATCCCCCTGGAGAGGATCGAACCGGGCCTGGAGCGGCTCGCGGAGAGCTTCCGCGAGGCCGGGAGCTCTCATGAGACGGGGAGCGAGCTCTCATGAGACGGGGAGCCTCCGCGCCGAGGGGACCGTTGGCCCGGCTTCGTGCTCGTCCCACGAGGTGATGGCCGCCTTCGTCGGCTCGGTTCCGGTCCGGCCGGTTTCGCCGTGGGGTGCGCACGACCGGAGGGGGTAGGGGAGGCCCTCCCCCAAGAGCGGTGCAGGCGTCACTGCTCTTCCTCTCTCCGCCGGACAGAGTCGGAGGCGTCATCCGTCCCCCGACCCCTAAGGCGAACCCATGCCTCGGAAGAACTCCCGCCGGTCGCTCGCGACCGCGGTCGCCGGCGCGCTGGCCCTGTCGGCGCTGTCGGCGCCGTCGTTCCTGCCAGGTCCCGCTTCCGCGCGCGCCGAGCCGGAGACACCTCACCCCGGCTCCCTTCAGGCGCGGCTGGACCGGCTCACCGGCGCGGACGGGCTGCCGGGCGCGCTCGCCCACGTCCGTGACCGCCACGGCAGGGCCGTCACCACCGTGTCCGGTACCGCCGAGCGCGGCACCGGGCGGCCGATGATCGGCGCCGGCGGGAGGTTCAGGATCGGCAGCGTGACCAAGCCGGTCATGGCGGTGACCGTGATGCGGCTGGCCGAGCGGAAGAAGATCGACCTGGACGCGACCGTCGACCGCTACCTCCCCGGCACCGTACGCGGCAAGGGTGCGGGCGCGGCGACGGACGGGCGGAAGATCACGGTGCGCGACCTCCTCCGGCACACCAGCGGGCTGCCCGAGTACGCCGACGTGGCCGACTGGTCCAAGATCCCCCAGGACTACCTCGGGCTCGCGCTCGCCCGGAAGCCGACCCCCCTCGGCCGGTTCGCCTACTCCAACACCAACTACCTGGTCGCAGGCATGATCGTGCGTGCCGTGACCGGCCGCGACTTCCGCGCGGTCAGCCGCGATCTGGTGATCGGACCGCTGGGCATGCGGCACACCTACTGGCCGGCCCGTGGCGAGACGGGCATCCGCGGGGCGCACGCGCACACCTACGGCGTGCACCCCGCGAACCCCGGAGCCGGGGTCGTCGACCTCACGAGGCTGCCCGGCTACGAGTTCGGCGCGAGCGGTGGCCTGGTCTCCACGCCCGGCGATCTCAACCGGTTCTGGCGAGGGGTGTTCGACGGCAAGGTGCTGTCGCGCGAGACGCTGCGGACGATGGACGGCGCTTCCGTGCCCGTCGGGGGGGCGGGCTGGCCCGCGGACGCCCGGTACGGTCTCGGCATCGCCCGCGCCCGGCTGAGCTGTGGTCCGGCCTGGTTCCACGGCGGTGACGTGCCCGGCGTGTCCGTCATCAGCGGGCGCGACCGGACGGGACGCCAGGCGACCGTCTACACCACGGGCCAAGCCGGTACGGCGGGGCAGCGCGAGCACCTGATCGCCGCCTTCGAGACCGCCCTGTGCGGCCGGGCCCGGTGAGACCCCTCCGACGTCGCCGCCGGTCTCCGGCGGTCACCGGGCCGGGGGCGCCACCCGCCGGGCACCGGCCCCCGGCTCCCGGGCCGGGGGCGTGCCCACCTCGGCCGGCAAGCGCCTGGTGAGGGCGCGCGCGCCCAGGCCCGCGCTCATGCCCGCCGGCACCCCGACGAGCACGCCCGAGCCCATCCCCACCAGCACGCCGACGGCGATCCCGGTGACCAGCCACGCGATCACGCCCGCGACCAGGTACGCGGCCGGGCGGGTGGTCACCGGGTGTCCGCGGTGTGGGTGTCCCGTCCTTCGGGGCGGGGAGGGATCGCGTCCATGGCTACGCCTCGTCCGCCGTGCCAAGGCGCTCCTCCAGCCGTTCGAGCCTCAGCAGGACGGGGCGCAGTTCCTCGCGTACGGCCGCCGACAGGGCGCTCGCCGCGTCGGCGGGCAGGGCCGGGGGAGGGGTGGCGGGCCGGGTCTGCGCGCGCAGGTGGACGTATCCGGCGAGCGCGGCCGAGACCGCGTGGCGGGTCAGCCGGTGCTCGGCGCCCAGCTCCCGCAGGACGCGCCCGGCGGCCCCGTCCGGTTCGGCGACCAGTCCGAGGAGCAGGTGCTCGCAGCCGACGTAGTTGTGACCGAGCGAGGTGGCCTCGGTGACGGTCATCTCCAGGGCCGCCGCCGCGGGCGCCCCGAAGGCGAGCTCCGTCTCGTCGGCGCCGGTCGCGGCCGGGGTGTCGAGGCTGAGCCGGTCCAGGCGCCGCCGCACCTCCTCGGGGTCGATCTCCAGGGCGCCGAGAACCTGGATCGCCAGGTTGCCTCCCTCGGCGAGCATGCCGCCCAGCAGGTGCTCGGTTCCGACCTCGGCCGCACCCAGGGCGCGCGCCTGCTCCACCGCCAGCTTGACCACCTCCCGGGCCCGCGGGGTGAACTGGGTGAGGCGCGCGGTCAGGTCGTCGAGGTCGGGGGCGCCGAGCGCCGTCTCGCGGATGGCCGTCACCCGCCGTACGGCCTGCTCCAGAGCGCGCTGGCACACCGCGGAGACCGGCACGCCCGCCTTCTTCACCGCTTCGGCCAGCTCGTCGGGCAGATAGACATTGATCTTCGGCATTGCATCTCCCCTATGGGGTTACAGAAGGGTTATAACCCATTGATAACCCCAAAGGAGACGCTTGTCCAGCGCCTGCCCGGGTTTCCCGGGTCCGCCGAGGGCCGTCCCGCGCGTCTTCTTCGGGTCCGCCGAGGGTCGTCCGGCGCGTCTCCCGGGTCCGCCGAGAGCCGTCTAGCGTGTCGCGCCGGTGAGGAACCGGGTGATACCGGGAGAGAGGGCCGCGCCCCTGGTGGAGAGCCACGCCAGGCGGTTGCGGCTGGTGAAGGCGGCGAGCCTGCGGGCCTCCAGCCGCGTGAGGTCGCCGGGACCGGCCAGCACGGGTGTCAGGGCGATCCGGTTCCAGGCGGCGCTCTCGCCCAGGGAGCGGGCGATCTGAGGGTGCGCGGCGCGGACGGCCGAGGCGATCGGGCGCAGGCGGCTCCCGGCGCCCGAGGCGGCGTCGACGGGCGCCAGGAGGTTGACGGCGGCGATCTCGGCGCCCGCCGCCCGGGTGGACCGGAGCATCTCCTGACCGGCGGGGGACAGGCCGGCCCCGGTGACCGGAAGGGTGAAACTCACCGTGAGGGGGCGGCCCTCGCCGGCCGCCTCACGCTGCAGGGCCGCGATCGCCCTGGCCCGCCGCAGCACGGTGGCGCCGCCCGCCGGGCCGTGGACCTCGAAGTCGATGTACGTGGCGTCGAAGATGCCGATCGCCCGGCGGTAGGCGGCGGTGAGCCTGGCGAGGTCGGAGCAGGCCGCGGCGAGCTCGCGTCCCGCCGGGCCGCCGAAGGCGAGGCCCGCGTTCCCGCCCGCGGCGCGCAGGGGGGCGAGCCGGTTGGCGACCGGGTTGCCCCTCTGGTCCTGGAGCCCGCCCCACTTGGGGACGCAGCCCTTCTGCCCGGCGGTGAGGTGGCCCAGCGTGAACCAGCGCACGTGGCTCCTCCTGGCCTCCCTGGAAAGGTTGAAGCGCGGCTCGCGGACCGCGTCCACGAATGCCACGAAGCCCGAAGGGCGGGCGACGGCCGGTGGGGGCGGGGGCTCGGCCGCGGGCCCCGAGGTCGTTCCCGAGGGCGTCGCCCCGGACCCGGCCCGCCCGCCGAGGGGGGCCCACTCGCCCTGCGCCCTGGAGGGCAGCAGCCAGATCGCGGCCCCGGTGCCCGCGGCGAGCACGATCGAGGCGAGCACCACGAGAGGCCGGGGCGGAGTGCCGGGCTCACGGACCCGGCGGGTGCGGGGGCGGTCGGTCGCCACAGGCATGTGATCCCCTCCTCGACGGCCAAGGGGCGATCGCTGTGAGTGGTCGATCCGCTACCCGTTGCGTCAGAGGCCAGAACGTTAGCAAGCGTTCCCGCCGCGGCGCGGGCTTTCTGCGGATGCCGTCCGGAGTGCCCGGATAATGGTTCCCATGAAGTTGAGGATCTTCACTGAACCGCAGCAGGGTGCCACCTACGACGAGCTGCTGACGGTCGCGCTGGCCGCGGAACGGCTGGGGTTCGACGCCTTCTTCCGTTCCGACCACTACATGCGGCTCGGCCCCGGCGACCCGGGACCGGGCTCCACCGATGCCTGGACGACCCTGGCCGGCCTGGCCAGGGACACCTCCACGATCCGCCTCGGCACCCTGGTCACGCCGATCACCTTCCGGCTGCCGGGCCCGCTGGCGATCAGCGTGGCCCAGGTCGACCAGATGAGCGGCGGGCGGGTGGAGCTGGGCCTGGGCACCGGCTGGTACGACGCCGAGCACACCGCGTACGGCATCCCGTTCCCGCCGGTCGGTGAGCGGTTCGGCAGGTTCGAGGAGCAGCTGGAGATACTGGTCGGGCTCTGGACCACGCCCAAGGGTGAGACGTTCTCCTTCGAAGGCGCCCACTACCGGCTGGCCGACTCGCTCGCGCTGCCGAAGCCCGTGCAGAGCCCGAAACCGCCGATCATCATCGGCGGCACCGGCGCCACGCGCACCCCGCGCCTGGTCGCCCGGTTCGCCGACGAGTACAACGTGCCGTTCCGCACCCTGGAGGACACCTCGCAGGCCTTCGACCGGGTCAGGAAGGCGTGCGAGGCGGAGGGCAGGGAGCAGGTCGTGTTCTCCGCCGCGCAGACCGTCTGCGTCGGTTCCGACGACGCGGAGATCGCGCGGCGGGCCGAGGCGACCGGGCAGGACCTCGCCGCGCTGCGTGCGACGGGCCTGGCGGGCACCCCCGCCGAGGTGGCCGAGAAGATCGGCCGGTTCGCCGAGCTGGGCGCCGAGCGGATCTATCTGCAGGTGCTGGACCTGGACGACCTCGACCAGCTGGAACTCATCTCGGACGAGATCCTGTCCCACGTGTAGGCCGCGGCCCGGTCCTGGCCCGGTCCTGGCCCGGGGAGCCGCGTCCTCGGGGTTCCCCGGCAAGGACCAATCGGGATATGTCATCCGACCGGCGGTGTGTCGTGTGGATCCGGAACCGTCGGTCGATGGCCGTCTCATGGGGGTTCGGGGCGTTAACCGATGGCCGTCCCCGCGTGGGTGCGGCACACTGATCCGGGTGTTGCTGACGATCTCCACCACCGTGAGTCCCGCCACGGACCTCGGATTCCTGCTGCACAAGCACCCCGACCGGGTCCAGGAGTTCGGGCAGTCGTACGGCGTGGCACGTGTCCTCTATCCCGAGGCGAGCGAGGAGCGCTGCACGGCCGCGCTGATGCTCGACGTCGACCCGATCCGCCTGGTGCGCTCGCGCGACCGGTCCACGCCCGACTACACGCTGGGCCAGTACGTCAACGACCGGCCCTACGCCGCGTCGTCGCTGCTGGCCGTGGCGCTCGCCGACGTGTTCCGCACGGCGCGCACCGGGCGCTGTGACAGCCATCCCGAACTGGCCGCGGGGCCGATACCGCTGGAGATCACCCTGCCCGTGCTGCCGTGCAAGGGCGGTCCCGAGCTCGCGCGCCGGCTGTTCGAACCGCTGGGCTGGCGGGTCGAGGCGACCGCCCTGCCGCTGGACGAGGAGTTCCCCGAGTGGGGCGACTCCCGTTACGTGCGGCTGGTGCTGCGCGGGGAGGTCCGCCTGGCCGACGCGCTCAACCAGCTCTACGTGCTGCTTCCGGTGCTCGACGACGCCAAGCACTACTGGGTGGCCCCCGACGAGGTGGACAAGCTGATCAGGGCGGGCGAGTCGTGGCTGGCCGCCCACCCCGACCGGGGTCTGATCACTCACCGCTACCTCGGCCGTCGCCGGGCCCTCGCCCGTACCGCCTTCGCCCGCCTCGCCGAGATCGGCGACGACGTGGAGGAGGACCTCGAAACCCCTGTCGAGGAGGACCCCTCGGCCGACCCCGCCGCGGAGGGCTCCGCCGCGGAGGACTCCGCCGGGGAGGGGCCGGGAGCCGCCACCGCCGCCGGCGGGACCGGCGCCCCGGACGGGGTCCTTCCGGCCGGTGAGCTCCCTCCCGAGGGGGAGGCGCGGACCGGGCCCGGGGGCGCCGCCAGGCGGCCGCTGAACGTCCTTCGCCTGGAGGCCGTGCTCGCCACGCTGGAAGGGCTGGGAGCGAGCACCGTCATCGACCTCGGGTGCGGTTCCGGCCGTCTGGTCGCGGCGCTGCTCGAACGGCCCCGGTTCGCCAGGGTGGCGGGAGTGGACGTCTCCTCCCGGGCGCTGGCGTTCGCGGCCAGGCGGCTGAGGCTCGACCGGATGCCGGAACGCCGGCGGGAGCGGCTGGAGCTGTTCCAGGGCGCGCTGACCTACACCGACGTCCGGTTCGCCGGGTACGACGCCGCGGTGCTGATGGAGGTGATCGAGCACGTCGATCCGCCGCGCCTGGACGCGCTGGAGCGAGTGGTCTTCGGAACCGCCCGGCCGGGGCACGTGATCGTCACGACCCCCAACGCCGAGCACAACGTCCGCT
The DNA here is from genome assembly GCF_040639575.1 of Streptosporangium sp. NPDC023825. NCBI lineage: Bacteria > Bacillati > Actinomycetota > Actinomycetes > Streptosporangiales > Streptosporangiaceae > Streptosporangium > Streptosporangium sp. NPDC023825. The sequence goes on along the minus strand of NZ_JBFAAE010000003.1, from coordinate 219,055 downwards.
ACGAATCCCTGAGCGGTGTGCGCCACCCCGACCACCGCTTCGAGTGGACCCGCGCGGAGTTCCGCGCGTGGGCGGCGAAGGTGTGCGGCGAGTACGGCTACGGCGCCGAGTTCCTGCCGGTCGGCGACGACGACCCCGAGGTCGGCCCGCCCACCCAGATGGCCCTGTTCGGCCTCGCGGGCGCGAAGGACCCGCCGGGCGCGTCAGGCGGTCCCGGAAGTACGAAGGTGGCCGTGGAGGCGGGAAACGCGGGAGGTGGAGATGACTGAGATCGCCGTACCGGAGATGTCGCTGGTCGTGCTCGTGGGGGTGTCCGGCAGCGGCAAGTCGACCTTCGCCGCCAGGCACTTCGCGCCGACCCAGGTGATCTCCTCCGACTTCTGCCGGGGGCTGGTCGCCGACGACGAGAACGACCAGGCCGCCACCCCCGACGCCTTCGACGTGCTCCACTACATCGTCGGCACCCGCCTGCGGCGCGGGCTGCTGACGGTCGTGGACGCCACGAACGTGCAGTGGGAGGCGCGCAAGCAGCTGGTCACCCTCGCGAAGTCGCACAACGTGCTGGTCGACGCGATCGTCCTGGACGTCCCGGAGGAACTGGCGGTCGCGCGCAACGAGTCCAGGCCCGATCGGGACTTCGGGGCGCGCGTGGTCGTCAGGCAGCGCAAGGAGCTGCGCCGTTCCATGAGCAGGATCTCCCGCGAGGGTTTTCGCCGGGTCCACGTGCTGCGCGGGGCCGAGGAGATCGAGGCCGCCGAGGTCGTCACCGAGAAGGCGTGGACCGACAGGCGCGAGCTGACCGGCCCGTTCGACATCGTGGGCGACGTGCACGGCTGCCGCGCCGAGCTGGAGACGCTGCTGCGCGACCTCGGCTGGGAGGTCGATCCCGGCGGCGCGGGGGCGGTCCACCCCGAGGGCAGGACGGCGGTGTTCGTCGGCGACCTGGTGGACCGGGGGCCCGACTCGCCGGGCGTGCTCCGGCTGGTCATGGGCATGGTCGCGGCCGGGACCGCGTTGTGCGTGTCGGGCAACCACGAGCAGAAGCTGGCCCGCGCGCTCAACGGCCGCAAGGTCCGGGTGGCCCACGGCCTCCAGGAGTCCCTGGACCAGCTGGCCGCCGAGCCGGAGGAGTTCAGGCGGGAGGCCCTGGCCTTCATGGACGGCCTGATCAGCCACTACCAGCTCGACGGGGGCAGGCTCGTCGTCGCCCACGCCGGGCTCAAGGAGGAGTACCACGGCCGCGCCTCCGGCAGGGTCCGCTCCTTCGCGCTGTACGGCGACACCACAGGCGAGACCGATGAGTACGGCCTGCCGGTGCGCTACCCCTGGGCGCACGAGTACCGGGGCCGGGCCATGGTCGTCTACGGCCACACCCCGGTCCCCGAGACCGAGTGGATCAACAACACGATCTGCCTGGACACCGGGGTGGTCTTCGGCGGGCGGCTCACCGCGCTGCGCTACCCGGAGCGGGAGATCGTCTCGGTGCCCGCCGAGCGCGTCTGGTACGAGTCGGTCAGGCCGCTGACCGCCCCCGGTCGTCGCGCTCCCGGCCTGCTCTCCGTCGACGACGTGCGGGGCACCCGCCACATCGATGTGCGCCACGGCGGCGGCCGCATCAAGGTCCGCGAGGAGAACTCGGCCGCCGCCCTGGAGATCATGAGCCGGTTCGCGGTGGACCCGCGCTGGCTGGTCTACCTCCCGCCGACGATGGCGCCTCCGGAGACCTCCCGTCTCGACGGCTACCTGGAGCACCCGGCCGAGGCGTTCGCCGAGTTCGCGGCGGCCGGGGTGACCCGGGTGGTGTGCGAGGAGAAGCACATGGGCTCGCGGGCGGTGGCCGTGCTGGCCGCCGACCCGGAGGTGGCGGCGGCCCGGTTCGGGGTCACCGACGGCAGCGCGGGGGCGATCTACACCCGTACGGGAAGGTCGTTCTTCGCCGACACCACCGAGCTGGTCGACAGGCTCAGGCGGGTGTGCGCGCCGCTGATGGAGGAGCTGGGGTCGGGCTGGATCGCCCTCGACTGCGAGCTGCTGCCCTGGTCGGCCAAGGCCGAGGGGCTGATCCGCGGCCAGTACGCGTCGGTGGGCGCCGCGGCACGCACGGTGCTGCCCGAAGCGATCACCGTGCTGGAAGCGGCGGCCGGGCGCGGTTTGGATGTGGGCGTTCTGTTGGACCGCACCCGACGCCGCTCCACCAACGCTGCCCGTTTCAGGCAGGCATATGCACGTTACTGCTGGCCTGTCTCCGGACTCGAGGGCCTTCGGCTGGCGCCGTTCCAGATCCTCGCCTGCGAGGGCAGGGCGACCGCGATCCAGGAGCCGCACTCCTGGCACCTGGACCTGCTGTCGCGGCTCGACGACCCGCTGATCGCGCCCACCCGGCACGTGTTCGCCGATCCGGCCTCGCCGGAGTCGACGGAGGCGGCCACGGCCTGGTGGTCGGCGCTGACCGCCGAGGGCGGCGAGGGCATGGTCGTCAAGCCGCTGGACCCGCCGGACGGGCGGAGCCGGGTGCAGCCCGGGGTCAAGGTGCGCGGGCGGGAGTACCTGCGGATCATCTACGGGCCCGACTACACCGAGAGCCTGGACGTGCTGCGTCGCCGGTTCCTGGGCCGCAAGCGATCACTCGCCCTGCGCGAGCACGCGCTGGGTCTCGAGGCGCTCTCCCGGCTGGCCGAGGGGGAGCCGCTGTGGAGGGTGCACGAGGCGGTCTTCGCCGTCCTGGCACTGGAGTCCGAGCCGGTCGATCCCCGCCTGTAGTCCCCGCCCGTGGTCCCCGCCGGTGGTTCCGGCCTGTGGTCTCCGTGGTCTCCGCCGGTGGTCCCCGACTGCGGTCTCTGTGGTCTCCGCCGGTGGTCCCGGCTTGTCATCCCCGCCGGTGGTTCCGGCCGTGACCCTCGCGGGGACGGCGCCGGCGGGAGCGGGGTGTGGGAACGACACAGGTGTGAACGGCGCAGGTGGGACACGGTGCGAGGGGGAACGGTGCCGGTGGGGACGGCCGCCGTGCGGCCGTCCCCGAAAGTCCGGGATCGATGTCTCAAACTTCCTCTCGGGGGAAAGAACCCTCATGGCCAGCACTGCCCCCACGGGCACCTCCGGTGAGAACATCGGGCACGTCGTCTTCATCACCGCCGCGGCGGCGATCGGCGGCTTCCTCTTCGGGTACGACAGCGCCGTCATCAACGGCGCCGTCACCGGGATTGAGAAGAACTTCGACGTCGGCCCGGTCCAGACCGGCTTCGTCGTGGCGATCGCGCTGCTGGGCTCGGCGCTGGGCGCCTGGATCGCCGGAGGGCTGGCCGACCACTGGGGACGCACCAGGGCGATGCAGGTGGCCGCGATCCTGTTCGCGGTCAGTTCCGTCGGCCAGGCCCTGCCCTTCGCGCTCTGGGACCTGGCTCTTTGGAGGGTGCTCGCCGGTGTGGGCATCGGCATGGCCTCGGTGATCGGCCCCGCCTACATCGCGGAGGTCGCGCCGCCCGCCTACCGGGGACGCCTGGGGTCCTTCCAGCAGCTCGCGATCGTGCTGGGCATCGCGGTCTCCCAGCTGGTCAACTACGCGATCGCGGAGCGGGCCGGGGGCGACGTCAACAACGAGCTGCTCGGGCTGCAGGCCTGGCAGTGGATGCTCGGCGCCTGCCTGGTACCCGCCCTGCTCTATCTGGTCTTCGCGACGGTCATCCCCGAGTCGCCGCGCTTCCTCATCGCGGTCGGGAAAACGGACGCGGCGCGCAAGGTGCTGTCGGAGGTCGAGGGCGAGGAGACCGATCTGGACGCCCGGCTGGCGGAGATCGAGACCTCGGTGCGCAGCGAGCGCCGGCCCCGCCTGCGGGACCTGCGCGGTTCCCGGTTCGGGCTGATGCCGATCGTCTGGATCGGCATCCTGCTCTCCGTCTTCCAGCAGTTCGTCGGCATCAATGTGATCTTCTACTACTCGGCGTCGCTGTGGCAGTCGGTCGGCATCAACCAGTCGGACTCGCTGCTCATCAGCTTCTCCACCTCGATCATCAACCTCGTCGGCACGTTCATCGCCATCGCGCTGGTCGACAGGATCGGCCGCAGGCCGCTGCTGCTGATCGGCTCCGCGGGCATGACGGCCGCGCTCGCCGTGGCCGCGTGGGCCTTCAGCGCGGGTGTCCCGAGTGGCGAGGCGGTCAAGCTGCCCGAGACCCAGGGCACGGTCGCCCTGATCGCCGCGCACGTCTTCGTGCTGTTCTTCGCGCTGTCGTGGGGCGTGATCGTCTGGGTGCTGCTGGGGGAGATGTTCCCCAACCGCGTCAGGGCCGCCGCGCTCTCGGTGGCCGCCGCCGCCCAGTGGGTGGCCAACTGGCTGATCACCGTCTCGTTCCCGTCGCTGAGCGAGTGGAACCTGGCCGGGGCCTACGTGGGGTACGCCGCCTTCGCCGCGCTCTCCTTCGTCTTCGTGCTGTTCAAGGTACGGGAGACCAAGGGGCGAAAGCTCGAGGAGATGGGTTAGGTTCGCCTCGTGCCGTCCAGGAGACAGGAAAGTGCCCCGCGCGCGAGGCGGGTGACCTCCGGAGCGCGGGCCCAGGCGCGGCCGAGCCGCGCCGAGCTCGAGGCGGCCGGGGAGAGGACGATCGAGGACGTGCTCGGGCCCTCGCTGGACGTGCTGTTCTGCGGGATCAACCCCGGCCTGTACTCCGCGGCCACCGGCCACCACTTCGCCCGCCCCGGCAACCGCTTCTGGCCCGCGCTGCACCGCTCGGGCTTCACCCCCCGGCTGCTCTCGCCCGCCGAGCAGGACCTGCTTCCCTCGTACGGGCTGGGCATCACCAACGTGGTGCGACGGCCCACCGCGCAGGCGGCGGAGCTGTCCGCCGAGGAGTTCCGCGCGGGCGGGGAGCGCCTGGCGGGGCTGGTCGCCGAGATCCGCCCGAGGGTGCTGGCGGTGGCGGGGGTGACCGCCTACCGGCAGGCGTTCGGCGTGCCCAAGGCGGTGATCGGGCCGCAGGAGAGCGAGATCGGCGGCGCGGCGGTGTGGGTGCTGCCCAACCCGAGCGGCCTGAACGCGCACTGGACGCTGGACGGGATCGCGGGGGAGATGCGCAGGCTCCGGGAGTCCCTCGCCTGACCGGCCGGTGCGGGCGCCCCGCGAGCCGGGACGGGCGAGCGGGCGAGCGCGTCGCCCGCTCCCCCGAACCCCTCAGAGGCCGGTCAGCGGCCGGCACGGACCGGTCAGAGCGGGGGTCAGGACGCGGCCGGGGGGCCGACCCCGCGGGAGCGCGTCCTGGAACGCCCCCGCCCGCGGTGGAGCATGCCCAGCACCCCCATCACCAGCCAGGCGAGGAAGACGAACTTGAGCACCCCGAACCCGCCGATCGACACCCCGGCCACCAGCACCAGGATCATCAGGGGGAAGAACGGCGGCCCGCCACGGTGACCCCCGGGGTGGCGGCTCCAGCCCGGGTGGCGGCCCCCGGGACGGTGGTGGCCCCAGGGGTGGGCGTGCGCGCGGTGCCGGTGGCCCGGCCCCCACGGCCCCCACGGCCCACCCGGTCCCCACGGCCCTCCGCCCGGCCCCCACGGCCCTTTCCCCGGACCCCAGGGGGCCCCCGCGCCCCAGGGACCCCAGGTGTCCTCGGACTCCTCCGCCCGGGGGTCGCCCGGGCCGGGCAGATCCGCGCTCACCCGGGCCAGCTCGCCGCCGGTCCGCGCGGCCAGGGTCAGTTCGAGGCGCTCGTCGAGCTCCTCACGGGTCAGGCGGCCCTGCACGTAGTGCTCGCGCAGGGACTCCATCGCCACGTCACGCTCGGCGTCTCCGATACGGAGGTCGTCTCGGGGGGTCATGGTCGGGTCACTCCTCGCCGGTGTCGCCGTCGGCCAAGATCTGGTAGAGCTTGCGGCGCGTCTCGACCAGGGTCTGCTTGGCCTGCCGGATCTGCGCGTCGCTGCCGGTCTGCAGGATCTGGAGCATGGCGAACCCCGACTGGCGGGTGATGTCCATCAGCTCCCAGGTGCTGTCGTCGACGTCGGGCGTCATCTCCTCCCACGGAGCGCGCACCTCGTCGGAGTGCTCGGCCACGTAGACGCGTCCGGCGTCGGTGAGGCTGAAGGTCTTGCGGCCCTCGTTCTCCTCGGCCAGGACCAGGCCCTCGTCGGTGAGCTGCTGCAGAGCCGGGTAGACCGCTCCAGGGCTGGGCTTCCAGCCGCCCTCGCTGCGCCGCTCGATCTCCTGGATGATCTGGTAGCCGTTGTGCGAGGACTCGGTGAGCAGGGCGAGGATCGCCGCGCGGACGTCGCCGCGCTTGGCCTTGCGCCCCCTCCCGAACGGCGGGCCGCCGAACGGGCCCCCGCCGAACGGGCCTCTGCCCCCTCTGCCGCCCCGGCCCATGTCCCAGGGGAACCCGCCGAAGGGGAAGGGGCCGCGGTGGCCGCGGTGCCGGTGCTCGCGAGGCCCGCCCTCGTGGTGCTCGTGGTGCGTGTGGTGTGGCGCGCGGGGACCGTGCTCCGGGCCGCCCTCGTGCCACCCGGCGGCCATCTGCCGCCATGCCTCCCTGGCCGCGCGCTTCATCTCGCGCCTGACCTCGTGGGAGCCGAATCCGGCCCAGGGGGCGCCCATCGCGTTGGACGATGTCATGCCGTACCTCCATGCAGCGATCGTCTTTTGACCGCTCTCGATGCTTCAAAGATATATCGAGAACATTCCGACAGCAACCTCATGTCAGGAAATTGGGCTTGTGTGCGATCTGAGGCATTTGATCGTTGATGGGGTGAGATGCTCTCCGGCCCGCCTGTCCGGCCCGCCACCTCGCCTTTCTGATCCGGCCTCCTGCCGGTCCGATCCGCCGGTCCGATCCGCCGATCCGCCGATCCGCCGATCCGCCGATCCGCCGGTCCGCCGGTCCGGGGGTCGGCCGGGTCCGGGCAGGACTCGCCGGGCGGGCGGCCCCGCACGGGCTCTCAGGGCCCCGATTCGCCGCCCTGCGCGCCCTTTTCGGCGGCCGTCGCCAAGAGTGAAAGATCGTCACTCTACGTAGAAGTGAGGCAGATCACGTAATTCTTGGCGGATTCTGGAACAAGTACTGAGACCTGCACGTTACAAAGGACGTAGACGGGATTCGTTCCGCGCCGGAAGGGCTGGGGGGTGCTTTCGGCGCGGAACGGTCCCGTCTGTCGTTTCCCCACGTTTTCGCACGTCCCTTCTTGATCGCGGCCCTCCCGGGTTCGCGTCCGGGCCTTTCGGTGAAGACTCCCGGAGGGTTCCCCGCGCCAGGCCCGCCCCGCGAGGGCGACCACTCCGCCGAGACGCTTCCCGGCCGCCGTCCCCGGCACCATTCGCCCGTTCCATCCGTTCCCCGTTCGTAGGAAGATTCGGATGGCAGGCACCTCTCGTGAAGGGACGGGGAGATCGAAGCGGACCATCGTCGCCCTCGGGCGACCCTGGAGTCGGCCGGAAACGATCAGCACACGCGCGCTGGGGCCATCTCGCCCGCGCGACACGCCGATGGCGTGAAATGGCACGGTCCTCCATCTGGAGGAGGCTTTGACGTACAGTCTCCCGAGGTGATCTTGATGGGGGTTTTTGACCGATGATGGGGCATACGCATGCGCTGACGGGTGCGATCGCCTGGCTGGGGGTGGCGCCCGCGCTGGCCGCGCTGCCCCTGCTGACCGAGACGTCCAGGTTCATCGAGACCGGTGTCATGGTCAACGCGCTCAACCCGGCCGAGTTCGTCGCCGGAGCCATCATCTGCGCCGGTGCCGCGATGCTGCCCGACCTCGACCATCCGAGCGCGACGATCGCGCAGACGTTCGGGCCGGTCACCTGGGGGTTGAGCAAGGCGGTCTCGTGGCTCGCCGGAGGCCACCGCAACGCCACCCACTCGCTGGTGTTCTCGATCGCCGCGGGCTTCGGCGCGCACCACCTGGCCAACACCTATCCGATCGGCCGCGACATCCTGGTGGTCCTGCTCATCGGCCTGGCGCTGCGGGCGATCGGCATCGGCATCCCGGGCAAGAAGTTCGCCTCGGCGATGCTCAACGTCGGCATGACGGCCGGGCTGTTCGTGGTGTTCCGCAGCGACAACGTGGAGTACGCCTGGCTGGGTCTCGCGGTGGCGATCGGGTGCCTCACCCACGTCGTGGGCGACTGCTGCACCGAGAAGGGCTGTCCGGTGCTCTGGCCGATGCGGCAGAAGTGGCTGCTGCCGTGGAAGATCGGCATCAAGACGGGCCGGGCCTTCGAGCAGAAGTTTCTCGCCCCGGTACTTTCCGTCGTCGTTCTCGGGCTGCTGTACCTCCGCCTCGCCCCGCAGTGATCATACTGGGGAGTAATTTGATGTCGAGATACCCGGAGGGATATCTTGATATCGAGACATCCGCTGCAACCTGTGGGTGGCCTGGAAGTTAGGCAGACCTAACAGTCCGGGGTGCCCGGGCGGTGCGGCAGGATTCAATCGCGCCCTATGTGCCGGCGCGCCAGACATCAGGTGATGAGGGAGGCGAACCGTGTCCGCGAACAGCTTCGGCAGCCGTGACACGCTCCGCGTCGGTGACGCGGAGTACGAGATCTACCGGCTGGACGCCGTGGAGGGGTCGGGACGTCTCCCGTACAGCCTGAAGATCCTTCTGGAGAACCTTCTCCGCACGGAGGACGGCGCGAACATCACCGCCGACCACATCCGTGCGATCGGCCAGTGGGACCCCAAGGCCGCCCCGAACGTGGAGATCCAGTTCACGCCGGCCCGCGTGATCATGCAGGACTTCACCGGCGTCCCGTGCGTCGTCGACCTGGCGACCATGCGCGAGGCCGTACGCGACCTCGGCGGCGACCCCGCCAGGATCAACCCGCTCGCCCCGGCCGAGATGGTCATCGACCACTCGGTCATCGTCGACTTCTTCGGCGGCGCCGACTCCTTCCAGCGCAACGTCGACCGGGAGTACGAGCGCAACCGCGAGCGCTACCAGTTCCTGCGCTGGGGCCAGACCGCCTTCGACGAGTTCAAGGTCGTCCCGCCGGGCACCGGCATCGTGCACCAGGTCAACATCGAGCACCTGGCCCGCGTCGTGATGGTCCGCGACGGGAAGGCGTACCCGGACACCTGCGTCGGCACCGACTCCCACACCACCATGGAGAACGGCATCGGCGTCCTGGGCTGGGGCGTCGGCGGCATCGAGGCCGAGGCCGCGATGCTCGGCCAGCCGATCTCCATGCTCATCCCGCGGGTGGTCGGTTTCAAGCTGACCGGCAAGCTCCCCGCCGGGGCCACCGCCACCGACCTGGTGCTCACGATCACCGAGATGCTCCGCAAGCACGGCGTCGTCGGCAAGTTCGTGGAGTTCTACGGCGACGGCGTCTCCAGCGTGCCGCTGGCCAACCGGGCCACGATCGGCAACATGAGCCCCGAGTTCGGCTCCACCTGCGCGATCTTCCCGATCGACGGCCAGACGACCGAGTACCTCACGCTGACCGGCCGCCCCGCCGAGCAGGTCGCCCTGGTCGAGGCCTACGCCAAGGCCCAGGGCATGTGGCTCGACCCCGAGGCCGAGGAGCCGGTCTTCTCCGAGTACATCGAGCTGGACCTGTCGACGGTCGTCCCGTCGATCGCCGGTCCCAAGCGTCCCCAGGACCGCATCGCGCTGTCGGACGCCAAGAGCGCCTGGCGCGCGGCCGTCAAGGACTACGTGTCGAGCGAGCAGGGCCCGCTCGACGAGGCGTCCGGCGAGTCGTTCCCGGCCTCCGACTCCCCGGCGGTCTCCCACGACGACAACGGAGACAAGCCGCACCCGGCCGGCCTCAACGGCGAGCGCCCGCACAAGGTCGTGCGGGTCACGCTGGCCGACGGCACCGACTTCGAGATCGACCACGGCGTGGTGACCATCGCCGCGATCACCAGCTGCACCAACACCTCCAACCCGTACGTCATGATGGGCGCCGCGCTGCTCGCCAGGAACGCGGTCGAGAAGGGCCTGACCCGCAAGCCGTGGGTCAAGACCTCGCTCGCCCCCGGCTCGCAGGTGGTCACCGGCTACTTCGAGCGCTCCGGCCTGCAGCCGTACCTCGACAAGATCGGTTTCAACCTGGTCGGCTACGGCTGTACCACCTGCATCGGCAACTCGGGCCCGCTGCAGGAGGAGATCTCCGCCGCCATCCAGGAGAACGACCTCGCGGTCACCGCGGTGCTGTCGGGCAACCGCAACTTCGAGGGCCGGATCAACCCCGACGTCAAGATGAACTACCTGGCCTCGCCGCCGCTGGTCGTCGCCTACGCCCTCGCGGGCACCATGGACCTCGACCTGAACAACGAGCCGCTGGGGACGGGCTCGGACGGCGAGCCGGTGTTCCTCGCCGACATCTGGCCGGCGCCCGAGGAGATCGCGGCGGTCGTCGCCTCCTCGATCGACCAGGAGATGTTCCTGCACGACTACGCCGACGTGTTCAAGGGCGACGAGACCTGGCGCTCGCTGCCGATCCCGACCGGCAACACCTTCGAGTGGGACCCGGACTCGACCTACGTCCGCAAGGCCCCCTACTTCGAGGGCATGCCGCCGGAGCCGCAGCCGGTGACCGACATCTCCGGTGCCCGGGTGCTCGCGAAGCTGGGCGACTCGGTCACCACCGACCACATCTCCCCGGCGGGTGCCATCAAGGTCGGCACCCCCGCCGCCGACTACCTGAAGGAGAACGGCGTCGGGGTCAAGGACTTCAACTCCTACGGCTCGCGCCGGGGCAACCACGAGGTCATGATCCGCGGCACCTTCGCCAACATCCGGCTGAGGAACCTGCTGCTCGACGGCGTGGAGGGCGGCTACACCCGCGACTTCACCCTTGACGGCGGGCCGCAGTCCTTCATCTACGACGCCTCGGCCAACTACCAGGCCGCGGGCATCCCGCTCGTGGTGCTGGCCGGCAAGGAGTACGGCTCGGGCTCCTCGCGCGACTGGGCGGCCAAGGGCACCGCGCTGCTCGGCGTCCGCGCCGTCATCGCCGAGTCCTACGAGCGCATCCACCGCTCCAACCTCATCGGCATGGGCGTGCTGCCGCTGCAGTTCCCCGAGGGCGAGACGGCGCAGTCGCTCGGCCTGACCGGCGAGGAGACCTTCGACGTCGTCGGCGTCGAAGCCCTCAACGAGGGCGGCGTCCCGCAGACCGTGACGGTCAGGGCCGACGGCAAGGAGTTCCAGGCGGTCGTGCGCATCGACACCCCCGGAGAGGCCGACTACTACCGGCACGGGGGCATCATGCAGTACGTCCTGCGCTCCCTGCTCGCCAAGAGCTGAGCAGGGGGGCGGGGCCGCACGTAAGCCCCGCCCGCATGGGGGTACACCCCCAGACGAGAACCGCCCGGCGGGACACCATCCCACCGGGCGGTTCCGTGCTTTCCGGAGACTTTCGCGCGTCCCGGTGTCCCGGGGAGTCCCGAGGATTTCCGGGGGCGGCACCGGGCAAAGGGCGAGGTGCGGGCGGGGAGGACGCCGCACCGCGGGCAGGGACGGGCGGGGAGAACGCCGAACCGCGTCGGGAAAAGGGCAGATCAGAGCCGCCGTCCCGGTGACCGCAAGGGCATCGGGAGGGTAAAAGGCCGTCCGGACCCGGGATGGTTAAGGGCGCGTTTCTGGATTGTTACCGGCCACAACAAACTTTACCTATGGAGGGTCTGGCGCTCCAGGCCAACGGCGGAATACGTTGCCGCAAACAACATTCAACGGAACGGTGAGCCGAGATCCGGCACAGCCGTACCCGCGAATTCGGCATGCCGCACGTCCGTACCCCCCAATTTCGAAGAAAGGACCCGTGCACCATGCGCAAGGGGATCCTCAGCCTTACCGCCGCCGCCGCGGCGATGACCCTCGGCCTCACCGCTTGCGGGAGCGACACCCCCGAGACCAGCGCCTCGACCGGTGCCGCCCCTGCGGAGAGCGCGGCGGCCGCGGGCAAGGTCGGCGTCATCCTTCCCGACAGCAAGTCCTCCGCCCGTTGGGAGACCGCGGACCGCAAGTATCTGGAGGAGGCCTTCAAGGCCGCGGGTGTCGCCTACGACATCCAGAACGCCCAGGGTGACAAGACCCAGTTCCAGACCATCGCCGACCAGATGATCACCAACGGGGCCACGGTCCTGATGATCGTCAACCTCGACAGCGGCACCGGCAAGGCCGTGCTCGACAAGGCCAAGGCGCAGGGCGTGGCCACCATCGACTACGACCGCCTCACCCTCAACGGCGGTGCCCAGTACTACGTCAGCTTCGACAACACCAAGGTCGGCACCCTGCAGGGTGAGGGCCTGGTGAAGTGCCTGACCGACAAGAAGGCCGAGAAGCCGATCGTCGCCGAGCTCAACGGCTCGCCGACCGACAACAACGCCACGCTGTTCAAGAACGGCTACGACGGCGTGCTCAAGCCCAAGTACGACTCCGGCGACTACGTCAAGGGCCCGGACCAGTCCGTCCCCGAATGGGACAACACCCAGGCGGGCACGATCTTCGAGCAGATGCTCACCGAGCAGCCGAAGATCGCCGGTGTTCTGGCCGCCAACGACGGTCTCGGCAACGCCGCCATCTCGGTCCTGAAGAAGAACAACCTGAACGGCAAGGTCCCGGTCACCGGCCAGGACGCCACCGTGCAGGGCCTGCAGAACATCCTCGTCGGCGACCAGTGCATGACGGTCTACAAGGCGATCAAGAAGGAGGCCGACGCGGCCGCCGCGCTCGCCATCGGCCTGGCCAAGGGCGAGAAGCCCGCGGCGACCGGGACGGTCAAGGACACCGAGAGCGGCGCCGACGTGCCCGCCGTCCTCCTCGACCCGCAGCCGATCTTCTTCGACAGCGTCAAGGACGTCGTCGCCGACGGCTTCGTGACCAAGGACGAGCTGTGCACCGGCGAGTTCGCCGCCAAGTGCGCCGAGGCCGGAATCCAGTAAGGCGCGGAGGGGGCGACCGGCCGTTCCCCCCGGCCGGCCGCCCCCTCGCGCTCGATCGCGGCACACCTCACCCTGTGACGCCGGGAGACGCGGCAGGTGGGCGTCTCCCGGCGTCACAGGGCGGGACGCCGCCCGCAGGCGCCCGAGCCGCGCGAGCTTCGCCGCGCGAAATGAACACAGGGAGCACAACCCCATGACCCCCGCACTGGAACTCCGCGGGATCGACAAGAGTTTCGGTCCCGTACAGGTCCTGCACGACGTCTCCCTCTCCGCGTACGCCGGAGAGGTGACCGCGCTGGTCGGCGACAACGGCGCAGGCAAGTCCACCCTCGTCAAGTGCGTCGGAGGCATCCACGCGATCGACTCCGGCGAGTACTTCTTCGACGGCAAGCCCGTCCAGATCGGCAGCCCGCGCGACGCGGCCGACCTGGGCATCGAGATCGTCTACCAGGACCTCGCGCTCTGCGACAACCTCGACATCGTCCAGAACATGTTCCTCGGCCGCGAGCACAAGCGCGGCATCGTCCTCGACGAGGACACGATGGAGGAGATGGCGGCCAGGACACTGGAGAGCCTGTCGGTCAGGACCGTCAAGTCCATCCGCCAGCTCGTCGCCAGCCTCTCCGGTGGCCAGCGCCAGACGGTGGCCATCGCCAAGGCCGTGCTGTGGAACAGCAAGGTCGTCATCCTCGACGAGCCGACCGCCGCCCTCGGCGTCGCCCAGACGGCGCAGGTACTGGAACTGGTCCGGCGCCTGGCCGACCAGGGCCTGGCCGTCGTCCTGATCTCGCACAACATGAACGACGTCTTCGCGGTGTCCGACCGGATCGCCACCCTCTACCTCGGCCGGATGGCGGCCCAGGTCAAGACCTCGGACGTCACCCACGCGCAGGTCGTCGAACTGATCACCTCCGGCCGCAGCGGGGACCTCGGCCTCACCAACGGAGTCACCGTATGACCGCCACGATTTCGCCGAAGACCGTGCACGAGGCACCCTCGATCAGGACCAACGTCCGCGGCTACGCCGAGAGGGTACGCGGCGGCGACATGGGCGCGCTGCCCGCGGTGTTCGGCCTCGTGGTGCTCTGCGCGATCTTCGCCATCCTGCGTCCCTCCTTCCTGACCGCGGGGAACTTCGCCAACCTGTTCACCCAGGGCGCCGCGGTCACCGTGATCGCCATGGGCCTGGTCTTCGTGCTGCTCCTCGGCGAGATCGACCTGTCGGCGGGCTTCGCCAGCGGCGTCTGCGCCGCGGTGCTCGCGATCATGCTCAGCAGCCAGGGGCTGCCCTGGTACGTGGCCGTGGGCGCGGCGATCCTCACCGGCGTGGTGATCGGCACCGCGATCGGCTCCATCGTCGCGAAACTCGGCATCCCGTCGTTCGTGGTGACGCTCGCGGCCTTCCTCGCCTTCCAGGGCCTGGTCCTGCTGCTCGTCAAGGGCGGCACCATCATCGCCATCCGCGACGAGACCATCCTGTCGATCGCCAACAAGAACCTCCCGCCCACGCTGGGCTGGATCCTGCTGGCCGTGGGCGTCGCCGCCTACGCAGGCCTCCAGCTGCTGCGTGCCCGCAAGCGCGCCTCCCGCGGCCTCACCTCCGACCCGATCTCGCTGATCGCCGTCAGGGTCGGAGCCCTCACGCTGCTCGGCGGCCTCGCCGTCTACTTCCTCAACATCGAGCGCAGCCGCAACGTCGCCGTCGTCTCCCTGGCGGGCGTGCCGCTGGTGGTGCCCATCATCGTGGTGCTGCTGCTGATCCTGACGTTCGTGCTCCGCCGCACGGCGTACGGGCGCCACCTGTACGCGGTCGGCGGCAACGCCGAGGCCGCGCGCCGGGCGGGCATCAACGTCGACCGGATGAAGATCAGCGCCTTCGTGATCTGTTCCTCCATGGCCGCGGTCGGCGGCATCATCGCCGCCTCACGGGCCAGCTCGGTCGACCCCAACACCGGCGGCAGCAACGTGCTGCTCTACGCGGTCGGCGCCGCTGTCATCGGCGGCACCAGCCTGTTCGGCGGCAAGGGCCGGGTGCTGGACGCCATCCTCGGCGGTGCCGTGGTCGCGGTCATCGAGAACGGCATGGGCCTGATGGGCTACAGCTCCGGAGTGAAGTTCATGGTGACCGGATCGGTCCTGTTGCTGGCCGCCATGGTGGACGCGCTGTCCCGCAAGCGGGCGGCCGCCACTGGTCTAAGGTGATCAGCGACTCCGATCCACCGAAGGAACATCACGTCATGCGGGCAGGCCCCTCCCAGGAGGAGATCAGGCGTCACAACCTTGGGGCCCTGCTCAGGCACGTCCATCTGAGCGGCCCCACCTCGCGTGCGGAACTCACCAACCGGATGGGCCTCAACCGCAGCACCATCATGGCGCTGACCGCCGATCTGACCGCCGCGGGGCTGGTCAGGGAGGAGCTCCCCAGGGAGACGGGCCGGGCCGGGCGTCCGTCCCTGGTGGTCCGCCCGGAGTCGGCGCGCGTCTACGTGTTCGCCCTCGACGTGGGCGTCGACCGGCTGGTCGCCGCCCGCGTCGGCCTGGGCGGCACCATCCTCGACCGCCGCGAGACGGTACGGCGGCGCGGGGACTTCTCCCTGGAGGAGATCGTCGGCCCGCTCGCCGCCTTCGCCCGGCAGATGCACCGCAGGACCCGGCCCGACACGGTGTGCGTCGGGGTGGCGGCGGCCTTCTCCGGGGGAGTGGGACGAGGCGACGGGGTCGTCAGGTTCGGGCCCAACATGGTCACCGTGGACGACGTGCCGTTCGCCGACGAGATGACCCGGCGGCTGGCCTTCGGCCTGCCGGTCACCGTCGGCAACGACGCCAACCTCGCCGCCCTCGCCGAGCAGACCCGCGGCGTCGGCGTCGGCTGCCGCGACCTCGTCTACCTCCACGGCGACGTCGGCATCGGCGGGGGAGTGATCGTCAACGGCCAGTTGCTCGGCGGTCACCTGGGCTTCGGCGGCGAGGTCGGACACATGATCGTCAACCCTGACAAGGGACGGCTCTGCGGGTGCGGCTCGCACGGCTGCCTGGAGGCGGAGGTCGGGGAGCGCGCCCTCCTGGAGGCCGCGGGCCGTTTCGGCTCCCGGGTCGGCAGGGACGCCGTCCGCGCCGCGGTCGACGCCGCCGACCGGGGAGACGTCGTCGCGCAGGCGGCCCTGAGCCGCGTCGGCGACTGGCTCGGCCTGGGCGTCTCCAACCTCGTCAACCTGTTCAACCCCGAGATGGTCGTCTTCGGGGGCACGCTCAGGGAGATCTACCTCGGTTCCGCCGCTCAGGTCCGCAGCCGCCTCGCCCTCGACGCCCTGCCCCCGTGCCGCGAGCAGCTGCGTTTGCGCACCTCGGCCCTCGGCGATGACGCCACTCTCGTCGGCGCCGCCGAGCTGGCCTTCTCCCAGGTCCTCGCCGACCCTCTCGAGGTCCTTGCCCGCGCGGGCTCCTGATCCTCCCGCGCCGTCCGGCGGTGGTGGGGGCGGGACCTGCCTCGCCGCCCGGGACGGGGTGTTCCGGTCCGCGGCGGTTCGCGGTTCGCGGCGATCCGGGCTTTCGCGTTCCCGGGCGATCGGTGTGCCGCGGTGTTGCGGTGGTGTGCGGTGGTGCTGTTCTGTGGCGATCCGCGGGACGTCGTACTGCCGGCACCCGGAGCCGTGGGTGCCGGCAGTGGTGCGGGGTTACTTCACGAGACCGGCGACCAGGTTGCGCAGCTCGATGTGACCGGCCTTGAGCTCGGCGACGTCACCCTCGACGCGCTTCATGGAGAGCTCCAGGTTGCCGACGGAGCGCTTGACCACGGAGAGCTCCTCGCGGAGCTCGGCGTGCCCGGTTCGCATCTCGGCGCGCAACTCGTCCTGCCCGGCCCGAAGCTCGTCCTGCCCGGTCCGGAGTTTGTCCACGTCCGTGCGGAGCCCGGACATTTCCGTCCGGAATCCAGACATCTCCGTGCGGAGCTCGGACACCTCCGTTCGCAGGTCGGTCAGGACCTCGACGATCCCGGTGTTGATCATCTTGTTCTCCTCGTTCGCCAGGCGGAGCTTGGCGACGTCCGTCTCCATGACGCGCAGGCGGGTGTCCGTGGTGTTCATGTCCGTCTCTCTCCTTGCCGTCGACCAGCGGGGGGACCGAGCCTGGTTCCGTGGCGAGGAGGACGCTCATGGGGAGGGTTTTCAGGCGGCGTCGCCAGGTTACCGGGTGTCACGAGATCGTCGCCACCCGTGGTCGCGTTTCCCGGGGAGGTCGTCCGGGCCGGGCGGGCAGGGGAGTGAGGGCCATACCCCCTGGAGGACAAGCCTTATACCGGGTGGAAAAGAACGACCACCCGTCGCGTGTCCGTGGGACGGCGGCGGGTGGTCGTGGACATCAGAAGATCAGGGGCTGGAGGGTGGAGGTCAGGCGACCCTGGACTTGGGGGCGGAGAAGGTGTTGCAGGCGCCGGGGGACTCCTGCTGGAAGCCGCGGGTCACCCAGTAGGCGATGCTCTTGGTCGTGCCGTGGCTGGCCGTGCTGTAGGCGGCGTTCAGGACGTACCTGAAGTCCGACTCACGACGGCCGAGGGAACGCCAGATGCTGCCGATGAAGGCGCCGCTCAGGCACTCGGCCTGGAGCTCGACCTTGCGCAGCTCGGGCAGGTACTCCTTGTCGTTCTTGTACTTCCGCTTGAACACCGTGGGCAGGATCCCGGAGAGCTGCTGGACATGGTGACCGTACTCGTGGGCCAGGGTCTGCAGCAGGAACAGCTCGGTCGCCTGGGAGAGGATCCCCTTGTCGAGGTAGAAGGTGATCTTCTTGTTCAGCGAGCAGTAGACCGCCTGGGCGCCCTTGGGGAACTTGCCGCAGCCGGTCTGGACGCCGACGCGCGTGGTGACCACGAACTTGGGCTTGGAGAACGGCAGCTTCGTCTTGGAGAACTGGTACTCCCAGCCCTCGTTGAGGCAGTCCAGAGCGAAGCTGAGATAGGTCTCGGCGGTCTCCAGGTCGTCGTTGTAGACCGGCTGCTCCGGACAGGCATCCGGTTCGAGCTTGCCCGTCTTGTAGATCGGGTTGGCGGTCAGGGCGGCTTTGCCCGTGGGCACCGGCGCGAGCTCGCCGGTGCTGACCGCGGCGCCCGCCGTACCGGCGAGGAGGGTGCTCACGAGCACGCCGGAGAGCAGTGCGATAAGGGGGATGCGCATGATCATCAACCTTAGGGGAGGTTAAAGGGGGGGTAAAGCGGATATGCGGCCACGCTTGGAAAGCGCGGCCGCATATCGCGGTTTCGTGCCGGAGCTCAGGCGGCGTGAGGCGTGCCGGAAGTCAGGCGGCGTGAGGCGTGCCGGAGGTCGGGCGACGGGTCGGGAGGCTCAGGCGACCCGGCCGGTCGGGGCCGTCCAGGTGTTGCAGCCGGACGGGGAGCCCGCGTTGAAGCCGCGCTCCATCCAGTAGGCCTGGCTGCGGCCCTTGCCGTGGTCGTTCTTGGGCCAGTTCTTGTGCCCGTTGACGCTGACCCAGCTGACCATCGCCTCCCACTGAGCCTCCTCGAGCGGCAGGTCGTCGGCGGCCTGGCGCAGGAAGGCGGAGGCCAGGCAGTCGGCCTGCAGTTCGAGGCGGCGGGAGAAGGCCAGCTTGGTGGACGCGGAGGCGCGCCAGATGCTGTTGCTGTAGTAGGCGATGATGCCCGCGAGGTGCTGCACGTGGTGGCCGTACTCGTGGGCGATGAACTGGGCGTGGTTGGCCACGAAGGCGTTCTTCAGGACCTCCCGCGTGACACCGATGTAGATGGTGCGGTTGCTGGAGCAGTACATTCCCCCGGCGCTGGTGGGCCACCGGCCGCAGGGGGTGGTCACCTTGACGGTGGAGAAACGCAGCTTCGGGTGGGAGAAGGGCAGGTTGGTCTTCCTGAACTGGGTCTTCCAGGCAAGGTTCAGGCAGCGGATGAGCTTGGTGACGAAGGTCCGGTAGGAGGCCGCGCTCCCCGCGCGGATCTGTCCGGCCTGGCAGCGCATGGTGGGCAGGGTGCCGGTGCGGTAAAGAGGACTGGCCGTCGCGGCGGCCCGGCCGCGCGGGGGTGCCTGCTCCCCGGCGGAGGCCGCGGAGCCGGGGGAGGTGGCCGTACCCGGCGTCGTCCCGGTGACCGGCGCGACCTGCTGCGAGGCGGAGGGCGCGACGGTCCGCGAGGCGGACGCGCTGACTGGGCTCAGACCCGTCACCAGGGCAAACGTCAACGAGGCGGCAACAAGAGATGACAGTTGCCTATAGGGGAGAGTTTTCATGGTGGGGCAAAGGTTATTGCAAGTGTGGATAAAACGTGCAGAATCGCCGCTCCCGGGGGTTGCGTCCTTCATCGCAACTAGACTCGTCGTGACGTTGACTGGACAGAGAGGATGATTCCGTGAGCGAGCGGACCGGGCAGCCTGGAAATCTTCTGGAGTCGGTCAAGGGGCCAGGAGACCTCAAGCGCTTGGCGGTGGACGAGCTACCGGTCCTCGCCGCCGAGATCAGGGAGCTCCTGATCTCCTCCACCGCCCGCAGCGGCGGCCACCTCGGCCCCAACCTCGGCGTCGTCGAGCTGACGATCGCGATGCACCGGGTCTTCGACTCGCCACGCGACCCCATCCTGTGGGACACCGGCCACCAGGCCTACGTCCACAAGATGCTCACCGGCCGGGCCGGGCAGTTCGACACGCTCCGCCAGGAGGGCGGCCTGTCGGGTTACCCGAGCCAGACCGAGTCCGAGCACGACATCATCGAGAACTCCCACGCCTCGACCGCGCTGTCGTACGCCGACGGCCTGGCCAAGGCGTACCGGCTGAAGGGCGAGGCCGGCCGCACGGTCGTCGCGGTGATCGGGGACGGGGCGCTCACCGGCGGCATGGCCTGGGAGGCGCTCAACAACATCGCGGCGCGCAAGGACCTGCCGCTGATCATCGTGGTCAACGACAACGGCCGCTCCTACTCGCCGACCATCGGCGGGCTCGCCTCCCACCTGGCCTCCCTGCGCACGAACCAGCGCTACGAGGACGTGCTCGACTTCGTCAAGGGCAACCTGACCAAGGTCCCGGTGGTCGGCGCCCCCGTCTACGACGCCCTGCACGGCGTCAAGAAGGGCCTCAAGGACGTCCTGGCCCCGCAGGTCATGTTCGAGGACCTCGGCCTGAAGTACATCGGGCTGGTCGACGGCCACGACGAGCAGGCCGTGGAGTCCGCGCTGCGCAGGGCCCGCGACTTCCGCCGCCCGGTCATCGTGCACGTGCTCACCAAGAAGGGCTTCGGCTACTCCCCGGCGGAGAACCACGACGAGGACTGCTTCCACTCGCCGGGCGTCTTCGACCCGCTGACCGGTGAGGAGAAGCCGAAGCCGCACGGCTGGACCAACGTCTTCGGCCAGGAGATGGTGCGCCTGGGCGCCGAGCGGCGCGACATCGTGGCGATCACCGCAGCGATGCTCGGCCCCACCGGCCTGATCCCGTTCTCCGAGGCCTACCCCGACCGCCTCTACGACGTCGGCATCGCCGAGCAGCACGCCCTGACCAGCGCCGCCGGTCTGGCGCTCGGCGGCCTGCACCCGGTGGTGGCCGTCTACGCCACCTTCCTCAACCGCGCCTTCGACCAGCTCCTGATGGACGTCGCCCTGCACCGGCTCCCCGTCACGGTCGTGCTCGACCGGGCGGGCGTCACCGGTGACGACGGCGCCAGCCACAACGGCATGTGGGACCTGTCGATCCTGCAGGTCGTCCCCGGCCTGTCGGTGGCCGTCCCCCGCGACGAGCCCCGCCTGCGCGAGCTGCTGGCCGAGGCCGTGGAGATCGACGACGGCCCGACCGTCCTGCGCTACCCCAAGGGAGCGGTGACCGCCGAGATCGAGGCGGTCGGCCGTCTCGGCGAGATGGACGTGCTGCGCGCGGGCGATCCCGACGTGCTGCTCGTGGCCGTGGGGCCGATGGCCGGGCTGTGCCTGGAGGCCGCCGACCTGCTCGACGCCCAGGGCATCTCCGCCACGGTGGTGGACCCGCGCTGGGTCAAGCCCCTGGACGAGGCCTTGGTGCCGGCCGCCCGCGCCCACAAGCTGGTCGTGGTGGTCGAGGACAACGGCCGGGTGGGCGCGGTCGGCGACGCGGTGGCCCGCATGCTGCGCGACGCCGACGTGGACGTCCCGATCCGCACCTACGGCATCCCGCAGCGCTTCCTCGACCACGCCAAGCGCCCGAAGATCCTCGGCGAGATCGGCCTGACCTCGCAGGACATCGCCCGCCAGATCACCGAGGCGATCGCGAAGCGCTCCCCGGTCCTGGAGAACCACCCGACCCGCTGACGGCGTCGCCCGTGCCCGTCCCCTCCCGGGGCGGGCGGGCACGGTGGTTGATCACGAGAAGGCCCGCGACCACGACGGCCACGCACGCGAAGATCGGTACCAGCAGGTGCTGGTTCTGGCGCAGGGCCTCGCCCGTCAGGGCGCCCAGCGACAGGTAGACGCTCACCCAGACCGCGCCGCCCGCCAGGGCCCTGCGGACGAGGCGCGGGTACGGCACGCTCGACGCCCCGGCGGCGATCGGGGTGAGCGAGCCGACGACAGGCAGGAAGAGGGCCGCCGCCAGCGCCGGGCCGCTTCCCGCGCCCGTCGCCGTGGCCAGCCGTTCGGCCCGCGACCAGCGCCGCTCGCCGATCCGGCGCCCGGCCCCGCCGTGGCGCAGCCGCGCCCCGTACCGGCGGCCGACGAGCCAGCCGCCGGTCGCGTACAGAACGCACCCGGCGCACCCGGCGAGCGCCACCACCGCGACGCCCCGGGGATCCGTCAGCGTCGCCCCCGCCACGAGGATCGCCGCGACACCGGGGATCAGCGATCCGGCGAACGCCAGCACCGCGAGGAGTACCGAACCGACCAGGTAAGGAGACGACGACTGCAGCATGTCCAGGAGCATGACCCCAGGATCGCGGCCGTGGGCGGCGGGCGGCATCGGGGACCTCCCCCCAAACAACCCCGAGTTCACCGTTCCCTCGAACAACCCAGGAGTTCTCCGTTCGGCGGACCCTCCGTTGGGCATGTGATCTGAAACACGCTGCCGACGGTCGAGGAGGGACCATGAGTGTCTTGCGCGTCAAGTCGGTGGAACAGTCGATCTCGGATACCGAGGCACCGGAACACCGGCTGCGCAAGGATCTCAGCGCGCTGGATCTCACAGTCTTCGGCATCGGCGTCGTCATCGGCACCGGCATCTTCGTGCTCACCGGCCGGGTCGCCAGGGAGATGGCCGGGCCCGCGGTCGCCCTGTCCTTCGTGGTCGCGGGCATCGTCTGCGCGCTGGCGGCGCTGTGCTACGCCGAGTTCGCCTCCACCGTCCCCGCGGCCGGGTCCGCCTACACCTTCGCCTTCGCCACCCTCGGCGAGTTCCCCGCCTGGATCATCGGCTGGGACCTGATGCTGGAGATGATGCTCGGCGCCGCGGTCGTCGCGGTCGGCTGGTCGGGATACCTGACCTCGCTGCTGGCGTCCCTGGGCATAACACTGCCCGGCGCGATCGCGGGGGAGGGGGCGGCGTTCAACCTGCCCGCCGCGCTGATCGTGCTGATCCTCACCGCGGTCCTGGTCGTCGGGATCAAGCTGTCGTCCCGGTTCAACCTGGTCATCGTCACGATCAAGCTCGCGGTCATCCTGCTGGTCGTCGTGGCCGGGCTGTTCTTCGTCAGGGCCGCCAACTTCTCCCCGTTCATCCCGCCGTCGAAGCCGACCCCCGCGGTGGAGGGTCTGTCCGCGCCGCTGATCCAGGTGCTGTTCGGGATCACCCCGGTCGCGTTCGGGGTGCTGGGCATCTTCAGCGCCGCGGCCATCGTGTTCTTCGCCTACATCGGCTTCGACGTGGTCGCCACCGCCGCCGAGGAGACGCGCAACCCGCAGCGGGACCTGCCCATCGGCATCCTGGCCTCGCTCGGCATCTGCACGGTGCTCTACGTCGCGGTCTCCCTCGTCGTCGTGGGCATGCAGCCCTACGGTCAGCTCAGCGAGGCGGCACCGCTCGCCGACGCGTTCAAGGCGGTCGGCCAGACCTGGGCCGCGTCGCTGATCAGCATCGGCGCCCTGGCCGGCCTGACGACGGTCGTGATGATCCTCATGATGGGCATGTCGCGGGTGATGTTCGCCATGTGCCGCGACAACCTGCTGCCGCGCGGGCTGGCCAAGGTGCACCCCAGATACCGGACTCCGTACCTCATCACCGTCATGATGGGCGTCGTCGTCGCGGCCCTGGCCGGGCTGGTGCCGCTGTCCACCATCGCCGAGCTGGTCAACATCGGCACGCTCTTCGCGTTCGTGGTGGTCTCGATCGCGGTGATCATCCTCCGCCGCACCCGTCCCGACCTGCCGCGTTCCTTCCGCACCCCGCTGGTGCCGCTGGTGCCGGTCCTGTCGGTGCTCGCCTGCCTCTACCTGATGCTCAACCTCCCGGTGGAGACCTGGCTCAGGTTCGTGGCGTGGATGCTGCTGGGGGTCCTGATCTACTTCGGGTACGGCTACCGGCACAGCAGGCTGTCGGAGCACTCCCGGTGAACGCCGTACGGCTCCCCCGCAGCGAAAGGGCGGGGGAGCCGTACGGAGAAGACGTCAGGCGGGAACCGAGGCCACGCCCGGAGGCAGGAAGCGCGGCTCGGCGATGCCCGTCCGGTCGAGGTAGGGGGTGACGCCGCCCAGGTGGAACGGCCAGCCCGCGCCGAGGATCATGCACAGGTCGATGTCCTGGGGGGCGGAGACCACGCCCTCCTGGAGCATGAGGCGGATCTCCTCGGCCAGCGCCCGCAGCGCCCGCAGCCGCACCTCCTCCGCCGTCGACGGGGAGGTGCCGCCGGTGAAGAGGGCCACCGCCTCGGGGTCCAGCGAGAAGTCCGGCGCGTAGACGCCCGGCTTGCCCGCCGCGACCAGCCGGGCGAGGTTCTCCGACACCCCGTAGCGGGCCGGGAAGGCCTCGTGCATCGTCTCGGCGACGTGCAGCGCCACGGCGGGGCCGACGAGCTGCATCAGCGCGAACGGGGTCATCGGCAGGCCGAGCCCGTCCAGCGCGTGGTCGGCGACCTCCAGAGGGGTGCCCTCGTCGACGGCGCCGATGACCTCGCCCATGAAGCGCGTCAGCAGGCGGTTGACCACGAACGCGGGCGCGTCCTTGACCAGCACCGACGACTTCTTCAGCGACCGCCCGACGGAGAAGGCCGTGGCGAGCGTCGCGTCGTCGGTCTGTGCCCCCCGCACGATCTCCAGCAGCGGCATCACCGCGACCGGGTTGAAGAAGTGGAAGCCCACCACGCGCTCCGGATGGCGCAGCCCCGAGGCCATCTCGGTCAGCGACAGCGAGGAGGTGTTCGTGGCCAGCACGCACTCGGCGGAGACGACCTCCTCCACCTCGGCGAACACCTTCCGCTTGACCTTCATGTCCTCGAACACGGCCTCGATGACGAAGTCGGCGTCGGCGAACGCGTCCTTGGTCAGCGAGCCGGTCACCAGGGCCTTGAGCCGGTTGGCCTGGTCGGCGGACACGCGCCCCTTGCCGAGCAGCTTGTCCACCTCGGCGTGGACGTAGCCCACGCCCTTGTCCAGCCGGGCCTGGTCCAGGTCGGTCAGCACGACCGGTACCTCCAGGCGGCGGGCGAACAGCAGCGCCATCTGCGAGGCCATCAGGCCCGCGCCGACGACGCCGACCTTGGTCACCTTGCGGGCGAGCGCCTTGTCGGGGGCGCCCGCGGGCTTCTTGGCCCGCCGCTGGACCAGGTCGAAGGAGTACAGGCCGGCGCGGAGCTCGTCGCCCATGAGGAGGTCGGCCAGAGCCTGGTCCTCGGCGTCGAAGCCCTCGTCACGCGAGGCGGTGCGGGCCAGCTCGACCAGCTCCAGCGCCCGGTAGGGGGCCGGAGAGGCGCCGTGCAGCCTCATGTCGAGCAGGAAACGCGCGTCGGCGACCGTCTTGGCCCAGTCGTCCCCGGTGTGGTCGGTACGGGAGACCGTCACGTCGCCGCGCAGCACCTGGGCGGCCCAGCGCAGCGACTCCTCCAGGAAGTCGGCGGGCTCGAACATCGCGTCGGCGACACCGAGCGCGAACGCCTCCCTGCCCTTGATCATGCGGTTCTGCGAGAGCGGGTTCTCGACGATCAGCTTGACGGCCGCGGCCGGGCCGATCAGGCGGGGCAGCAGCTGGGTGCCGCCCCAGCCGGGGACCAGGCCGAGGAAGCACTCGGGCAGCGCCACGGCGGGAACCCCGGAGGAGATGGTCCGGTACGTGCAGTGCAGCGCGACCTCCAGGCCGCCGCCCATCGCCGCGCCGTTGACGAAGGCGAACGAGGGCACGTCCAGCTCGCCGAGGCGGCGGAACACGTCGTGCCCCAGCTTGCCGATCCGCAGCGCCTGCTCCCGCCCGGTGACCAGCGCGGCGCCCTTGAGGTCGGCGCCGACGGCGAAGACGAACGGCTTGCCGACGACGCCCACCGCCGCCAGGTCGCTTCGCCCGGCGACCGCGTCCAGGGCCTCGCCCAGCGAGGTCAGCCCGCCGGGGCCGAACGTCGACGGCTTGGTGTGGTCGAAGCCGTTGTCCAGCGTGATCAGGGCCATGACGCCCGCCCCGTACGGCAGCTCCACGTCGCGGACGGCCGCCCGGGTGACGACCTCGTCGGCGAAGAGCCCGGTGATGTCCGTGCCGCCGGCCGTGCCGCCCGCCGTGGTGCCCGTCTCGATGTCCGTCACTTCTCGCCCTCCCAGCCGAGGTTCTCCCAGATGACCGTTCCGCCCATGCCCAGGCCCACGCACATCGTGGTCACGCCGTAGCGGACGTCGGGGCGCTCGCCGAACTCGCGGGCGAGCTGCGTCATCAGGCGCACCCCGGAGGAGGCCAGCGGGTGGCCGAAGGCGATGGCGCCCCCGTAGGGGTTGACCCGGGGGTCGTCGTCGGCGATGCCGAAGTGCTCCAGGAACGCCAGCACCTGCACGGCGAACGCCTCGTTGATCTCGAACAGCCCCATGTCGGAGATGGAGAGCCCGGCCAGGCGCAGCGCCCGCTCGGTGGACGGGATCGGCCCGACGCCCATCACCTCGGGGTCCACGCCCGCGAAGGCGTACGAGACCAGGCGCATCTTCGGCGCCAGGCCGAGCTCCTCCGCGACGTCGGCGGCGGCCACGACACAGCCGGTGGCGCCGTCGTTGATGCCGGAGGCGTTGCCCGCGGTGACCCGGCCGTGCGGGCGGAACGGGGTCTTCAGCCCGGCGAGGCCCTCCAGCGTGGTGCCCGGGCGGGGCGCCTCGTCGGCGGTGGCCAGCCCCCAGCCCTTCTCCGCGGACCTGATCGCCGTCGGGACCAGGTCCGGCTGGATCCTGCCGTCGGCGTACGCCTTGGCGACCTTCTCCTGGGAGGCGAGGGCGAAGGCGTCCGCGCGGTCCTTGGTGATGGAGGGGTAGCGGTCGTGGAGGTTCTCGGCGGTCATGCCCATGACGAGGGCGGAACCGTCCACGAGCTGCTCGGCCAGGAAGCGGGGGTTGGGGTCGACGCCCTCGCCCATGGGGTGGC
Source organism: Streptosporangium sp. NPDC023825 (assembly GCF_040639575.1). Classification (NCBI taxonomy): domain Bacteria; kingdom Bacillati; phylum Actinomycetota; class Actinomycetes; order Streptosporangiales; family Streptosporangiaceae; genus Streptosporangium; species Streptosporangium sp. NPDC023825. Next base: position 192,672 of record NZ_JBFAAE010000003.1, on the reverse strand, counting down.
GGCCCATGTGCTCGACGCCGCCGGCGATGGCGACGTCGTAGGCGCCGAAGGCGATGCCGCCGGCGACCGAGGTCACCGCGGTCATCGCGCCCGCGCACATGCGGTCGATCGAGTAGCCGGGCACGGTCTTGGGCAGGCCGGCCAGGATCGCGGCCGAGCGGCCCAGGGTCAGGCCCTGGTCGCCGATCTGCGTGGTGGCCGCGATGGCCACCTCGTCGACGCGCTCGGGAGGCAGATTCGGGTTACGCCGGATCAGCTCGCGGATGACGCGGATCACCAGGTCGTCGGCGCGCGTCTCGGCGTACAGGCCCTTGGGGCCCGACCTGCCGAATGGTGTGCGCACACCGTCGACGAATACGACGTCACGAGACGAAGGCACGGGGTTCGCTCCTCGTTGCTGGATGGCTTCCCCACCATGCTACTCGTCAGTAACAACGCTTGGCGCGGCCGGGCGCGCGCGAGGTGGGTAAGTTGTCCCCAAGGGTGTGCGGGCTTACGGTCCCACCTCGCGGGCCGTGTCCCGGGATGCGGGGCGGGGGTAACCCTGGCAGACTTTGGAAAACGCTTTCCGGGAGGTTGTCGGTGGTCACGCTTGAGGATGTCGCCCGGCAGGCGGGCGTCTCGCTCGCCACGGCGTCGCGGGTGCTCAACGGCAGCACCCGGCAGGTGGGCGCCTCTCTGCGGGCCAAGGTGGAGCTGGCCGCCGCCGAGCTGGGGTACCGCACCAACGTGGCCGCGCAGACCCTCGCCAGGGGGGCCAGCAACGTGATCGGCCTGGTCGTCCACGACCTCACCGACCCCTACTTCGCCGCGATCGCCGACGGGGCGATGCGGGTCGCCGAGAGCCAGGGGCTCATGGTCATGATCGGCACGACCCATCGCGACCCCCAGCGGGAGATCGCCTACGTCTCGACGCTCAACGCCCAGCGGGTCCGCGCCGTGCTGCTCGTCGGCTCCCGGGTCACCGACCCGGAGGCGACCCGGCGGCTCCGGACGGAACTCGACCACTACCGGGAGTCCGGCGGCCGGGTCGCCTGCGTGGGCCAGAACCTGCTCGGCGTCGACACGGTGGTGCCGGACAACCGCCTGGGCGCCGCCGAGCTGGCCCGCGCCCTCGCAGGGCTGGGGCACCGCAACTTCGCGATCCTCGCCGGGCCGGACTGGCTGATCGCGCCCAGGGACAGGGTGGAGGGTTTCACCGGCGCGCTGGAGGAGCTCGGCCTGCCCGCGCCGCGCGTCCTGAACGGCTCCTTCGACCGGGAGGGCGGCTACGCGGCGGCCACCCAGGTGTCCGGGGTCACGTGCGTCTTCGCCGTCAATGACGTGATGGCGGTGGGCGCCCTGGCCGCCTTCAGGGACCGGGGCATCCGGGTTCCCGAGGACGTCTCCGTGGCCGGCTTCGACGACATCTTCACCCTGCGCGACCTGGTTCCCTCGCTGTCCACCGTGCGGCTGCCGCTCGCCGACATGGGCGCCCGCGCGCTGGAGCTGGCCCTCGACCCGTCCGAGGAGTCCAGGGCCGAGAGCGTGACCGGCGAGGTGATCCTCCGGGAGAGCACCCGCGGCCTGGGGTGACACGTCTCCGTCACGAGAGTCCGTCAGGGCGGGCCGGTCGCGGCGGGGTCGTCACGAGAGGCCGGAGGCGACGAGGCCGGAGGCGACGAGCGGCCCGGACACCTTCCGGGTGTCCGGGCCGCTCGTGTCGCAGGGAAACGCTCGTGTCGCAGGGAAAGGCGGGGGCCGAGAAGAGAGGGGAGCGGCGGGGGTCAGCGCATGCCGGGAACGGGGTTTCCCTGCTCGTTGACCGGCGGGACCATGATCTGGCCGCGCAGCCAGCGGATCGTCCTGATGACCCCGTCGCCGTAGCCGGGGGAGTGCTGGCGTCCCCGGCCGAGCTGCCGGGACACGTCCTCGGCCGCGCTCTCCTCCATGCCGAGGTTGAGGCCGGTCGGTCCGTGGATGGGGCGGGGCGTGTTACGGACCGGGGACTTCCTGCGCGTGCCGAGAACCCACTCGCACACGGCGATGGTACCCGCGCACCATTCCTTCTCCCACTCGCCCGCCGCGTTGGGCCGGCCCTGGGCGGCCAGCTCGGCGACCCTGGCGATCTCGGCCTCGGTGCGCAGGATCACGCCACGCCCGCCGACCAGGTGTCCCCAGCCCTCCGAGGACTTGCGGCCGGGGATGGGCAGCCCGTCCTTGGCACCGATCAACCAGTTCAGGGTACTGATCACCCCGTCGGCCGGCACGACCCGGCCCTCGCGCGGAACCCGCTCGGCGGCGTCGATCTCGGCGCGTGCCTCGGCGAGGGTGGGCGGGGATCCCGAGGAGGGGCGGCCGCTGATCGGCGCCTGCTCCCGCTTGCCCAGGGCCCAGAGGATCGCCTCTCCCTGGCCGGAGGGGGCCGAGTCGGGGTTGGCCGCCTCCCACTCCCTGATCGCTTCCAGTACGGCCATCACATGTTCCGGCGGCCGCTGTACGGCGGGGCTGGCTTCGCTTTCTGCGGTCGTCATACCCCTACCGTACGAGTACCTGCCACGTCACTCCAACGTGAAGCGGCAATCCGGGGCCGGCGAACGCGTTTTCCCGCGTGTTGGAACGGTCCCCCGCCCCCGGAACACCGTGGCGGGGGACCGCGTGTCAACCGCCGACGAACTCGGCGAAGGCGGCCTTCACCCTGGCCAGGATCCCGTCGGGGTCGGCGGCCCACACGTCCGCGTTGAAGATCTCCACTTCGACGTCCCCCGTGTAGCCCGCCTCGGCCACCGCCCGGGTCATCGGCGCGAAGTCGATCACCCCGTCGCCCATCACCCCCCGGCCGAGCAGCACGTCGGCGGGCAGCGGCGACAGGAAGTCGCACACCTGGTAGCTCGCGATCCGGCCCGACGCCCTCGCGATCTCCTCCAGCACCCGCGGGTCCCACCACACGTGGAAGGTGTCGACGACGACGCCCACCTGCTCGGCGGGGTGCGCCTCGGCCAGGTCGAGCGCCTGGCCGAGGGTGGACAGCACGGCCCGGTCGGCGCAGTACATCGGGTGCAACGGTTCGAGGGCGAGCCGCACCCCGCGCTCGCCCGCGTACGGGGCCAGCACGGCCAGCGCCTCGGCGACCCGCTCCCGCGCGGCGGGCAGGTCGCGGGAGATCGTGCCCAGCGGCTCGCCGGGCACCACGCCGGGCAGGCCGCCGACCACCATGACCAGGCAGGCGGCGCCCAGCGCCGCGGCCTCGTCGATCGCCCTGCGGTTGTCGTCCAGGGCCTCGGGGCCGCCGGAGGTGAGGAACCCGCCCCGGCACAGCGACGACACCCGCAGCCCGGCGTCCGCGACGAGCTTGACGGTCTGCTCCAGGCCCTGCGCGGCGACGTCCTGCCGCCACAGGCCGATGGCCTCGACGCCGTGCCGCCCGCACCCGTCGACGGCCTCGGCCACCGTCCAGCGCTTCGTGGTCCACTGGTTCAGCGAGAACCGGCTCGCGCGCACGCTCACAGCCCGTTCACCGCCAGCAGCGAGCGCATCCGGGAGACCGCCAGCTCGGGGTCGGCCAGCAGTCCCGCCCTGTCGGCCAGGCGGAACACCTCGGCCAGGTGGGGCAGGGACCGGGCCGCCTGGGCGCCGTTGACCATGGCGAAGGCGTCCTGGTGGCCGTTGAGCCACGCCAGGAAGACGATGCCGGTCTTGTAGTTGTACGTCGGCGCCTCGAAGATCTTCCGCGAGAGCGGGACCGTGGGCTCCATGATCTCGTCGTACCGCCCGAGGTCCCCGGCGTCGAGTTCCGCCAGGGCCGCCGCGGCGGCGGGGGCGATCGCGTCGAAGATGCCCAGGAGGGCGTGGCTTCCCGACTTGATGAGCGAGGGGTAGTTGAAGTCGTCGCCGGTGTAGAGCCGCACGCCCTCGGGCAGCGCCGCGCGCAGCCCGATCTCGTGCTCGGCGTCCAGCAGCGAGACCTTGACCCCGTCCACCTTCGCCGCGTGGTCGCGGATCAGGGACAGGAACGACGCGGTGGCCTCGGGCACGTCCCGCGAGCCCCAGTAGCCCGCCAGGTTCGGGTCGAACATCTCGCCCAGCCAGTGCAGGATCACCGGGCGGTCGATCCGGGAGAACAGCTCGCCGTAGACCCGGTGGTAGTCCTCCGGGCCCCGCGCGATCGCGGCCAGCCGGCGGCTCGCCATCACGATGACCCCGGCGCCCGCGTCCCGCACGGTCTCGATCTGCTCGGTGTAGGCCGCCACGACCTCGTCCAGGGTCCGGGCGTGCGGGGCCTGGTCGGTGCCCGCGCCGCAGGCCACCAGCTCCGCCGGGTCGCCGAAGGCCTTCGCCTCGGTGGCGCTGCGCCGGATCAGCTCGCGGGTGGCCGCCCAGTCGAGACCCATGTTGCGCTGCGCGGTGTCCATGGCGTCGGCGACCCGCAGCCCGTACGACCACAGGTGGTGCCGGAAGCGCAGGGTGGCGTCCCAGTCGACGGCGGCCGGGGAGCCGGGGGCGTTGTCGCCGAGCGGGTCGGCGACCACGTGGGCGGCGGCGTAGACGACGCGGCTCGCCGCCTGGCCCGCGGGCCTGGTCCAGGTGACCGGTTCGCGCAGGGTGTGCTCCCCGCCGGGCAGCGCGATCCTCAGGGCGGCCATCAGGGCTCCACCGGCAGGCGGCGGCCCTCGGCGGAGGAGCGCAGGCCCAGCTCGGCGAGGCGGACGCCACGCGCGCCCGAGGCGAAGTCGTAGGGGAAGGGCGCGTCCTCGGCCACGTGGCGGACGAACAGCTCCCACTGGGTCTTGAAGCCGTTGTCGAACTCCGCGTTGTCGGGCACCTCCTGCCAGCCGTCCCTGAAGCGGGCGGTGGCGGGCAGGTCGGGGTTCCAGACCGGCTTGGGAGTGGTGGCGCGGTGCTGGATCCGGCAGTCGCGCAGGCCCGCGACGGCGCTGCCGTGCGTGCCGTCCACCTGGAACTCCACCAGCTCGTCGCGGTTCACCCGGACGCTCCAGGAGGAGTTGATCTGCGCGATGATCCCGCCCTCCAGCTCGAACACCCCGTAGGCGGCGTCGTCGGCGGTGGCCCGGTAGCTCTCGCCGCGCTCGTCCACCCGCTCGGGGATGTGGGTGACGGCCTGGGCGTAGACCGAGGTGACCCGGCCGAACAGGTTCTCCAGCACGTACGCCCAGTGCGGGAACATGTCGAGGACGATGCCGCCGCCGTCCTCGGTGCGGTAGTTCCACGACGGGCGCTGCGCGTCCTGCCAGTCGCCCTCGAACACCCAGTAGCCGAACTCGCCGCGCACCGACAGGATCCGGCCGAAGAAGCCGCCGTCGATCAGGCGCTTGAGCTTGAGCAGGCCCGGCAGGAAGAGCTTGTCCTGCACGACGCCGTTCTTCACGCCCCTGGAGGTCGCGGCCTCGGCCAGCGCCAGCGCGTCCCCGTACGTCTCGGCGGTCGGCTTCTCCGCGTAGATGTGCTTGCCCGCCTCGATCGCCGCGAGCACGGCCTTCACCCGGGCCTGGGTGACCTGGGCGTCGAAGTAGATCAGGTTGGCGTCGTCCGCGAGGGCGGTGTCGAGGTCGGTGGTCCAGTCCGCGATGCCGTGCGCGCTCGCCAGCCTCTCCAGTTTCTCCGCGCTCCGGCCCACCAGCACCGGCCTGAGCAGAACCCTCCCGCCGTCCGACAGCGTCACGCCGCCCTGCTCGTTGATCGCCAGGACCGATCGGACCAGGTGCTGGCGGTAGCCCATGCGGCCCGTGACACCGTTCATCACGACGCCGATGCTTTGCGGGGACATCTTCTCCGACCTCCAATTGGAAAGCGCTTTCCTTTCCACGGTACGGCAGCCGTCCCGCCCGCTGCAAGCGCCGGGGGAAAGCGGGGGGTGAGCTGGAGGGCGTCCGCGGGGGTGGCGGACGGGCCGCGCCGGCGGCCGGTTCGGGGACGGCGCGCGCTCCTCGCCTTCCCGGCGTGCCCTCCCGGCGCGCGCTCCCGGCGGCGCGGGACCGGCTAAACTCCGGTCACCGATCGTTCGAAGATGGGGGCTGGGGTGTCGGCCATCCGGCTGCTGGTGCTCGGGGCCGTCCGTGAACGCGGCCGGGCGCACGGTTACCAGGTGCGCGGAGACCTGGAGAGCTGGGGCGCGCACGAGTGGTCCACGGCCAAGCCCGGCTCGATCTACCACGCGCTCAGGCAGATGGCCAAGCAGGGGCTGCTGCGCGCCCACGAGATGGCGCCGAGCGCCGCGGGCGGGCCGCCGCGCGTGGAGTACGAGCTCACCGACGCCGGTGACGCGGCGTTCCTGGACATGTTGCGCACGGCCCTGGCCAGGCACGACCAGAAGATCGACGAACTGACGGCCGGGGTGGGTTTCCTCACCTGCCTGCCCAGGGAAGAGGTGGTCGCGCTGCTGAAGGAGCGGCTGGCGGCACTCGACGGCTGGCGGGCGGAGGTCGCCCGCCACTGGACGTCCGACGAGGCCGACTCCCGGGACTGGGAGCCGATCGCCGAGATCATGCGACTCTGGACGCACTTCTCCGGCAGCGGCGCCGAGTGGACCCGCGGGCTGATCGAACGCCTGGAAAGGGACGCGCGCGCCTCCTGAGGGGGGCCGTGCCGGCGCCTTTTCACGCGGGTGTGTTTCCGGGCGGAGCATGACAATCCAGGAGGCGCTTCGCCTTGGTGACCACTACACTCGGCTCCAGGAGTAGTAAAATTTGACTACTGCTCACCCGGAGGAGCGAGATGGCCAACGAGACGACCGTGCCGGCACTGCCCTGCCGATCGATCGACGAGATCGAGGAGTTCTACACCGCGCTGGGCTTCACCAGGACCTATCACCAGGTTCGCCCGAACCCGTACCTCGCCCTACGGCGGGAGGACATCCATCTGCACTTCTTCGCCATGCCGGGCTTCAACCCGGAAGACTCCTACGGCACCTGCATCATCACCGTCCCCGACACCGGAGCTCTCTTCAGCGCCTTCGCCGAGGGCATGCGATCCGCGTACGGCAAGCTCCTGATCTCCGGGATCCCCCGGATGACCAGGCCCAGGAAACGGAAGAACGCCGACAACCTCGCCGGGTTCACGATCGTCGATCCGGGAGGGAACTGGATCCGGATCTTCCCCTCGTCCAGGGACGCGATCCAGGAGGAACCCCCGACCGGCAGACTCGCCACGGCACTGCAGAACGCCGTCGTCATGGGCGACTCCCACGGCGATCACCGGCAGGCCGCCAAGATTCTCGACGGCGCGCTGTCGCGAGCCGGGGACGCGCCGAACGCGGACCTCGTCGAAGCGCTCCTCTACCGCGCGGAGATGGCCCTGGCGCTCTCCGACCGGGAGCGGGCGGGCGAGATGCTGGCCCGCGTGCGCGCGATCCCCCTGGACGCCGCGGAGCGGGAACGGCTGGCCGCCTCGCTGGCCGGCGCCGACGACCTCGAGGCGGTCCTTTCGGCCGGCTGAGATTCGCGGGGATCGCGGCGTTCACCCAATCTTCACGGCGCGTTCGCGGGGAAAGGAGGAGGCCGCGCCTTTTCCCGCGCCGTGTCATCGCAGATCAAACGCATCCGATCATGGACCAAGGCAGTATCCGACCAAGCGCGTCCCAACCCGTCGTCAAACCATGACATTTCAGCATTTGTCATGAGTTGAGACTTTCCGTCTGTCGTCCTCTCGCCGTGCCCAGACCCCCCGACTGGCCGAGGTGGAGCGACAGAAGGGGCCACTCGTGAAACGAGTCGTCACCGGGATCTCCGCTGCCCTCACGGCACTTCTCCTCACCGTCTCCCTGACGACGGGGACGGCGTCGGCGACCCCGCCGAACATCCCCTCGGCGGCCACCGCCGCCGGCAGGCTGGCGACGCTCACCGTCGCCCCGGAGACCAACCAGTCCTCCTACGACCGGTCGCTGTTCAACCACTGGATCACCATCAGCGGCGCCTGCAACACCCGCGAGACGGTGCTCAAGAGGGACGGTACGGGAGTGGTCGTCAACTCCAGCTGCGCGCCCACCTCCGGCAGCTGGTACTCCCCGTTCGACGGCGCCACCTGGACCGCCGCGAGCGACGTCGACATCGACCACATGGTGCCGCTCGCCGAGGCGTGGCGCTCGGGTGCCCACGCCTGGACCAGCGCGCAGCGCCAGTCCTACGCCAACGACCTGGGCGGTCCCGAACTGTGGGCGGTCACCGACGACGTCAACCAGGCCAAGGGCGACCAGGACCCCTCGACGTGGCAGCCGCCGCTGGGAGGCTTCGACTGCACCTACGCCAGGGCGTGGATCCAGGTGAAGTACTACTGGAAGCTGACGCTGCAGAGCTCGGAGAAGAGCGCCCTGCAGGGCATGCTCGCGACCTGCTGAGCGTCTCGTCCCTCCGGCCGGAGGGAGGAGACGCCCGCCGTGGGACCGGTCGGGCCGTACGGCTCGGGAAGACGGAGACGGAGGTCACGGAGGCGGAGGTCGCCGGGCCGCGATGGTGTACGTCGTGCCCGCCTGGGCCGGGAGGGCGACCACGTTGCCGCCGGCGGTGTGGGCCACCGCACCGCCGCCGACCCGGTTGACCACGATCGTCCGGCCGGGCCGGCCACGACGATCGGCGGTACCGCGATCGACGTGCTCCTGGCCCGCATCGCCGAGCCCGGCCGTCCGGTCCGCCGCGTGACGGTGCCCGTGGAGCTCCTCGCGCGGGGATCCGGGGAGTCGGCCCCCGGAGCCCGACGGCCCCGGCCCCGGCCCCGGTCCCGGTCCCGGCTCCGGCCCGGGCCCCGGCTCCGGTGCCGTCGTCGCCCCGCCGCCGGCCCCGCGGGGCGAATGTCCCGGGTTCTTCGCCGGCCGGGTGGAAAGCGCGCGGAAAGCGCCCGGAAGCGCGTACCCGCGCGTGTCGAGACGGACACGAAGGGTAGTCGTCCTTTGGAGGGATTCCCGCGGGAGCGGACGTGACGACGGCGATTCGTGAAACCAGGTGGAGGGCTTCGGGCATGGAGACGGGAAAGCTCGCGGAGGTATTTCTGGACAGCGCCTACGAATCGGTCGGGCGGGCGCGCCGCGAGACGCGCGAGGCCCTCGGCCCGGACCACGTGCTGCTGCCGGACGTCGTCCAGGTGGTCTCGGAACTGCTGGCGAACGCCGTGGAGCACGCCGACCGCGGGCTGGTGGGCGACCTGATCGGCCTGACGCTGACCGCCACCCTCGACTCCGTCCACGTCGAGGTCTCCGATCCCGGCTCCGCCTCCCGCGCCCCGCACATCCCGCGGGACCTGCCTTCCGGGGCCAGGCGCGGGCGCGGCCTGCTCATCGTCGACCGGCTCTCCGGCGGGCGCTGGGGGACCCGAGAGCACGGCCCGGGGCTGGGCCGGACGGTGTGGTGCGCCGTTCCCTACGTGCGGACGGAGCCGTCCGCGGCGGAGGAGGACGAGGCGGAGCGGTTCTCGTCCTGGACCCTCCCGGCGGCCTGCCGGAACTGAGCCGGAGCGTTCCCGCTGGCCGGGGACCCTGGGCCGGAGCGGGCCGGAACCCGGGCCGGAGCGGGCCGTGCCCGCCCGGATCCCGGAATCAATGATCTACTTTGTAAAGGACGGGGGCCTCACGCCTGCCCCTTGATCTCCAGGCGGAGCAGCGCCTTGGCGATCGGATGGGCGGTCAGCCCGATCTGCCACTCGCGGGCGCCCAGCTCGCGCAGCCGGGCGATCACGGCCTCGTCGTCGATGACCGGGGGAGGCTCCCAGGTCAGCCGGCGTACCGCGTCGGGCTGGATCAGGTTCTCCGCGGGCATGTGGTGCTCGTCGGCGAGCGCGGCCACCACGGCCCTGGCGGCGGCCAGCCGGCGGGCGGCCACCGGGTCGCGGTCCATCCACCGGTTGGCCGGCGGCGGTCCGTCGCCGGGAGCGCTGGGCTGCGGCAGCTCCGCCTCGGGCAGCGAGCGGGCGGTGCCGATCGCGGCCAGCCAGTCGCGCAGGTGCCGCCGGGCGCTGCGGCCGGTGAACGGGGGGATGTCGGTGAGCGCCTTGGTGGTGCGGGGCAGCTCCAGCGCGGCCGTGACGATTGCCGAGTCGGGCAGGACCCGGCCGGGGGCGACGTCGGACTCGCGGGCGAGCCCGTCGCGGAGCGTCCACAGCTCCCGTACCACCGCCAGCCCGCGCAGCGAGCGGACCTTGTGGATCCCCGAGGTGCGCCGCCACGGGTCGGAGCGCGGGGCGGGGGCCTTGTGCGCGAGCACGGCGGCGAACTCCTCGCGGGCCCATGCCAGCTTGCCGCTGGAGACCAGTTCCTCGTACAGGACGTCGCGGAGCTCGATCAGCACCTCGACGTCGAGCGCGGCGTAGCGCAGCCAGTCCTCCGGCAGCGGGCGGGTGGACCAGTCGGCGGCCGAGTGGCCCTTCTCCAGCCTGAATCCGAGGACGTTCTCCACCATCAGGCCGAGCCCGACCCGCTCGTAGCCGAGCAACCGGCCGGCCAGCTCGGTGTCGAACAGCTCGCGCGGGTGGAAGCCCACCTCGGCCAGGCACGGCAGGTCCTGGGAGGCCGCGTGCAGCACGATCTCCGCGTCGGCCAGCGCCGCGTCGAGCCCCGAAAGGTCGGGGCAGCGGATGGGGTCGATCAGGGCGCTGCCCGCGCCGGCCCGGCGCAGCTGGACCAGGTAGGCGCGGCCGCTGTAGCGATAGCCGGAGGCGCGCTCGGCGTCGACGGCGACGGGGCCGGTGCCCTCGGCGAAGGCGCGCACCACGCGTGCGAGAGCGGCCGGGTCCTCGACGACGGGTGGGATTCCCTCGCGAGGCTCCAGCAGCGGGACTACGGTCGTCTCATCGGTCACGTTCTGAAGGGCTCCGGATCTTCGCGACGGCGCGGCGGCAGCGCCGCCACGTCGGGTGGCAGGGGTGGTATGCCCGCGGCGAGGCACATCAGGTCGCACCAGGCGGCGACATGGCCGGAGAGGTCCTCCTGCAGCGGTGACCAGGACGCGCGCAGCTCCAGCTCGGTGGTCACCGGGTCCTCGGCCTTGTTGCCGAAGCCCTCGGAGACCGCCCGGGTGACGGTGCCCCCGGCGGCGGCGTAGCCGGCGTCGTGCGCGTCGAGCGACTCGGTGAGCCAGCTCCACGCGACGGGGCCGAGCAGCGGGTCCTCGGTGATCTCCGGCTCCATGTCGGCCCGCACGTAGGCGACGAGCCGGAACTGGCCGTCCCAGCCGCGCTGGCCGTCGGGGTCGAAGAGCACGATGAGGCGGCCGACGGCGAGCTCGTCGTCGTCGCGGTACACCGACGCGCCGATCGCGGCCGAGTAGGGGGCCAGGCGCTGCGGGGCCGGGATGTCCTCCAGCTCGATCTCGGGCCTGACCTCCGCGGGGCGCATGCTCGCCACCGCGCGCCTGAAGGCGGCGGGAGCGGGCGGCGCGTCACCGACGGTCATATCGGAAGCGTAGGTCGAAACTGAGCGCATGGGGACCACTGGGGTATGTGTAGGAGCCATTGGAGCCGATCAAGCCGCTGCCGGCGGCCTGCGGAGGGCGGAGGCGACCCCGCCGACGGGAACTCCAGGAAAGAGCGTGCGACCGCGTCCGGCGCCGGCCCGCCCGGCTCCGGGCCGTTCCGGGCGCCCGCCTCGGCCGTGATCGCCGGAACGGGGTCGTGGTCCGGGAACCCGTCCGCGGGCGCAGGAGGCACGGTGCTCACCGCGATGTTCGGGTGAACTCCACATGGTGGACATCGCACGGGCCTTTCGTCGGGTCGTGGTCCGACGTTGGCACGTCGCGCCGACATTTCCGCGCAGCGTGCTCGGCGTGTCCCCAAAGTGGTGCGGGAATCGATGCCGCGCGGTGAGTTGGCGAACATTTGGACCAGCCGGGGGCCGGGCCAGGATCGCCGATGGGAGGAACTGTACCCGGAAACATGATCGCTTCGCTCCGCGCGACGGCACTTGTCGCGTACCAACATCGGATTTCAGTGGACGAAGCTCTCAAAACCGGTAAGACGCGATCATTATCATCACTTGGCCGTGCCTGGGTGGTGTGAGATGGAATCTCATCGAACAGTCGGTGATTTCGTATCGGTCTCACCGGCCGGCGGCCTTGGTGAGCCGACCGGTCCCCTGGCATGGCACCCTGGTGGGGTGACTTCCGAGCCCGCCGACTCCGCTTTCCTGCGCGCCTGCCGCCGCCGGCCCGTCTCCCACACCCCGGTGTGGTTCATGCGCCAGGCGGGCCGCTCGCTGCCCGAGTACCGGGCGCTCCGCGAGGGGGTGCCGATGCTCACGGCCTGCGCCACCCCCGAGCTGGTCGTGGAGATCACGATGCAGCCGGTCCGCCGTTACGGCGTGGACGCGGCCATCCTCTTCAGCGACATCGTCGTGCCGCTCAAGGCGATCGGCGTCGACCTCGACATCAAGCCCGGTGTCGGGCCGGTGGTGGCCTCGCCGATCAGGGACGCCGAGGCGGCCAGGGCGCTGCGCCCGATCGAGCCCGACGACGTCTCCTACGTCACCGAGGCCGTCCAGGCGCTGACGAAGGAGCTGGGCGCGACCCCCCTGATCGGTTTCGCGGGAGCGCCGTTCACGCTGGCGTCCTACCTCATCGAGGGCGGCCCCTCCAAGAACCACGACCACACCAAGGCCATGATGTACGGCGAGCCGGAGCTGTGGCACGCCCTCATGGACCGGCTGACCGAGATCACCCTGGGCTTCCTGCGCGTGCAGCTCGCCGCCGGGGCCTCCGCCGTCCAGCTCTTCGACTCCTGGGTGGGGGCGGTCTCGCCCGACGACTACCGCGAGTTCGTCCTCCCCTACACCAGCCGGATCTTCGCGGGCCTGGCCGGCCTGGACGTCCCGCGCATCCACTTCGGCGTCGGCACCGGCGAGCTGCTCGGCCTGCTCGGCGAGGCGGGGGCCGACGTCGTGGGCGTCGACTGGCGGGTCCCCCTCGACGAGGCCGCCCCGCGGGTCGGCCCGGGCAAGGCGCTGCAGGGCAATCTGGACCCGGCGATCCTGCTCGCCCCGTGGGAGGTCGTGGAGCGCCGCGCGGGCGACATCCTCGCCCGCGCGTCCAAGATCGAGGGTCACGTGTTCAACCTGGGGCACGGAGTGCTGCCCGGCACCGATCCCGACCAGCTGGCCCGCCTCACCGACTTCGTCCACGAGGCCTCGGCCCGCTGACCGTCCCGCTCATCGAGGACCGCTCACCGAGAACGCTCGCCGGGGTTCGGCCGCAGGGGTTCGTTCGCCCGGCGGCCGAACCCCGGAGGCGTTCACCGGAGGCGTTCACCCGGGGGTGTCGTTCCTTCGCGGGCTCATGGGGACGGGCCCCTCGTCGTCGTCCTCCGCCCTGTCGTCGCCGTCGTCGGCGTCGCCGGCATCCCTGTCCTCGACCGGCGCGGGGTCCGGGTCCGCGGGCGCGGGAGCGAGCGGCCTGCCGCCCCGCCCGCCGCGGCGCAGGCGGAGCAGGAAGGCCAGCACCAGCCAGACCAGGCCGATCAGGACCAGCCAGGGAAGCAGCACGCCCAGCAGCGTCAGGCCGATCTTGACGGCGGCGACGAAGGCGCTCCACCCCGTTTCCAGGCCGCCGAGGAAACCGGACGGCTCGTCGTCCTCCTCCTGGACCACCGCCGCCGGGCCGACCAGGTTCAGCGTCAGCGTCGCCATGCTCGTCTGCGAGGCGAGGGTCCTCTGCCTGGCCTGCAGTGACTCCAGCTCGCTCTCGCGGTTGGAGACCTCCCGCTCCACGTCGAGCACCTCGCCGATGGTGTTGGCCCGCTTCAGCAGCGTGCGCAGCGAGTCGAGCGCGGCCTTGGCCGACTTCAGCCGGCTCTCCACGTCGGCCACCTGCTCGGTGACGTCCTTGGTGTTCTGCTGCAGCGACTCGCGCGTGCCCAGGTCCTTGCCCAGGCGGTCGAGCGTTCCCGGGTAGTTCCCCGGGGGGATCTTGAAGACCAGCGTCGCGGAGCCCTCGCCGTTGGAGTGGGCGTCCGACCTCTCCCTGGCCAGGTAGCCGCCCGCGGTGGTGACGATCTGCCGGGCCCGGTCCGCCGCGGCGGTGACCTCCTTGGCCCTCACCGTCATCTCCGCGGTGTAGACGATCGCCCGGTCCTCCGGGACCACCTTCACCTGGGCGGTGTTCTGGGAGTCGGACGGGGACGCCGGGGACGCCGGGGACGCAGCGGCGTCCCTGGCGGCGGACTCCCCCTCGGGAGCCCCCATGCCGGCGTCGGCGGCGGGTGCGGCGCCGCCGGACGTACTCATTGCGCCGCCACCGCAGGCGGACACCAACAACGCCAGGCCCACCAGGGGGACCGCCAGGCGCGGGCCGTACCGGAATCTGCTCATGAACATCATGACGCCGGGCGCGGCGGAGGGGTTCGGAGAAGGGCAGTCACGATGGCGTCACGTTCTCCGCGCCGTCGGGTCACGGGGGCGCCGGGCGGGATGCGGGGGCGGGCGGGGGGACCGGTACGGTCGGGTCATGGAAGGCAAGCGGAGGCATGTGGTGGTCGTCGGCGGCGGGATCGCCGGGCTGGCCGCCGCGTGGCACCTGCGGAGGCACGGCGAGCACCTCAGGGTGACCGTCCTCGACGGCGCCCCGCGGATCGGCGGCAAGCTCCACACCACCGAGGTGGCGGGTGTGGCGATGGACGCGGGGGCCGAGGCGATGCTCGCCCGGCGGCCCGAGGGCAAGGAACTGGCCAGGATGGCCGGGCTGGGCGAGGAGCTGAGGCTCCCCGGCACCACCAAGGCGGGCATCCTGACCAGGGGCGTGCTGCGGCCCATGCCGGAGGGGCACGTCATGGGCGTCCCCTCCGACGTCCTCGCGCTGGCCAGGTCGGGCGTCCTGAGCCCCGCGGGCCTGGCCCGGGTGCCGCTGGACCACGTCCTGCCGGCCACGCGCGTCACCAACGACGTGTCGGTGGCGGCGTACATCCGGGCCAGGATGGGCGAGGAGGTGGTCGACCGGCTCGTCGAGCCGCTGCTCGGCGGCGTCTACGCGGGCAGGGCCGAGCGGCTCTCGCTGGACGCGACCATGCCGAGGATCGCGATCGCGGCCAGGTCCGAGCGGTCGCTGCTCACCGCGGCCAGGGAGATCGCCGCCGACGCCCCCAAGGACGCCGGGCCCGTCTTCACCACCCTGAGCCGGGGGATGGGCAGCCTGCCCGAGGCCGTCGCCGCCGCCTCGGGGGCCGAGATCAGGACCGGCGTCACGGTCAGGGAGCTGCGCAGGACCGAGGACGGCTGGCTGCTGGTCACCGGCCCCGTCCCCGCGCCGGAGACCGTCGAGGCCGACGCGGTGATCGTCGCCGTTCCGGCCCCCGCGGCGAGCCGTCTGCTCGCCGGGGAGGTGCCCCGGGCCGCCGCCGAGCTGGCCAGGATCGAGTACGCCAGCATGGCCATCGTCACCCTCGCCTATCCGCGCGAGGCGTTTCCCAGGCCGCCGACCGGCAGCGGCTACCTGGTCCCGGCCGTCGACGGGCGCCCGATCAAGGCCGCCACGTTCAGCTCGGTCAAGTGGCCGCATCTGGCGGAGAGCGATCCCGGCCTGGTCCTGCTGCGCTGCTCGATCGGCAGGATCGGCGAGGAGGCCGTGCTCCAGCGCGACGACGCGGAGCTGGTCGCGCTGGCGATGGCCGAGATGGTCGAGGTCATGGGCGTGCGCGGCCTGCCCCGCGACTCCCGGGTGACCCGTTGGGGAGGCTCCCTGCCGCAGTACGAGGTGGGCCACCTCGACCGGGTGGCCCGCATCCGCGCCGCCGCGGCCGAGCAGCCGGGCCTGGCCCTGTGCGGCGCCGCCTACGACGGCCTCGGCATCCCCGCCTGCGTCGCCACCGCCCGCACCGCGGCGGCCCGGATTCTCGACCACCTGGACCCCACGGGAGAATGGCAGAACAGCACCGATTCGTTGACAAAGGGGTGACGATGACGGACGGGAACCCGCGGCCCAAGGCACGCGACCTGAACCAGGTGATCCGCTACACGATGTGGTCGGTCTTCAGGATGAGGGAGCACTGCCCGGGACACCGTGAGGGCATGGCCGCCGAGGTCGAGGAGCTCATGGCCCAGATGGGGCGCAAGGACGTGGTCACCCGCGGCCTGTACGACGTGGCGGGCTTCCGCGCCGACGCCGACTTCATGTTCTGGTGGCACGCCCCGACGGCCGAGGACCTGCAGGAGACCTACTCGCGCTTCCGCCGCACCGGCCTGGGGCAGCTGGCCGAGCCGGTCTGGTCGGCGATGGCGCTGCACCGCCCGGCCGAGTTCAACAAGTCGCACATCCCGGCCTTCCTGGCCGAGGAGGAGCCACGGGGGTACGTGAGCGTCTACCCGTTCGTGCGCTCCCTGGAGTGGTACCTGCTGGACGACGCCGACCGCCGCCGGATGCTCGCCGAGCACGGCAGGATGGCCCGCGAGTATCCCGACGTGCGGGCCAACACCGTCGCCTGCTTCTCGCTGAACGACTACGAGTGGATGCTGGCGTTCGAGGCCGACGAATTGCACCGCATCGTCGACCTGATGCGCGTCCTGCGCGGCGCCGAGGCCCGGCGGCACACCCGCGAGGAGACCCCCTTCTACACGGGGGTCCGCAAGCCCCCGAGCGAGCTGATCGCGGCACTGCCGTAGTCCTTCGCACGTTCCCACGCCACCGCCGGGTCCGGCCCGGCGGCGAGGGCGCGGTTCCCCGGTTCCCGCGAGACCCGCGGGTGCCGGGAGCCTCACGGGCTCCGCGGGTCGCGGGGGTTGCGGGAGGTCCGGGAGGTTTGGGAGTTCCGCGAGGTGAAGAGCGTGCCTCCTGTGACGAACCGGCGAAAAATAATCCCGTGAAGGTCTCTTTACCGCCCCCTGGCTTTGTCATACTCGGGGAAAATCACCTGTCTATGTGAGGCCAAGGGTGAAAAGGGGCGAAGGTCTGGCACGATCCAGGCGGCGTGCTCGGGGGCGCCGGAGGAAGAAGTCTCGCTCGCACGTTCCCGAGGTCTCGGTGGCCGTCGTCGCCTTCGCGGTGGGGGCCCTCGCGGTGAGCGGGTGGTTCTCCGGCGGGGCGGCCCCCGCGGGCGGGACGGCTCGGGCGCCGCTTCCCGGCGACGTGGCCGCCCTGGCGCCTCCCGGGGCCCCGGCGGCCGGCACGGTGGTCACCGCCGAGGTGGACGGGAAGGGCAAGAAGAGCGAGGAGGCGGCCGGGAAGCGGGCCAAGGCCGAGAAGAAACGTCAGAAGGACAGGGAAGCCGAGGCCTCGGGGCCCTCCAAGCACACCGACAAGAAGGCGGTGGCCTACTTCGAGAGCCGTAAGGTGACCAAGCGGATCAAGGACATCCGCATGGTCGGCGGTTATCTACGGATATATACGGACTTGCCGGAGACGGCGGACAACTCGAAGCAGGCGATCAAGCTCTGCGAGGCGGGCGTCGACTATCTCGTCGGAGAGCTCGGCATGCCCAGTCCCGTGGTCTTCGTCCAGGCCGAGTTCGGGGAGAACGGCAACCCGGTCCTGGCCAACGTCCTCGGCCCCGACGACGCCGACTGCCGCCTCACCTATCCGAGTCCGCGATAGTCGACGCGGGGCGCCGCCGAGACCACCCGGACCCTGGTCCTGCCGCAGATCGAGCAGCGCTGGGTGACCACCCGGCCGATGGTCTCGATGATCTCCCATTTATGGCGGAGATGCACGGGAGCTCCTTAGGTGAACACGCTACGGATGTGTCCGGGCACTACGCGTCATCTCGCTTTGCCCCTCCTTGCGGCCGGTTAACCTCCCGGGCGGAGCGAGGTGGCCGTCCGAGCGCGGAAGGCCCCGCCGGATGTCGGTCCGGCGGGGCCTCCACAGGTGAGCCGGTAGCCTACTCGACGGGCTCCAGCCTCAGCGAGACGGAGTTGATGCAGTAGCGGTCGTCGGTGGGGGTCCCGTAGCCCTCGCCGTGGAAGACGTGTCCGAGGTGCGAGTCGCAGGTCGCGCACCTGACCTCGACGCGGGTCATGCCCATCGAGCGGTCCTCGATCAGCGTCACCGCCTCGGATTTCGACGGCTCGTAGAAGCTGGGCCAGCCGCAATGACTGTCGAATTTGGTATCGGACCGGAACAGTTCGGTGCCGCAGGCCCGGCAGCTGTAGACGCCCACTGTCTTGGTGTCGACGTACTCGCCGGTGAAGGGACGCTCGGTCCCCGCCTGGCGGAGCACGCGGAACTCCTCGGGAGAGAGCTGGACGCGCCACTCGGCGTCGCTCTTTACCACCTTGTCCATCCCGCCAGCCTATGCGGTCGCCGAAGCGGGCGGAGAGGCGAGTCCCGGCGTCGGGTGCCCGGCCCGTACGTCCGGCCGGTGCGTCCGAAAAAATCTTGATGGGCGAAGCATCCTTTGATGACCGTTTTGGCGTCTTTAAGGGTGTGGAGGGTGGTTCACCTTCCCGTTGAGGGGTGAAATCACCTGCCGGCCGTCCGCACGCCGCGGATCGGCCACAATGCCGCCGTCCGGGTGGCGCGCCAGCGCCTGGACACCGGTGGGTACGGCAGGTGATTGTGCGGTCCGTCCCGTTGAGTGCCCGGTCCCGCCGCCGCGGCGGCTCCGGGGCGGACCTACCCGTTCCCGCGCGTGAGCGACCCTGATCCCGCCCTGACGGCCCGGTTCCCGGCTGGTCTACGGTTGGTCCCGCGCGGCGGGCGGACGCCCGCGCCTCGACCTCACCCAGGACGGACTCCCTTGAGCGACCCCGGCCCCGGCCTCGACCCCGGCCGCAACCACGGCCTCGACCGCGACCCCGGCCGCGACCCCGACCGCGACCCCGGTCCGGCCCCCGTCGACCCCCGCCCGGCCGGCCGTTCCCACATCGGGGTCAGCTGCAGTTTCGTCTGCCACGACGGCGAGGGCCGGATCCTCCTGCACCTGCGCGGTCCCGGAGCGAGGGACAGCCGTGAGGTGTGGGACTCCGGGGCGGGCGAGCTCGGGTTCGGCGAGGACTTCGAGGAGTGCGTCCGGCGCGAGGTCGGCGAGGAGTTCGGCGCCACCGCCCTGGACCTGGTCCAGGTGGGGGTGGCCAACGTGAGGCGGACCTCGGGCGAACTGCCGACGCACTGGGTGTCCGTCCAGTTCGCGGTGCTGGTCGACCCGCGGGAGGTCACGCCGTCGGAGCCGGACCGCATCGGGAACCTGACCTGGTTCGGTGAGGGCGAGCTGCCGGCCGGCCTCCACCCCGCGCTGCCGGGCCTTCTCGCCCACGCGGCACCCCATATCGGCTGGTCGACCGCGCACGTCTGAACGGTGTCCGGCCGGACCTATCACCGTACGTCCTCCTGTGACCTGATGAGGGCCACCCGCCCGCATTGGGGTCGGATGGGGTATTAGAGTGCACATGACACTCTTTGATCTTGAGTCGTTTCCTGGAGGATCGGATGACCACGGCTGACGGCCGCTTCGGGCGGACTGGCGACCCTGAGGTGGACCGGCTGGCGGAGGGATTTGACAAGCTCTCGGTGCAGTACGAGGGGATGCGCGAGGAACTGGCCGATATGCGGGCCCACGGCGAGGCGGCCGACGGGCTGGTGAAGGTGGAGGTCGCTCCCGGCGGGGCCCTGCTGGGCGTCGACATCAATCCCAGGGCCATGAGGCTGGGCTCCGAGGCGCTGGGGGAGGCGATCATGGAGGCCGTCGGGGAGGCCACGAAGGTGGCGTCCGCCCGGATGGACGAGGTGTTGGCGCCCCTGCTCGGCGGCATGACGGGGTTCAGCGAGGCGCTGCAGGGTCGGATGCCCAGCCTGAACCCGGGGGCCGGTGTCTCCGCGGATCCGCGGGTCGCCGAGGCGCTGCGGAGCCTGCGGGAGCTGCGCGACAAGTACGAGGGCTGACGCGGCCCCGCGCCGGATCGGCGCCGGCGTGGTGCGCGACGGGTGGTCCGACGTGGGGGCGGGGGCACGCCGTGTCCCGCCCCCACATTCGCGATCAGGTGTAGGACCAGCCTTCCCCCGGCGACCTGACCGCGCTCCTGCGCGTGATGTCGTCGAAGTCCGTCTTGCCGTCGGTACCGTCGCTGTTGAGGTTGGCCTGCGGCAGGGGGAACTGGTTGTCCGCACTCATCAGGGCGGACAGATTGCCCATGCTGAAGATGACGGCCGCCGTCGCGCCGACGATCGCGTTGACCGCCGTGCCCATCAGCAACAGCCCGGACGACGCCTGGGTGGCCTGAGCCATCGCCACCACCACGGCACCCTTCGCGGCGATCGGCGGCACGGCCGAGGCCATCATCTGCTTGCCGATCAGCTCGGCGATCTCCGAGGCGATGATGATGCCCAGGAGGCTGTCGACGATCACCCCGGCGTTGCTGACGATCTTCCGGATGTCCGACTGGGCGTCCTGCACCGCGTTGGCCATCTGCGTCGCGGCCATCTCCGTCTGCAGGGCCTCCTGGTGGACCACCGCCATGAACCTGTCGAAGGCCTTGCGGTCCTCGCCCTCCGGCCAGGCGGCCTGGACCGCCTTGAGCTCGTTGTCCCACTCCCTGATCCGCATGTGCAGGAGTTTCAGGTTGATCGTGCGCCAGTCGTTGAAGACCTTGGTGATCGCATCGTCGTCCCACGGCTGGGCGAGTAACCAGACGGCCGCCGCGCCCGCCGCGGGTTTGGCCAGCGTCCCGGCCAGCTGAATCTTCGCCAGGCTGGCGGCCCACGAGGGGCCGATCTTGCCCAGGACCTTCATGCCGCCGATGACGGCACCCCCGGCTACGGCACCGATGAAGACCTCTTCGCCCGCCATGGCGCCTCCTTCCTGTTCAGTCGGTGGGCCCCAAGTCCTTGCCCTTTGTCGCACCTTCGAGGTCGGACCTGTCCAGCGCGATCTTGCCCGGGAGGTCCGCCATCTTCTGTGCGTCCTGTACGCGAATGGCGGTCGCCAGCTCGGCCTCCCGGTAGTGGAGCACCACGCTGAGCAGTCCCGCGTGGATGCCGTCGAGGCATTTGACGAAGTCGGCGGCCTGCTTGGCCTGGTACTCGCGGGCCGGTGTGTAGTTGTTGGCCACCGTGGCCGCGCCGATGGCACCCCACTGGTAGGGGTGGAGATGGGTGCCCTCGGCCAGGGTGCTGACCTGCTCCGCGATGGGGCGGAGGACACTGATCAAGTTCTGCGTCGCGGCCTTGAGTGCCTCGGTGTTGACGTCGACCACTGCGCACCGGCCTCCTGGATGTCACGCGTGCCGCACCCCCGTGGCACGACTCCGGGTTTCCTGTCCATGAACGAGGAGTAAACCAGAGGAGTAAACCAGGAGAATCACCAAGATTGAAGGTGTCTCTCGATCTTTGTGACAAAGATCAAAAAAGCCCGGCACGGCCGAGCCTCGCTCGTCCGTGCCGGGAAGCCTCCCGGGCCCACGCCTACCTGGCGTGAGAGCGGGATCCGGCGGCCGGGTCAGCTCCGGCGGCGCCGCGCGATGGTGAACGTCACGTTCACACTGATGATCCCGACCCACATGAGCACCAGGACGAACCCGAGGAGCGATTCGCTCAGGCCGGTGTAGGACACCGCGATCGTTCCCGGCACCCCGAGCCCGAGGGAGATGATCGCCAGGGCCAGTCGCTGCCCGGCGTCCAGGGAGGGGCGGACTCCGGGGCTCTCCCCGCGGGCGCGGGCGGCGAGCCGGTCGTCCACCCGCTTGTCGATCTCCTGGTCCACCTTCTCCAGGAAACCCTCGACGAGGGAGTCTTCGTACTCCGGCCCGAGGTGCCGGCGGGCCTCGAGCGAGGCGCGCAGTTCGTCACCGGAGGAAGATGTTCGAGACATATTCGAGATATATCGTTTCTTTGCCGAGATGTCCATACGAACGCCGTCCCGGCCTTGCGGAACACGGTCTCGGGGGCCGCGGCGCCGGGGGTCACGGCCTCGGGGGTACGGCGTCAGGGGCCGCGGCCTCAAGGAGTCACGACCTTAAGGAGTCACGACCTCAGGGGGTCACGGCCTCCTCGCGCCGCCGGACGTACCGCGTGAAGAGGAACCCCTCGTCCTCCAGGACGTGGGCCAGGCGCAGGCGCGCGAGCGAGGACGGGCCGTCGAGGACCCTGGCGGCGTCCCCGCCGATCAGCACCGGGCTCACCGTGAGGCAGAGCTCGTCGACCAGGTCGGCGGCGGCCAGCTGGGCGTTGACCTTCGGGCCGCCCTCGCACAGCACCCGGGTCAGGCCGCGCTCGGCGAGCTCCCGCGTCGCCAGCGCCAGGTCCACCCGCTCGCCCCCGGCCACGATCACGTCGGCGTGCCTGGCGGCCTCCTCGCGACGCTCCCTGGGCGCGGCCTCGCAGGTGATGACGATCGTCCGGGCGTACGGCTCCGCCTCGGCGAACAGCGGGCCCGACAGGTCGAGGTCGAGCCCGCGGGTGATCACCGCCACCGGCGGGACGGCCGGGCGGCCCTCGCGCAGCCCCCGCCACGACGGCCTGGCCCGCGCCGGGCCGTACCCCTCGGCCCGTACGGTCGCGGCCCCGGCCACGATGACGTCGGCCAGCCCGCGCAGTACCCAGAAGACGTGGCGGTCGCCCCTGCCGGACAGCTCCCCCGACAACCCCTTCAGCCAGGTCCCGCCGTCGGCACTGGCGACCATGTTGATCCGGAGGCAGGGGCCGGCCGGGTAGGCGTAGGCCCGCGCGAGGTCGACCTCGGCAGAGGTCCCGGGATGGATCTCGGGATGGATGAGGCGCATCGCCCTACCTTCGCACGAAGGCGGTCCGTGAGCTTTCCCGGCATGGTCGATAACGGTTGTGAAGGCTTGTAGTGACTTCGGACGGCTCCCGATACATGATTCATCCCTGGAGACACGGGAGGGCTGTGTGGGGCTTGTCGCGATCGTGACATGGTTGATCACCGCGATGGTCGGGATCTACCTGCTGTATCTGTGGCTCTCCGGGGGAGGGCTGCGCCAGCAGGCGACCAAGGTCACCCGTTTCCCGGCATTGCTGATCTTCGCTCATCCGGTCCTGGCGGTCTCCGCCCTGGCCTGCTGGGTCGTCCACGTGCTCACCCTGGATCCGCTCTTCGCCTGGTTGTCGTTCGGCGTGCTCTCGGCCTCCGCGCTGCTGGGCTTCACGATGTTCACCCGCTGGCTGGGCGGTGGCCGCCACGCCCGCGGCGCCGAGCAGCGCTTCCCCATGATCGCCGTCCTGCTGCACGGCGCCGTGGGGGTGGTGACGTTCGTGCTCGTCCTGCTCACCGCCGCGGTCGCGTCCGGCGCCTGAGACCCCTCGAAGGGCGCCCAGGAGACCCCTCAAAGGCACCCAAGAGGACGTTGAGGACGCCTGAGAGGCCTCAAGGCCGCCCGAGAGATCCCGGAACGCATGGGAAAGATCTCAAGGCGCACGAGAGACCTGGAAGGGCTCTACAGGCGTGCGCAGCGCAGGATCCGCACCGAGCGCGCGGTCACCTCCACCGAGGCCTCGGCCGGCCACGACTCCTCGGCGAACGGGGCCTCGGCCGGCCCGTCGTCCGCGGTGTCCAGCACACGCTGCCACCGCTTGCCGTACCTCGCCTCGGGCAGGTTGAAGAACATGTCCTCGTGGTGGGCGTTGATCAGGAGCAGGAAGGAGTCGTCGGCGATCCGCTCGCCGCGCGTGCCCGGTTCGGTGATGGCGTCGCCGTTCAGGAAGACGGTCAGCGACTTGGCGTAGCCGGTGTGCCAGTCGCCGGCCGACATCTCCTCGCCGGCCGGGGTGAGCCAGACGATGTCGCGGGTCCCGTCGTCGGCCTTGTGGCCGTGGAAGAAACGGCGCCGCTGGAAGACGGGGTGCTCGCGCCGCAGCTTGGACAGGCTCCTGACGAAGTCGAGGAGGTCGCCCTCGGTGTTGACCAGCGACCAGTCGATCCAGGAGATCTCGTTGTCCTGGCAGTAGGCGTTGTTGTTGCCGCGCTGGGTCCTGCCGAACTCGTCGCCGGCCAGCAGCATCGGCACGCCCTGGGAGATGAACAGGGTGACCAGGAGGTTGCGGCGCTGGCGCCGGCGCAGGGTCACGATCTCCGGGTCCTCCACCGGGCCCTCGGCGCCGCAGTTCCACGACCGGTTGTCGTCGGTGCCGTCGCGGTTGTTCTCCTTGTTGGCCTCGTTGTGCTTGCGGTCGTAGGAGACCAGGTCGGTCAGGGTGAACCCGTCGTGGCAGGTGACGAAGTTGATGGAGGCCACCGGGCGGCGCCCCGAGATGGCGTACAGGTCGGCGGACCCGGTCAGCCGGGAGGCGAACTCCGGCAGCGCGGACCCGCTCCCGCGCCAGAAGTCGCGCACGCTGTCGCGGTACTTGCCGTTCCACTCCATCCACAGCGGCGGGAAGTTGCCCACCTGGTAGCCGCCGGGTCCCACGTCCCACGGCTCGGCGATCAGCTTCACCTGGGAGATCACCGGGTCCTGCTGGATCAGGTCGAAGAAGGCGCTCAGCCGGTCGACGTCGTGCAGCTCGCGGGCGAGGGCGGAGGCCAGGTCGAACCTGAAGCCGTCCACGTGCATCTCCAGCACCCAGTAGCGCAGCGAGTCCATGATCAGCTGGAGGGCGTGCGGCGAGCGGACGTTGAGGGAGTTCCCGCAGCCGGTGTAGTCGAGGTAGTAGCGCCGGTCGCCGTCGTGCAGGCGGTAGTACGACCGGTTGTCGATGCCGCGGAAGCCCAGCGTGGGCCCCATGTGGTCACCCTCGGCGGTGTGGTTGTAGACCACGTCGAGGATGACCTCGATCCCCGCCTCGTGCAGTGCCCGCACCATCGCCTTGAACTCAAGCACCTGCTCACCGCGCTGGCCCGACCCGGAGTAGGCGGCGTGCGGGGCCAGGTAGGCGATCGTGTTGTAGCCCCAGTAGTTGGTCAGCCCCCGGGCGACCATCGCGTGCTCGGGCACGTACTGGTGCACCGGCATCAGCTCCACCGCGGTGACGCCCAGGCTCAGCAGGTGTTCGATGACCGCCGGGTGGCCCAGCCCCGCGTAGGTGCCGCGCTGCTCCTCGGGCACCGCGGGGTGGCGCATCGTGAGCCCGCGCACGTGCGCCTCGTAGATCACGGTCTGGTGGTACGGGGTCCGGGGCGACCTGTCGTTGCCCCACTCGAAGAACGGGTTGATCACCACGTTCTTCGGCATGAAGGGGGCGGTGTCCTCGTCGTTGCGGTTGCCCGGATCGGTGAACTGGTACGAGAACATCGCCTCGTTCCACTTCAGGTCACCCTCGACGGCCTTGGCGTAGGGGTCCAGGAGCAGCTTGGAGGGGTTGCACCGGTGTCCCTGGGAGGGGTTGTAGGGGCCGTGGACGCGGTAGCCGTACCGCTGTCCGGGCATGATCCCCGGGACGTAGCCGTGCCAGACGAACCCGTCGACCTCGGTCAGCTCGACGCGCTCCTCGCGGCCGTCGTCTCCGAAAAGGCAGAGCTCGACACGCTCCGCTACCTCGGAGAACAGTGAGAAGTTGGTACCCACGCCATCCCAGGTGGCGCCGAGCGGATAGGACTCTCCCGGCCAGACTGCGCGCATGTGACCCTTTCTCCTCTGGTCAGGCTCCCTATGTGCAGGGGGTTTCCGCCCCTGTCACTTTAAGGTGGTAATGAGGAGTTTCGTATGCGGGGTATGGCGTGCTTTCCGTACCTACCGTTTCCGTGCGCGCCGCGTGACCACGCGTGACCGGTGAGGTACGCGTGGCCGCGAAGGCGTCGTGATCGGCCCGCCGCCGGCCACCCTCGGTGACCGGTTCGAGGCGACCGGTCCGCTCCGGGGCGGGGCCGTCCGTGGCGAACGCCCTGCGGAGCGGCCCGGCCGCCGTCATCCCGATCGCGAGAGCGTGACCGCGATCAGCTCAGCAGTTCGGCGTTGAGGCTGATCGTCGTGCCCGAGAGGGCCTTGCTCACCGGGCAGTTCGCCTTGGCGGTCTCGGCCGCCTCCTGGAACTGCTCGGCGGTCAGGCCGGGAACCTGGGCGCGGACCGAGATGACGATCCCGGTGATGCCCTCTCCCGGCTGGAAGGTCACGTCCGCCTTCGTCTCCACGGTCTGGGGCGGGGTGCCGGCCTGGGCCAGCCCGTGGGAGAGGGCCATCGAGAAGCACGAGGAGTGGGCGGCCGCGATGAGCTCCTCCGGGGAGGTCTTGCCGTTGGCCTGCTCGGCGCGCGAGGGCCAGGACACGTCGAACGTGCCCACCCCGGAGGAGTCGAGGGAGACGCTGCCCGAACCGTCGAGCAGCGCGCCCTTCCACTGAGTCGTCGCGGTACGTGTCGTCGCCATGGCGATTGTCCTTTCGATCATGAACCGTTGGCCATGACCGACCCTACTCGGCGTCGTCACCTCGCCGTGACCCGGAGCGCCCCGTTGTCCCGGAACCCGGAGGACAGGGGTCAGAACGAGGCGCGTTCGACGAGGACGTCCAGGTCCAGGCCGGTGGGCAGGGTGCCGAAGGCGCGTCCCGCGTCGCCGGACAGGCGGGAGACGCAGAAGGCGTCGGCCACGGCCGCGGGAGCCAGCCGGACGAGCAGGGAGCCCTGCAGCACCAGCGCCATGTCCTCGGCGACGCGCCGGGCCCGGATCTCGAAGTCGGTGGTGTCGTCCAGGGACTTGCGCAGGCGGTCGGTGGCGGCGTCCAGGTGCCGGTCGGCCCCGGCGGCGAGCGCGACCTCGGCGAAGAACGCCTCCTGGGCCTCGGGCTCGCGGCCCAGGGCGCGCAGCACGTCCAGCGCCGCGACGTTCCCCGACCCCTCCCAGATGCCGTTCAGCGGCGATTCGCGGAACAATCGCGGCATCTGCGACTCCTCGACGTAGCCGTTGCCCCCCAGGCACTCCAGCGCCTCCGCCGCGTGGACCGGGGCGCGCTTGCAGACCCAGTACTTGCTCACGGCCAGCGCGGTGCGGCGCAGCGCGGCCTCGGCCTGGTCGCCGGCGATGGCCCGGTCGGTGGCCCCGGCCAGCCGCGTCATCAGGACGGTCGCCGCCTCCGACTCCAGGGCCAGGTCGGCCAGGACGTTGCGCATCAGCGGCTGGTCGGCGAGCTTCCTGCCGAACGCGCCCCGGTTCCTGGAATGGTGGACGGCCTGCGTGACGCCGTACCTCATGCCGGCCGCGGAGCCGATCACGCAGTCCAGCCGGGTCATGTTGACCATCTCCAGGATGGTCCGCAGCCCCCGGCCCTCCTCGCCCACCAGCCAGGCCGTCGCGGCGTGGTACTCCACCTCGGCGCTGGCGTTGGACCTGTTGCCCAGCTTGTCCTTCAGCCGCATCAGGTGGACGGCGTTGCGGGTCCCGTCGGGAAGGACGCGGGGGAGCAGGAAGCACGACAATCCGCCGGGAGCCTGGGCGAGGACCAGGAACACGTCGCACATCGGGGCGGAGTTGAACCACTTGTGGCCGGTCAGGACGTAGCTCCCGTCGCCCTGCGGTTTGGCGCGGGTGGTGCCCGCGCGCACGTCGGAGCCGCCCTGCTTCTCGGTCATCGCCATCCCGGCGAGCACTCCGCGCTTGCCGAGCGGCGGGCGCAGCCCGAAGTCGTAGCTGCGGGCGGCGAGCAGGGGTTCCCAGTCCGCGGCGAGCGCCGGGCTGTGGCGCAGCGCGGCGATCGAGGCGTAGGTCATCGAGATCGGGCAGCCGTGCCCGGCCTCGACCTGGCTCCAGACGTAGAACTTGGCGGCGCGGGCCACGTGCGCGCCCGGCCTGGCGCTCGACCACGGGGTGGCGTGCATGCCGTTGTCGACGGCGACGGTCATCAGCTCGTGCCAGGCGGGGTGGAACTCCACCTCGTCGATCCGCCGCCCGTACCGGTCGTGGGTACGCAGGACGGGCGGGTGCTCGTTCGCCAGCCGTCCCCATTCCTGGGCCTGCTCGGAGCCGGCGAGGAGGCCGAGCCTGTGCAGTTCCCCGGTGGCCCATCCCGCACCCTCGCGGGCCACGCCCTCCATCAGGGCGGCGTCGGCGGACACGTCGTGCCCGGTGAGCGGATGAGCCTGGTTGAAGACGTCATGGGTCACGTGCGGCCTCCGGTGAATCATCCGGCTCGTCGCCGGCTTCTGTGCCTATCTCAACACCCTTCCGGAGGGGTGGCGCCCTTTATTGGGGGCTATATCCGATTTTCGTCCATAGTTGGACACCGGCCTCCGGAAGTTCACCCCGCCGTACGCGGGACGGCCCCGTCCCCGCCCCGGCGACGCCGGGGCGCGGACGGGGCGGGGACGGGGCCGAAGCGCGGAGCGGCCGGCTCGCGGGTCAGGGGTTCTTGACCAGGTCGCGGATGTAGTCGTCGTCCTCGTCGCTCTCGGCGAGCACGCGGTCGGCGCCCCGCTGGGCCCGCGCGTCACCCCTGGTGGCCAGGCCGCGGGTGGCCTCGGCGACCGTGTTCAGGTCCTCGTCGTCGAGCCTGGCGGCCAGCGCGTCGCGGATCCGCTCGCTGTCCTGCGGGGCCTCCGACAGGCCCGCCAGGCCCATGGTGGCCCAGTCGCGCACCTCCGCGTCGGGGTCCTGCGTCATGGAGATGAGCAGCGCGAGCCCCTCGGCGTCGCCCGGGGGCAGGACGGCGGCCAGCGCGGCGGGGTCGGCCTGCGTGCGGGTCCAGCCGTCGGCGTTGATGATCTCCAGCACCTCGGGCAGGGCGCGCGGGTCGGCGTGGTGGCCGAGCGCGCCGAGCACCGAGCGCAGCACCCGCTCGTCGCCCTCGGTGGCCGCCATCCGGCGCAGGATCGGCAGCGCCTCCTCGAGGTAGGGCTTCTCGTCGCCGGTGAACCCGAACTGGGCGAGCACGTCGACGGCGAACTCCCGCTTGCGCGGGTCCTCGTTGGAGCACAGCCGCGCCGCCGCGTCGAAGGTCTCCCCGTCACCGCGCCCGCTCAGCGAGCTCGCCACGGTCCACCAGGTCTCGGCCTCCTCGTCGATGTCCCGGTAGGGCATCGCCCGCTCGACCATCTCGTCGAACGGCAGCCGCTCGCCCGTGGCGTCCTCCAGCAGGGTGGCGACGGCCGCGTGCCCGCGCTGGCAGGTGAGCTCGGCCAGGCGGGTCCCGTCGGGGCCCACCGCCGCGACGGTCACCAGGTCGGTGCCGTCCTTCGCCCTGCTGCGGCCCACGACGAACTGCGAGTCCTCGGGGACCTGCTCGGTGATCTGCTCCAGGAGCGCGCTCTCCAGCTGGGTGCCCAGCCAGTCGTAGGCGATGGACAGCGGCGTGTCGCCGTCGTCGTCGGGCCGGTCGGCCTCGGCGCCCGCCCGCAACAGCGCCTGCACGACGCCCAGGGCACCGCGCCGGGTGGCCAGGGTGAGCGCGGTGTCGCCGGTCTCGTTGGCGTCCTCGGGGTCCGCCCCGGCGGCGAGCAGCGTCTGGATCGCGTCGGCCCGCCCGTTGGCGGCGGCCCAGAGCAGGGCGGTCCACCCGCCGGCCTCCCGCCCCGACACGTCGGCACCGGCGGCCAGCAGCGCCTCCAGGGCCTCGACACGGTCCAGGGCGGCGGCGGCGGACAGGGGCAGCCCTCCGTCATCGCCGCCGCTGATCCGGTTGGGGTCGGCTCCGTGGGCCAGCAGCGCGCGCACGACGGCCACGCGGCCCTGGTTCGATGCCAGGTAAAGGGCGGTGGGCTCTTCCGCGCCCTCGGGGTCGGCGCTCGTGCCGCCCTGCAGCAGCCGCTCGGCCCGCTCGGCGTCGTTGGCCGCCACCGCGTCCAGGAGTTCTCGGTACATGTCTCCGGATCATATGGCGTGCCTCCCCGGCTCGGCCGTACGCCGGCCTCGCGCCCGGCGACGAGGCGTCATCCGATGTGTTTACCGGGCTTCCTCCTTCTGAGGGATCCTCTATTGGGGCAACTCGCGATATGTTGTGAGTTATGAATGATCCCGGGGATATGCGGGTCTCGGACGCGGAGCGGGAAGCCGCCGTCGAGTGGTTGCGGGTCGCCTCCGTCGAGGGCCGCCTGACCCTCGGGGAGCTGACCGAGCGCACCGAGGCGGCCTACACCGCCCGCACCCAGGCCGAGCTGGCGGTGGTCACCTCCGACCTGCCCGGCGGCCACCCGGTGCCCGCACCCGCCTACCCCACCGCGGAGCGGAGCGGCCAGGCGCGGCGCTGGTTCGTCGCGGTGCTGGGCAGCTCCAAGCGGCGCGGTTCGTGGAAGATCGACAAGCCGCTCGGCGCCGTGGCCGTGATGGGCGACGTCGTGCTGGACCTGCGCCAGGCCGAGGTCCGCACCGGGGGAGTGGTCGACATCATGGCCACCGCGGTCATGGGCGACGTGAAGATCATCGTCCCGGACGGGGTGGACGTCGAGCTCGACGGCATCGCCGTCATGGGGGACAAGAAGGTCCAGGTCATCGAGGCGCCCCCGGGCACGAACGCTCCGCTCGTCAGGGTCAGGGCCTACGTCCTCATGGGAGACGTCAAGGTGGTCGGGGACGCCAGGGCCAAGCCCCTCAAGAAGGCGTGGGCCGCCTGGCGGGAGCAGTGGAACGAGCTGCGCGGCGAACTCACCGGCGAGCCGGGCCCCTACCAGGTCGGACCGGGCCACCGGATCCACCCCTCCCACCAGGAACACTCGCGGCACCCGCAGGCGCACCCGTGGCCTCCGGCGCCGCCCCAGCCCCCGCAGCCGCCCCGCCACTGAACGCGGTCCCGCTCTCGCCGCCCGCACGGGGACCTCGAGCCCCCGGCGGGTGAGCTCCGGGACGCGTGCAACGCCCCGGCATCCCTGAGGCGTAGTGATCGGTGACATACACCGAGCAGTGAGGATCCCCCGATGCGAGATCGGGCTGACTTCGAGCACTACGTGGAGCAGCGCTCGGCCCGCCTGTTAAGGGCCGCGTACCTGCT
Organism: Streptosporangium sp. NPDC023825; assembly: GCF_040639575.1. Taxonomy (NCBI): domain Bacteria; kingdom Bacillati; phylum Actinomycetota; class Actinomycetes; order Streptosporangiales; family Streptosporangiaceae; genus Streptosporangium; species Streptosporangium sp. NPDC023825. The sequence continues at coordinate 161,984 of NZ_JBFAAE010000003.1, read as the reverse complement.
GTGCCGCGACTGGGGCACGGCGGAGGACCTGTTGCAGACGGCCCTGGCCAAGGCGTGGCTCGCCTGGCGGAGGGTGGGCGACGATCCGGACCCGTACGTCTACCGCATCCTGGTCAACACCCACGCCACCTGGTGGCGGCGCAGGTGGCGCGGCGAGGTGCCGAGCGAGGTCCTCCCCGAGGCGCCGGACGGCGACACGACGGACGCGGTGGCCACGCGGGAGGCGGTCCGGCAGGTCCTGGCCGGTCTTCCCTCCAGGCAGCGGGCCGTGATCGTCCTGCGCTACTTCGCGGACCTGCCCGACCAGCGGATCGCCGAGGTCCTCGGCTGCTCGGTGGCGACCGTACGCAGCCAGGCCAGCCGGGCACTGCGCAAGCTGCGCGTCGATCCCGCGGCCGTCGCCGCGATCACCACGGGGAGTTGAGATGACGATCACCGAATCCGAGTTGCGCGAGATCCTGAACGGGGACGGAGACGGGGGCGAGGGCCGCAACAGGGGCGTGACCGTCGCCGGCGTCCACCGTCGCATCCGCGAGATCAGGCGCCGCCGCCGCTGGACGGCGGGCGGCGCGGCCGCGGCCGCCCTCGCCGTCGCGGTGGCCCTCAACACGCCCGCGGGCGGCGTCACCGACGACCTGGACGTCTGGACCGGCGTCATGGCCAGACCGTCCCCCACCGTCCCGACGACGTCACAGCCGCTGGGCGGACCGTACCCCGGGGACGAGGTCGCGAACGGCAGCTACCGGACCGGCGGGACACGCGAGGAACTCCGGATCGGATCCGGGAGCAAGCCGCTGACGGTGAGCGTCCACTGTTCCGGGCCGATGCGGCGGGCGGTCGTCTGGATCGGCGACAACCCTCCCCAGCTGCACCTCTGCGGAACCGCTCCCGGCGGACACACCAGGCAGATCTACAGGGGGACCTCGGGCGTCAATGTGATCCCGGGCGAGATTCCCCTGACCAGGGGGCAGGCCGTGTCCGCGGTCGTACTGCCCGGCGAGGTCGAGGAGAAGGCCGTCTTCGAGGGCTGGGAGGAGCAACTCGCCGCGGCTCGGCCCTTCCCCCTCAAGTGGTCGCTCTCGGTGCGGGAGATGGTCCACTCGGTCTGCCGGGACAACGTACGCCAGGTGGATCCGCGCACCGGGGAGATGGTCCGCCTGAGCTGCGAGGGCAAGGACACCGCACCCCCCGGGTGACCTCTGAGGGCCCCGGGCGGTTCAGGCTCCCGGGGCTCGGGCTTCAGGCCCCCGGGCTCAGGCGGTGGCCAGGGCCCTCCACCCGTGCACGGCACGCTCGTAGCGTTCGAGGAGCACCGCGGCGACCTCGGGGGCGGCGCCCAGCACGTCGGCGACGGCGTCGGCGCCCGCGGCCAGGGTCTCGCGGCGGATCTTGTCGGCGAAGTGGCCGGGGGCGAGCAGGTAGGGGGCGACCACGACCCGCGAGGCTCCCGAGCGTCGCAGGCGCAGCACGGCCTCCTCGGGGGTGGGGCCGGCGGCCGAGGCGTAGGCGGCGGTCACCGACCGCCAGCCGCGCGCCCTCGCCCAGTCCCCGGCGATCCCGGCGACCGTCGCGTTGGCCCGCCGGTCGCTGGAACCGGCCGAGACCAGCACCACGGCGGTGCCGGGCTCGCCCGGCTCCACGCCCGCCTCGGCCAGGCGCCGCTCCAGCGCGGTGACCAGCAGCGGGTGCGGGCCCAGCGTGGCGCCCGCGTGCACGCGCAGCAGGGGCCTGCGGGCCGTCGCCTCGGCCAGCGCGCCGGGGATGTCGACCCGGCTGTGGTAGGCCTCGGTGAGCAGCAGCGGCAGCACCGCGGCCTCGGCCAGTCCCGACAGCGCCATGGGAAGCGTCGGGGAGGCGTGGTCGAGGTAGGCGGTGCGTACGAGGAGCTCGGGCCGCGCCTCCCGTACCAGGTCGAGCAGGTCCTCCACCGTCGCCGCGGCGCGCGGGTCACGGGACCCGTGCGCCACCGCGACCAGCGGTGTCCCGAGAGCGGCGCCGGGGGCACGCCACGTCATACGTGCAGCCCGCACTCGGTCTTGCCCATGCCCGCCCAGCGGCCGCTGCGCGGGTCCTCTCCCGGGGCGACCTGGCGGGTGCAGGGGGCGCAGCCGATCGAGGGGTAGTTGTCGTAGTGCAGCGGGTTGATCAGCACCCCGTTGTCGGCCATGTAGTTGTCGACGTCCTCCTGCGTCCACCGGGCGATCGGGTTGATCTTGACCATCTGGCGCTTGGCGTCCCACTCGACGACCTTGACGCCGGCGCGGGTGACGGCCTCGTCCCGGCGGATGCCGGAGACCCAGGCCAGGTACGGTTCGAGGGCCCGGTTGAGCGGCTCGACCTTGCGCAGGTAGCAGCACAGGTCGGGGTTGCGCCCGAACAGGCGCGGACCCAGGTCGCGCTCCTGCTCGGCCACCGTGCGGGACGGCTTCACGTCGATCACGTTCACGTCGTAGACCTGCTGGACGGCGTCACGGGTGCCGATCGTCTCGGCGAAGTGGTAACCCGTGTCGATGAACAGCACGTCCACGCCCGGCTTGACCCGGCTGACCAGGTCGATCAGCAGGGCGTCGCTCATCGACGCGGTCAGGCAGAGCCGGTCGCCGAAGGTCGCCGCCGCCCAGCGGATGATCTCGAGGGCAGAGGCGTCCTCGAGGAACCGCGCGGCGGACTCGACGATCTCCTGCAGATCGAGCGTCCCACGCTGCTGACGTAATCCGACTTCGATGTCCACCAGTGTCATCGCTCGCTCACCCAATCCTCGTTCGCCGCGCGGGCAGGTCGTGCCGCGCGGGCCGTTGCGCTCGTCGTCGTGCCGGAATCCACCGTGCGGGCCGCGCGGATCGCGGTGACCTCGCCGGTCGGAGAGGTCACCGCGGTCATCGCGTTCGCCGCGCCGGAGCCGCCGCGCGTCACGAGCGCACCCCGATTCCGAGAAACTTCAATTTGAAGGCGCGCACGCACGACCGGCAGTACCAGCCGCCGTCGCCCTCGTAGGGCTCCAGGTCTTCCTCGCCGCAGTACGGGCAGTGGAAGGGAACGGCTCGCTCGCTCATCCGCTCCTCCTCGTCCCGGTGCGCGTCTGGTTCGTCCGCCCCGTCCGGCCCGTTTCCGGCAGGAGGGCGTACCGGCCGCTCACTTCAGGTCCGCCTCGTCGGCGCGCTGCACCCAGTCGGAGAAGGTCTCCTCCTCGTCCTTCTGCTTCTCGAAGTTGCGGAGCACGCGCTCCACGTAGTCGGGAAGCTCCTCGGAGGTGGCCTTCAGGCCGCGGACCTTGCGGCCGAAGCCGGGGTTGACGCCCAGCGAGCCGCCGAGGTGGATCTGGAAGCCCTCGACCTGCTCGCCCTTGTCGTTGACGACGAGCTGGCCCTTGAGACCGATGTCGGCGACCTGGATGCGGGCGCAGGAGTTGGGGCAGCCGTTGACGTTGATGGTCAGCGGGTTCTTGAAGTCGGGCAGCCGCTGCTCCAGCTCGTCGATCAGGTCGGCCGCGGTGACCTTGGTCTCGACGATGGCCAGCTTGCAGAACTCGATCCCGGTGCACGCCATGGTCTGGCGGCGGAAGGTGGAGGGGTTGACCCGCAGGTCGCCCGCCTCCAGCTCGGCGACGAGGCTGTCGACCCTGTCGGGCGCCACGTCGAGGATGACCATCTTCTGCTCGACCGTGGTGTGCACCCGGTCGGAGCCGTGCCGCTCGGCGATGTCGGCGATCAGGTGCAGCTTGTCGCCGTCGAGGCGGCCGACCTTCGGGGCGAAGCCGACGTAGAAGTTGCCGTCCTTCTGCGGGAAGACGCCCACGTGGTCCCTGCGGCCGCCGCGGGGCGGCTCGGGCGCCGGGCCGTCGGGCAGGGTGTATCCCAGGTATTCCTTCTCGAGGATGTCGCGGAACTTCTCGACACCCCAGTCGTTGACCAGGAACTTGATCCGGGCCCGGTGGCGCAGCCGGCGGTAGCCGTAGTCGCGGAAGATGCCGATCACGCCGCCGTAGGCGGGGGCGACCTGCTCCGGGGTGAGGAAGACGCCGAGCCGCTTGCCCAGCATCGGGTTGGTGGACAGGCCGCCGCCCACCCACAGGTCGAAGCCTCGCTCGCCGCTCTCGTTCACGACGCCCACGAACGCCACGTCGTTGATCTCGTGCACGGTGCAGTGCGCCGGGCACCCGCTCACCGCGGACTTGAACTTGCGCGGCAGGTTGGAGAAGGCCGGGTCGCCGATGTAGGTGTCGTGGATCTCCTGGACCAGCGCGGAACCGTCGATGACCTCGTCGGTGTCGATCCCGGCCAGCGGGCAGCCCAGGATCACCCGCGGGGTGTCGCCGCAGGCCTCGGTGGTGGACAGGCCCACCGACTCCAGGCGCTCCCAGATGTCGGGGACGGCCTCGATCTCGATCCAGTGCAGCTGGATGTTCTGCCGGTCGGTGACGTCGGCGGTGCCGCGGCCGTAGAGGTTGGAGATGTCGGCGATGACGCGCAGCTGGGCCAGGTTGAGCCGGCCGCCGTCGATCCTGACGCGGAGCATGAAGTAGCGGTCGTCGAGCTCCTCCGGCTCCAGGATCGCGGTCTTGCCGCCGTCGATCCCGGGCTTGCGCTGGGTGTAGAGGCCGAACCAGCGCATCCGGCCGCGCAGGTCGGCGGGGTCGATGGAGTCGAAGCCGCGCTTGGAGTAGACGTCGATGATCCGCTGACGGACGTTGAGGCCGTCGTCGTTCTTCTTGTTCTCCTCGTTCTTGTTCAGTGGCTCGCGGTAGCCGAGAGCCCACTGGCCTTCGCCGCGCGGGCGCTTGTGATGTCGATTCGCCGACCGGGCTGGGGTCGTCATGTGCGCGTCCTTTTTGTGGCTCGATGGAATGATTTCCGGACGCGCACCGGCGGCACCTCCCGCCTCATCGTCGAGTGCGGGGGTTGATTACTCAGAAGAGGACGCCTGTTACGCGGCCGAGCTGGGTGAAATCAGCAGGGGGCGACGGTTAACGGACGTCACAACAGATGGCACTGTGGACACGCAGAAGGTCGACGTGGCGTCGCACGACGAGCAACGGGTCCGCTGGCATGTATACGACGATACCCCGGGCATCGTGGATGTCCAATGTCTGGTCCAATATCTGGACGTGAACGTGGACATCCGGCTGCGGACGTGCGGATCCGGACCCGCGCCGGAGTACGGGGGCCGGGAGCGTCCGGCTCGGCGGGAGTGCCGGACGTTCCGCGGGCCGGGTCACGGCTGGGTCCACGGCCGGGTCCGTGGGTCATCCCTGGCGCGGCCAGTCCAGCGCCGACTCCCTGGGCTGGGGGGCGGGCTGGTGCTGGCAGTCGCACCACGAGCCTCCCCGGCACTTCTCGTGCCGCCGCTCCTTGCAGTCTCCGCAGATCACGTGCAGTCCTCGCAGCTCATAGGCCCATTCTGCGCCGTTCCTTCTAGAATATTACTCGGTTATCCTTGTCCGGTCCGCGACAGGGAGGCGTCATGGGGCTGATGGACGAGCTGCTGGCCGATCTGCGCGCCGAGACGGCCGAGTTCGACGCCATGATCGAAGGGCTCGGCCCCGACGAGTGGGAACTGCCCACCCCGGCCGAGGGCTGGGCGGTCCGGGACCAGGTCGGCCATCTCGCCTGGTTCGACGACGCGGCCTCCCTCTCCGCCGTCGATCCCGGGGCGTTCCGCGCCGCGCTGCCCGCGTTCCTCGCCCGCGGGGACTCCGCGGTGGACGAGCTCGCCGCCGTCTCGCGCGAGCTGACCGCCGCCCGGCTCCACGAGTGGTTCCGCGAGGCGAGGGCCCGCTGCCTGGAGGCCTTCGCCCGGCTGGACGCCGGTGCCAGGCTGCCCTGGTACGGGCCGGAGATGTCGGCCGCGTCCTTCGTCACCGCGCGCCTGATGGAGACCTGGGCCCACGGGCAGGACGTGGCGGACGCACTCGGTGTCGAGCGCGTGCCGACCGCCCGGCTCAGGCACGTGGCGACGCTCGGGGTGCGCGCCATGCCGTACGGCTTCGCGGTGCGCGGCCTGGAGCCGCCGTCGAGCCCGGTGCGGGTGGAACTGACCATGCCCGACGGGTCACCGTGGGAGGCCGGGCCCCCGGGCGCCGCCGACGTGGTCCGCGGCCCCGCGCTCGACTTCTGCCTCCTGGTGGTCCAGCGCCGCCACCTCGCCGACACGTCCCTGCTGGTGCGCGGTGAGACCGCCCGGACGTGGACCGCGATCGCCCAGGCCTTCGCCGGACCGCCGGGCAGGGGGCGGGCCCCGCTCGGGCCTGGGCCCGGGTGAGGACCCGGCTCAGGGTCTGAGTGAGGACCTGGCCTGGCTCAGGGTCTGGATGAGGGCCTGGCTCGGGTCTGGATGAGGGCCTGGATCAGGGGCGTTTCAGGGGGACACCGGATGGGACCGACCTCGTCCCGCCTGACATGCTCGTAAATATGCGGACGCTGTTGAACGTCATCTGGCTGGTCTTCGCGGGAATCTGGCTGGCGATCGGCTACGTCCTCGCGGGAATCGTGTGCTGTGTCCTGATCATCACGATCCCGTTCGGCATCGCGTCGTTCCGGATCGCCGCCTACGCGCTGTGGCCCTTCGGCCGGACCGTGGAGCGCGACCCCGAGGCGGGGGCGCTGTCGACCGTCGGCAACGTGATCTGGTTCGTCGTGGCCGGGATCTGGCTGGCGATCGGGCACCTGCTGACCTCGATCCCGCTCTTCCTGTCGATCATCGGCATCCCGCTGGGCCTGGCCAACCTCAAGCTGATCCCGATCTCCCTGCTGCCGCTGGGCGCGCGCATCGTCGACGCCGGCGACGCCGGGGCGTTCCACCGCGGGTAGGTTTCGCCACCGGCGGTGGGGGCAGAGGCGCGAGATTGGATCGTTGCCCGCCCGACTCGTGATCAAGCGCGGCTAGGAATACCGTTGTGTGGCATGACGTCCACTGATGCCCCGGCCCATCGGCCCGGGCCCGAGCGGCGCCCTCCGCGCGGGCCCGGGGTTCGCTGGCGCGCCGGTGTCGCGTGGATCCGCGGCACGGACGTCTGGGCCAGGTTGCGGGCGCTGCGCGCGTGGGTCCGCGGCACCGACGTGTGGACCCTGATCGTCGCGACCACGAACGCGGGCATCACCTATCGCGTCACCGGCCTGGCGGGCGAGGCGGCCTTCTTCGCGCTGCTGTCGCTGCCGCCGTTCATGCTCGGCCTGATCGGCGTGCTCGGCCAGCTGACCCGGGTCTTCGGCCCCGAGACGGTCAAGAACGTCAGCGTCTGGATCGACCAGCAGGCCCACCTGCTGTTCACCGACAGCGCCGTGGACACCGTCGTCACCCCCCTTCTCCAGGACGTGCTGAAGCCCGAGAACCAGGTCTCGCTGATCTCCCTGGGCTTCCTGCTCGCGCTCTGGTCGGGCTCGCGGGCGCTGTTCGTCTACGTCGACCTGATCTCGGTCGCCTACGGCCTCGGCGAGGAGCGCGGCATCATCCGCACCCGCCTGATGTCCTTCGGGTTCTACCTCGCGGGCCTGCTGATCGGGCTGGTGGTCATGCCCGTGCTCGTCCTCGGCCCGGCCGCGCTGCGCGGGGCCCTGCCGGCCGACTACACCGTGCTGGTCGACATCCTCTACTGGCCGGTGGTGATCATCGGCTCGGTGATCTTCCTTACCCTGCTCTACCACGTGAGCGTGCCCGTACGCACGCGCTGGTGGCGCGAGCTGCCCGGGGCGCTGCTCGCGCTCGTCATCTGGATCGTCTGCGCGGCCGTGCTGCGCGCGGTCCTCGCCGCCTGGTTCTCGCCGGTCTCCATCTACGGCTCGCTCGCCGCCCCCATCGCCGTGCTGCTGTGGCTCTACATCACCGCGCTGGCCGTGCTCATCGGCGCCACGCTCAACGCCGAGGTCGACCGGCTCTGGCCTGTCGAGGGCGCAGGTCGCGCCGGGCGCGGAGCCCAGTCCGCTATCGTCTAAGCGCGACTGGCGCATAAGGTGGGAGAGACCACCGGGGAGCGAAAAAGCGAGGAGGCCGAGCGCCTGGGTCTTCGCGCGATGTCGACGATGACAGGGGAGTGAAGGCGCATGAGCGCTCTTTCCAGCGTGGATCCGCAGATCGCCGAGCTCATCAGGGCCGAGGAGCGGCGGCAGTCCGACACCGTCAAGCTGATCGCCTCGGAGAACTACGTCTCCAAGGCCGTCCTCGAGGCCACGGGCACCGTCCTGACCAACAAGTACTCCGAGGGCTACGCCGGCAAGCGTTACTACGAGGGCCAGCAGGTCATCGACCAGGTCGAGACCCTCGCCATCGACAGGGCCAAGGCCCTGTTCGGCGTGAACCACGCGAACGTGCAGCCCTACTCGGGCTCGCCCGCCAACCTCGCCATCTACCTGGCCTTCCTGAAGCCGGGCGAGACCGTGATGGGCATGGGCCTGCCGTTCGGCGGCCACCTGACCCACGGCTGGTCGGTCTCGGCCACCGGCAAGTGGTTCAACCCGGTCCGCTACGGCGTGCGGCAGGACACCGGCCGCGTGGACATGGACGAGGTGCGCGAGATCGCCCTCCGCGAGCGTCCCAAGCTGATCTTCTGCGGTGGCACCGCGGTCCCGCGCACGATCGACTTCCCGGCCTTCGCCGAGATCGCCCGCGAGGTCGGGGCCGTGCTCGCCGCCGACATCGCGCACATCGCGGGCCTGGTGGCCGGTGGCGCCCACCCGTCGCCGGTCGGCCACGCGGACGTCATCTCCACCACCACCCACAAGACCCTGCGCGGTCCCCGGGGCGCCATGCTCATGGCCACCTCCGACGAGCACGCCACCGCCCTCAACAAGGCCGTCTTCCCCGGCCTGCAGGGCGGGCCGCACAACCACACCACCGCGGCCATCGCGGTGGCGCTCAAGGAGGCGTCGACCGACGACTTCAAGGACTACGCCCGCCAGGTCGTCCTGAACGCGCAGGCGCTGGCCGAGGAGCTCCTGGGCCGGGGCTTCGACCTGGTCTCCGGCGGCACCGACAACCACCTCATCCTGTTCGACCTCACCCCCAAGGGCATCGGCGGCAAGCCCGCCGCCCAGGCCCTGGACAAGGCCGGGCTGGAGACCAACTACAACAGCGTGCCCTTCGACACGCGCAAGCCGTTCGACCCCTCGGGCATCCGCATCGGCACCGCGGGCGTGACCAGCCGGGGCATGGGCGTCGCGGAGATGCGGCAGATCGGCGCCTGGATCGACCAGGTCGTCACCGCGCTGGCCAAGGACGAGGAAGAGGCCAAGCACGTGATCACCCGCGTTCACGGCGAGGTCAGGGAGCTCACCTCCCACTTCCCGGCCCCCGGCCTGTGACCGTGCCCACGGTGCCCGGACCGCCGTTCGGATGACCTGCGCGGTTCGCGAGGTCTCCGGGGCGCCGTGACGCGCCGATCGACCACGTCGGGCAGGACGAGACGCCCGGCCGGGACTCCCCGGCCGGGCGTTCTCGCGTCGCCGGGCGCCGTGGCCGCCAGAGGGTCCGGCTCGGGGACGGAACCCGCCGTGCGGCACCGGGGCCGGGGCGCGCCGGCGGCGTCCGGGCCGGCCGGGATCTCCGGGCTCCGGCCGAGGGAGGCGCGCCAAATGTGTTTGCGCCACAGGGGCGGCACTGCGCTAGAGTTCTCCCGAAGACGCCGTTCGAGAGACGCGCGGCCACGAGGCGACAGGAGGTGAGGACCATGCGGGTTGTTCTGGTGAGCCTGCCGTCCATCAACCTCCGGGTGCCCGCCTAGCCGATTCGCGACAGGGCACCCGGCCTTCCACAAGGGTGCTTACGTTGTCTTCGTCAATCGTCTCTTCTTCATCCGTTCTCACCGCGCTCGGCTGGAACGACTCCTTCGCCGCCGAGCTTCCCGAAGGCCTGATCCCCGCCCGGGTGTCCCGCGTCGATCGCGGTGCCGCCGAGGTGCTGACGGCCTCCGGTCACCTCCGGGCCAACTACGGCGCCAGGGTGCGGCGCGACGCCGCCGCCGACCCCGTGGCTCTTCCCTGCGTCGGGGACTGGGCCGGGCTCCGCCGCCTGGCCGAGGGCCGCTTCGAGCTGGAGGCGCTGCTGCCCCGGCGCACCGCGTTCGTGCGCGGCGGCGTCGCCAGGGTCTCCAGGGGAGGGCTCTCCGGAGACTCCCAGGGCCAGGTGCTCGCCGCCAACGTCGACGTCGTCTTCGTCGCCGAGCCCGCCCTGCACGCCACCGACACCGCCGACCTGGGCAGGATCGAGCGGCTGCTCGCGCTCGCCTGGGAGAGCGGGGGCCGTCCCGTGGTGCTCGTCACCAAGTCCGACCTGATCGGCGAGGGCCTCGACTTCCTGATGGACGAGGTCGCCTCGGCGGCGCCGGGCGTGGACGTGCACCCGATCTGCTCCGTCACGGGCGAGGGCGTCGACATCGTCCGCGGATACCTGGAGGGCACGCGCACCGCGGTGGTGCTCGGCGCCTCGGGGGCGGGCAAGTCGACGCTCGTCAACGCCCTGGCGGGGGGCGGGGTCATGGAGACCCAGCAGGTCAGGGCCGGTGACGGCCGGGGCCGTCACACCACCGTGCACCGCGAGCTCATCCCGCTGGCGGGGGGCGGGCTCATCATCGACACCCCGGGCATCCGCCGCGTCGGCCTGTACGACATGGGCGAGGGCGTGGACATGGTCTTCTCGGACCTGGAGGAGCTCGCCGAGCGGTGCCGGTTCGGCGACTGCCGCCACGACAGCGAGCCGGGCTGCGCCGTGATCGCCGCGATCGAGGACGGCACGCTTGCCGAGCGGCGGCTGGAAAGCTGGAACAAGCTTCAGCGGGAGGCCGCGTGGATGGCGTCCAGGAGCGACGCGCGGCTCCGCAAGGAGCTGCAGAACAAGTGGAAGGTCATCCACAAGGAGATGCGGAAGGCGGGCCGTAACAGGCCCTGACACGCGGGGGAAGCCCGCCGTGCGGTCGCCCGTCCCGGGGGCCGCACGCGCGGGGCCCGACACGACAACGTGTGATCTCGCAGGGGGTGCGCGAGATCACACGTGCGGGGGAAGCCGGGTGGAGGTACTGCTCAGGCGACGGCGCTGATGCCGGCGCTGGCGGCGCGGCGCATGCGACGGCGACGCTCGGAGGCGCGCTCGTCCTCGTTCAGACCGCCCCAGGTGCCGTACTTCTCCGGACGGGAAAGCGCGTAGTCCAGGCACTCTGCGCGAACGGGGCACTGGGCGCAGATGGCCTTGGCCTTACGCTCACGGATGTCACGCTCGGGCTGGCGCTCGCCGTCGGGGCCGAAGAAGAGCACGAGGTCCTCGCCCCGGCACGCGGCGTCATCCTGCCAGCCCCAGCTGGGCCGAGGCCGGGCGGTCTGCCGACGTACCTGAGACATGAGAAAACCACCTTATAGTGAGAGGTATTTCTGGTTAATGCCGCATTGGACGCTTGTGACGTCCCTGGGTCCAACGCCTGGATTGGCCGTGATGTTCCCTCAGGTCAGGTCAGAGCGGACGTGGCGTACCGCACAGGGGTGAGCCTGTCCAGCGTGACCAGCCGGTAGGTAGTGATCGTATCGGCGCAAGCCGTACCACATGGCGTTGTCAGCGTCATGGGTTCAACCACTACCCGAAAACGAGCGCCACTACCGCGCACAAATGCCTCGGTGACGGCGCCGTCCAACCTGGAGGATTCCACGGCCACTCCGCCAACCGAGAGATCACCCGTATGAATGCGGATGAAATGCTCAGCGGCCTGCAGTGGCTCAGGGATGCCTGCGCGTCCCCGGAAACGGTCGAGGATGACCTCGCCGGACCGGTACGCGTCGGCTGCCGCGATCGCAGCAGCCTGAGACATGCTGCCGTAGTAAAGCCCGTGTGGCAAGCACACGAGGTTGGCGGCGTATCGATCGCCGCCAACATGTGATGTTTCCCATACTGTGTCCGGCAATGTTTCTGCCAAGGACCGAGCTAGGGGTAGTCCAATGCGGGCGCAGCACGCGTTGCGCTTGGCATGCGTGCAGACCAGAAAAACCGGCTCACTCACAAGTATGCAGGACTCCGGGACCACTCCGGCCACCACGCTGTCAAGGTTGAGATCGTCCGGACCTGCTATGACGCCTTCGGCGATCCATGGCGCGGCGGAGCCGGAGTCGGCGACCATGACGTGAATGCCGGTTTCCTCAAGGTTCCTGCGTCCGGGACGACGGATCAGCTGGGGCCGGATGCCGAGCCGCGTGGCGCGTTTGATAAGGATGTGAACGTCCTCGGGGAGGCTGCAGTCCTCCAGGTGGGAGGCCCAGGGGCCGGGGTGCTCGATGAGCAGCCAGAAACGGGCTCCGACGGTCGCGCTGGCGTAGACCGGCAGCTCGCCGGTGTGACAGCCCGGTGGGTGCGTGCACCCCTTGACCGTCGTATCCGCCCTGCTCACGACACTCCCCGTGCTCACGCTCTCTCCTCGCTCTGACTTAGGTAAGACTAACCTAACAGCATGATCGAGGAGGCGAGGAGTAAAACGATCACAGGGATGTAAAGGCGCCGGTGGGCGGGCGCGGGTGTCAGGCGGGTGTCAGTAGGCCAGCGCGGCGTGTGCCAGGGGAAGGGCCGCGGTGCGGTCCTGCGGGACGAGGCCGATCCTGGTCCGCCGGTCGAGGAGGTCGTCCACGTCCAGGGCGCCCTCGTGCCTGACCGCCCAGACGAGCTCGGCCCCGGTGACCCCCGTCGGCCCGGGTTCGGCCAGCCAGGGGTCCTCCGCCATCAGGGCCCGTACGGCGCCCGCCTCGCTCCCGTACCGCTCCAGCAGCCGGTCGCCCTCCCGGCCCCTCTCGCCGTCCGCGCCCTTCCCGCTCTTCCCGCCGTTCGCGCCGCTCGCGCCCTCGGGGCCGTCCGCAGGGACGGCCCCGACGAGGGGCAGCTCCGTCGTGCGGCTGCGTCCCGCGTCGAGCCGGCCCAGTGACACGGCCCGGTCGACCGCGTCCTCGGCCATCCGCCGGTACGTGGTCAGCTTGCCGCCCACGATCGTCACCATCCCGTCCGGCGTGGTCAGCAGCGCGTGCCTCCTGGACAGGTCGGCGGTGCGGCCGTCGGCGGCGAGCAGGGGCCGCAGCCCCGCGTAGGTTCCGGCGACGTCCTCGCGCCGGACCGGCTCCTCCAGCACGGAGTTCAGGACGGCCAGCAGGAAGGTCACGTCCTCCTCCGGCACCGGGGGGACGTCCGGGACGGGACCGTCCACCGGCTCGTCGGTGAGGCCGACGTGGACCCGTCCGTCGGGCTGGGGGAGGACCAGGGCGAAGCGATTGCTCTCCCCGGGGATCGGCACGTGCAGTCCCGCGGCCAGGCCCGGCAGCGTCTCGGGCCGCAGCACCAGGTGGGTGCCTCGCGAGGGGCGCAGCCGGATGCCCGGGTGCAGCCCGGCGGCCCAGACGCCGGTGGCGTTGACCACCGTCCTGGCCCGGATCGTGAAGGTGTCCCCGCCGAGCTCGTCGCGGACCAGCGCGCCCTCGCCGGACAGCTCCAGCGCCCGGCATCGCGTCAGTATCCTCGCCCCCTGGGCGGCGGCCGTCCTGGCCACGGCGACCACCAGGCGGGCGTCGTCGGCCAGCCGCCCGTCCCACGACAGCAGGGCGCCGCGCAGCCCTCGCGAGGCCAGCGGCGAGGCGAGGGCGAGGGCCTGCGCGGCGGAGATCCGCGACGGGCCGGGCAGGAGGTGGCGCGGCGTGCGCGCGGCGACGCGCAACCCCTCGCCGGCGCGGTACCCGGTCATCACCAGTGCCGCGTGACGGCGGGAGACCTCGGGGACCAGCGGCAGCAGGTAGGGGTGGGCCCTGACCAGGTGCGGCGCGGTGCGCCCGAGCAGGTGGCCGCGCTCCACCGCGCTCTCGTACGCCACCCCGATCTGCCCCTTGGCCAGGTAGCGGAGGCCGCCGTGGATCATCTTGGAACTCCACCGGGAGGTCCCGAAGGCCATGTCGTGGGCGTCGATCGCGGCCACGGAAAGGCCTCGGGAGGCCGCGTCGAGCGCGGCCCCGGCGCCGGTGGCGCCCAGACCCACCACCAGCACGTCCACCACGAGGTCGCGCACCTCGGCCAGCTCGCGTTCGCGGCGGGCGGCGTTGAGAGAGGAGTTCACGGTCGCAGGTACCTTTCCAGGAGCGTGGTGAGCTCGGAGTCCAGGTCGTCCAGGTCGTCCAGGCCGACGGGGCCGAGCATGGTCGGGCCGGAGATCAGGAACGACTGGGCGGTCAGCAGCACGGCCCTGGACAGCCTCGCCGGGTCACCGGGGCGCACGGAGCCCCCCTGCTGGCCCCGGACGATCGCGGCCTCGACGAGCGTCAGCATGGCCTCGTGACTGGCGCCCCTGCGGTCCAGCAGGTAGGGCAGGAGCAGCTCCGGGTCGACCTCGACGATCTTCCGCCAGAGCGGGTGGCCGCGCAGCGCCCGTACCACCGCCACCGCCGAGGCGACCGGGTCCTCGGTCGAGAACCGGTCCGCGACGCGCACCCACTCGCGGGTCATCAGGTCGGCGACGAGGGTGCGCACGTCGGGCCAGCGGCGGTAGATCGTCATGCGGGAGAGCCCGGCCCTGCGCGCCACGTCGGTGAGCGTGGTGCGCCGCACCCCCACCGCGAGGACCGTCTCCCGGGCGGCGTCCAGAACCCGGTCGGTGCGCTCCGCGTCCGCGTTGTGACGAATAGACGTCATGTGTCACAGTGTAAGGGTGGAAAACCCGACGAGCGCCGCAGACCCCATGCTCTGGTCCGGCTGGGGCGACCCCGGCAAGGCCGCCGAACTGCCGGAACCGGTCAGAAAACTGCTCCAGGACGTGCTGGGCGTGCGCCCGCGGCGGGACCGGGCAGCCGAGCTCGGCGAGGTGCGGCTGCCCGCCGTGACCCTCTCCCCGCCCGTCCTGGAGGAGTTGCGCGACGTCGTCGGCGCCGGCCACGTGCGCTCCGACGACGAGGCGCGCGTCCGGCACACCCGGGGCAAGTCCACCCCCGACCTGATGCGCATGCGCGCCGGAGACGGCTCCGACGCGCCCGACGCCGTGGTGCTGCCCGGTTCCCACCGCGAGGTGCTGGAGGTGCTGACGATCTGCGCCGCGCACCGGGTCGCGGTGGTCCCGTTCGGTGGCGGAACGTCCGTGGTCGGCGGCCTGGTCGCGAACCGGCGGGGCTTCGCCGGTGTCGTCGCGCTGGACCTGGCCAGGCTGGACCGGCTGATCGCCGTCGACGCGGAGTCGATGGTCGCCGAGATGGAGCCGGGACTGCGAGCCCCGGAGGCCGAGCGGCTTCTGGCCGGGCACGGATTCACCCTAGGTCACTTCCCGCAGTCGTTCGAGTACGCCACGCTGGGGGGGTTCGCCGCGGCCCGCTCCAGCGGCCAGGCCTCGGCCGGTTACGGGCGCTTCGACGACATGGTGGTCGGCATGACCGTGGCCACCCCGCGCGGCACCCTGGAACTCGGCCGGGCGCCCAAGTCGGCGGCCGGGCCCGACCTGCGCCAGGTGATCCTCGGTTCCGAGGGCGCCTTCGGCGTGATCACCTCCCTGCGGCTCCGCGTCCGGCGCGCGCCCGCCGAGCGGGTCTACGAGGGGTGGCGGTTCGCGTCGTTCGCGGAGGGAACGGCCGCGCTGCGGCACCTGGTCCAGGAGGGTGCCGTGCCCACCGTGCTGCGCCTGTCCGACGAGACCGAGACGATGGTCGGCCTGGCCCGCCCCGGCGAGATCGGCGCCCCGCCGACCGGCGCGGGCTGCCTGGCGATCGCCGGGTACGAGGGCTTCTCCGAGGTGCCCGCGCTGCGGGAGCGGGTCGCCGCCGTGCTGTCCGGCCTCGGCGGCGTCCCCCTCGGCACGGAGCCGGGGGAGTCGTGGGCCCACGGGCGCTACTCCGCGCCCTACCTGCGCGACTCGCTGCTCGCCGCCGGGGCGACCGTCGAGACGCTGGAGACGGCCGGGTTCTGGTCCAACCTGCCCCGGCTCTACGACGCCGTACGGCTCTCGCTGCACGCCTCGCTCGGCTCGCCTCTGGTGATGTGCCACATCTCCCACGTGTACGGCACCGGTGCCTCCCTGTACTTCACGGTCGTCACGGCGCAGGACGAGGACCCCGTCGGGCAGTGGGA
This sequence comes from Streptosporangium sp. NPDC023825, assembly GCF_040639575.1. Lineage (NCBI taxonomy): Bacteria > Bacillati > Actinomycetota > Actinomycetes > Streptosporangiales > Streptosporangiaceae > Streptosporangium > Streptosporangium sp. NPDC023825. The sequence continues at coordinate 145,940 of NZ_JBFAAE010000003.1, read as the reverse complement.
GGCGGCCAAGCGGTCGGTCAACGAGGCGATCGTCGCCGCCGGGGGCACCGTCTCGCACCACCACGGCGTCGGCCGCGACCACCGGGAGGCCTACGCGACCGAGATCGGCGGCCTGGGTGTGGAGATCCTGCGCGGGATCAAGGACCGGCTCGACCCCGGGGGCGTCCTCAACCCCGGCGTTCTCGTCCCTCCGGGGAGATGACGGGTGCGGGGAGGCTCGGACGGGAGAGTCCGGGGGGAGCCTGACCGGGCTCGGCCGGGTCGGCCGGGGAGGCAGGGACGAGGAGCTCGGGCACACCCGGCCGGGGGAGTCCGGCCGGGCTCGGCCGCGGGGAGCTCGACCGGGCTCGGCCGCGGGGAAGCTCGGCCGGCGGAGGTCAACCGGCGACCACGAGCTTCTCCATGGCCTCGCGGAGCGGCCCGGGGATCCCGGCCGGCCTGCGCGTCTCCCGGTCGACGAACACGTGGACGAAGTGGCCCTCCGCCACGACCGTCTCGCCGTCCTCGCGGAACAGCCCCAGCTCGTACCGGACGCTGGAGCGGCCCAGACGGCCGACCCGCAGCCCGACCCTGACGGCCTCGGGGAAGGAGACCGAGGCCCGGTAGACGCAGTGCGACTCGACGCACAGGCCGATGGCGTCGCCGCCGTGGATGTCCAGGCCCGCGGTCCTGATCAGCCAGGTGTTGATCACCGTGTCCATCATCGAGTAGTGGACGGCGTTGTTGACGTGGCCGTAGACGTCGTTGTCCTTCCACCTGGTCGGAACCGTCTCCCAGTAGGCGTACACGGTAGAACCATATTCCAGAGGGCGGCCGCTGTTGAGCACGGAGCTTCTGCCGGTGATCCGCGCGGAATCATTGTCGGCTCTCCCCTTCAGGCGCCGGCGCCGCCGTCCACCGGCAAGATCGCGCCGGTCACCATCGAGGCCCGGTCGCTGAGCAGCCACGCGGCCACCTCGGCGACCTCGCGAGGCTCGGCCATCCGGCCGAGCGGGATGCCCGCGTTGATGCGCTCGACGACACCCGGGGACGCCGCCTCCCACGTGTCGATCATCTCCGTCGCGGTACCGCCGGGGGTGATGCCGTTCACGCGGATCCCCTGCCGCCCCCAGGTCACGGCGGCAGTCTCGGTGATGCTGTCGAGCGCGCGCTTCATCGCGCCGTACGCGGGGAGCTCCGGGTTCGCGCGGCGGCTGCCGATGCTCGAGGTGTTGACGATCGCCCCGCCACCGCCCCGGCGCATGAGCGCGGCCTCGGCCGTCATCGCGGTCCAGTGCGCGCGGAAGTTCACCGCGAACTGCTCCTCGACGTCCTCGTCGCTCGTCGTGTCCAGCGGACCGGGCCGCTGGATCGCCGCGCCGTTGTTGAACGCGCCGTCGAGCCGTCCGTGCAGCTCCTCGACGTGATCGACCGCCGCGCGGATACTCGCCCGGTCAGCAAGGTCCACTGTCACGGCATCCGCGACGCCGCCGCCGGCGCGGACCTCGGTGACGACCCGCTGGAGGGCGTCGGTGCTGCGGGCCGCGAGCACCACGGCGGCACCTTCGGAGGCGAAAAGCCGGGCCGCGGCCGCCCCGATGCCGCGGCTGGCGCCGGTGATGAACACGACCTTGCCGGTGAGCAGGCCGATGGGTGCGAGTTCGCTGGTCTTCGTCATGACGACAGTGTCAGGCCGGCCTCCCGGCCCGATACAGGCACAGGCGGTACCAGGATCCGTCGCCGCCCGGCGCGCACACTGGGTGTATGGACAAGCAGGAGCTCGGAGCCTTCCTCCGGAGCCGCCGCGAGCGGCTCCGGCCGCGTGACGTCGGCCTGCCCTCGGGTTCGCGACGCCGGACACCGGGTCTTCGCCGCGAGGAGGTGGCGGTCCTCGCTCACATCTCCACGGAGTATTACGTCCGGCTTGAGCAGGGCAGGGCACCGCGCCCGTCGGGCGAGGTCCTCGCCGGGATCGCGGGCGCGCTGCGGCTGACCGACGCCGAGTCCGATCATCTCCACGTCCTGGCGGGCACCGCGCCCAGCCGTAGCGGACTGCACCGGCGCGACGTCCGGCCGAGCATCCTCACGCTTCTCGAACGGCTGCCGCAGACGGCCGCTTTCGTGACATCCGCCGCGTTCGAGGTGCTCGCGTGGAACGATCTCGCGGCCGCGCTCATGGAGGACTTCTCCGCCCTCGCCCCCAAGGACCGCAACCTCGCGCGCCGGGCGTTCCTCGGCTCGGCGCGCACCGACGCGGCGCTGTACGGGATCTCCGACGCCGCGGAGTTCCGGCACCACGCCGTCATGGGGCTTCGATCCGCCCTCGCCCGGTACCCGTCCGACCCCGCGGTGATCAACCTCGTCGACGAGCTCCGCGACGGCAGCCCCGAGTTCGCCCGGCTCTGGGAGCGACACGACGTGCAGGCCGCACCGATGCTCACGAAGACCTTCCGGCACCCGGTCGTCGGGGAGATCACCGTCGACTGCGACTCACTCACGCTCATCGACCGCGACCAAAACCTCGTGCTCTACAGTGCGCCGTCGGGATCCCGTGACGCCGAGGTTCTGACCCTTCTGAACGTATTGGGAGCCGAGGGCGTCAATGCGGGCAGACCGCTTTGACGGAGTTGGAAGCCCGCGCCGCCATCGAGTTCGCCCGGCGGGTGAAACACAGCCCTACCTCGTCCGGGCAGGAAGCCGCAATCGCGGCCGACGCCGTCATCCTCCTGGCGAACATGTTGCGACCCACTGACAACAATCCCGCGCATCCGCTGACATCAAGTCCGCGCGCGACAGCCGCTCGGGCGGGGGGCGGACGTCGGCGGCTTCCGGCTCGGCCGCCTTTCCCGAGAGGACGTGCGGCCCCTTAAGATCATTGCCAAGATATGGGGCATGGTTGACATAGGACAGGCGGCGGAGCGCGGGCGTGAGGCCTCCTCCCGGGTGTCGAAGGAGGGCGCGGGCTGGTCCTGCGCCCAGACGGGCACCTTCAAGGACCTGCTGCCCAGCAAGGAGACCTTCTCCTGGCTGAACCCGCGCACCATCTGGCGGTCGCGGAACGAGGTCCTCGCGATCCTGTTCGGAGACCCCTCGGGGCAGGTGCGGGCGCGCTGGGTGGGCTCCCAGCGGGACCGGGGCGTCGACCCCTCCTTCCGCATCCCGATGGACGTCGGCCCCGAGTTCTCCTTCCTGATCCTCGGCGACACCGGGGAGGGCGACGCCTCGCAGTACGCCGTGGTGCCGGGCATGCTCAAGGTCGGCGCGGACACCGCGTTCGCGGTCGTCGCCAGTGACGTGATCTACCCCACAGGCTCGGGCAACGAGTACGAGGACAAGTTCTTCCGCCCGTACCAGGACTACCGGGCGCCGATCTACGCGATCCCCGGCAACCACGACTGGTACGACGGGCTGGGCGGCTTCATGCGCGTCTTCTGCGACGCCCCGGCGCTGGCGGCCGAGGACGAGGGGTTCAAGCTGTCGCCCTCGGGGCTGCGCGGCCTGCTCTGGCGCAAGCCCGAGAAGATCGACGAGACCCGGCTGGCCAGGGCGCGCGAGTGGCGGGCGCGGCCCGAGCAGCGGGTGGTGCAGCCCGCCCCCTACTGGGCGATGGAGACCCCGGGGCTGCTCATCGTCGGCGTGGACACCGGGATCCGCGGTGACATCGACAGGGAGCAGGCCGAATGGCTGCGCGCGGTCTCCCGCGACCCCCGGCCCAAGGTGCTGATCACCGGGAAGCCCATCTACACCCGCAACGACTACAAGCCGTCGAAGCTGGCCGGCGGCGGCACCGTCGACGACATCGTCACCGATCCCGCGAACAACTACGTCGCGGCGATCGGCGGCGACGTGCACAACTACCAGCGCTTCCCGATCAAGGTCGGCGACCGGACCGTCCAGTACCTCGTGGCGGGCGGCTCCGGGGCCTTCATGCACGCCACCCACACCATCCCGAGGGTCACCGTCGGCGGCCTGCACGAGGACGACTACCGCTGTTACCCGCTGCGCGGCGACTCGCTGTCGTTCTACAGCAGGCTCTACAGCGACCGGCTGCGCATGCGCTGGCTCTACCTCACCCCCGACGAGAGCGCGGCGCTGATGTCCCGCCGGATCGGCAACACCCCGGTGCGAGACGACACCCCGGCCGTACCGATCACCCGGCGGATGAGGTGGGCGGCCCGGATCCTCGGCGGCTGGCCGATGCCGCTGCGGTTGCCCGTGGGCAGGACCTTCCACCGCTACCTGTCGGAGCTGTCCGACTGGGACACCCCGCCGTTCTTCAAGAGCTTTCTGCACATCTCGGTGACCCCCGAGGTCCTGACGATCCGCTGCTTCGCCGCCACCGGCTGCCTGCAGCAGGAGATCGAACCCCCGATCGAGGACGAGATCGCCATACCGCTCGTCTGATCGAGAGTGTCGTACCGGCATGGCAGTGTTGGGGTATGCACGTGTCGGTCGCGGCGGCTCCCGGGGGTGGGGGCGCGCTGCGTGTGGACGGCGAGCCCGCCGGGGCCGTCGCCGATCTGGCCTCGGCCGTCCGCGAGCTGGAGGCCCGGAGCCCGCGCTGGGTCTGGGCCGACACGCGGGAGGTCTACCCCGCGCTGCTCGCGGCGGGGGTGCGGCTGGCGCGCTGTCACGACCTGGTGCTCACCGAGGGGCTGCTCCTGGCCCACGAGGGGCGGTTCGGCGAGCCGCGGTCCGTCCCCGCGGCCTACGCCCGGCTGCACGGCCTTCCCGTGCCCGACGACCACCACGGGCCCGCCGGGGGGCAGGCGCGGCAGGCCACCCTCTTCGAGGAGGAGGCGCCCCCGCCGGACGCGAACCTGGTCGCCGAGGTGTACGCCGACCAGCTGCGCCGCATCGAGGCCACCGCCGATCCGCGGCGGTTCCGGTTGCTGGTCGCCGCCGAGTCGGCCGGTGCGCTGATCGCCGCGGAGATGGCCCAGGAGGGCATGCCCTGGCGGGAGGACGTGCACGACGAGCTGCTGACCGGCCTGCTCGGCCCGCGCCCGGTGCACGGCATGCGGCCCGTCAAGCTCCAGGCCCTGGCCGACCAGGTGGCGGCGGCCTTCGGCACGCCGTTCAACCCCGACTCCCCGCAGCAGATCGTCAGGGCGTTCAAGGCGGCGGGCGTGCCGGTCGCCTCCACCCGGGCCCACGACATCAAGCAGGTCGAGCACCCGGGCGTCGCGCCCCTGCTCGCCTACAAGGAGATGGCCAGGTTCTACAGCTTCCACGGCTGGGCCTGGGCCGACCAGTGGGTGCGCGACCACCGCTTCCGCCCCGAATACGTGGTGGGCGGCGTGGTGACGGGCCGCTGGGCCACCAACGGCGGCGGGGCCCTGCAGATCCACAAGCTGATGCGCAAGGTCGTCGTGGCCGACGAGGGCTGGACGCTCGTCGTCGCCGACGCGGCCCAGCTGGAGCCGCGGGTGCTGGCCGCCATGGCGGGGGACGGCGGCCTGGCCAGGGCCGCCGGGCAGGCCGACCTCTACCAGGCGCTGGCGAAGGCGTTCGGCGGCGAGCGCGACAACGCCAAGCTCGCCATGCTGTCGGCGATGTACGGGGGCACCAGCGGTGACGCGTCCAAGCTGCTGGCCGTGATGCGCCGGCGCTTCCCCCTCGCCCACCGGTTCGTGGAGGACGCCGCCCGGGCGGGGGAGGAGGGCAAGGTGGTCCGCTCCTGGCTGGGCCGCACCTCGCCCCCGCCCTCCGCGGGCTGGCGGGAGCTGGTCTCCGGTCCCGAGGGAGGTCGCGCGGCCCGCGACCGCGGCCGGTTCACCCGCAACTTCGTCGTCCAGGCGACCGCGGCCGAGTGGGCGCTCGCGCTGATGGCCGTGCTGCGCGGCCTGCTGCCCGACCCGGCCAGGCTGGTGTTCTTCCAGCACGACGAGGTGATGGTGCACTGCCCGGCCGAGCAGGCCGGCGAGGTCGCCGCGGCGGTCGGCAAGGCCGCGGAGGAGGCGACCCGGCTGCTGTTCGGATCGACCCCGGTGCGCTTCCCCATGCAGGCCGTCCCGGTCAGGTGCTACGCCGACGCCAAATGACGCCCGGCGGCCCCGGCCCCGGCCTCGGCCCCGGCCCCGATCGCGCTCCGGCCCCGCTCCCGATCCTTCTTCCGGCCGTGGCTCAGGCGCGGGCCAGGGCGAGCCAGGCGCCGGTGACCGTCACCATGACCGCGACGGCCGCGCCGAGCACGCCGTACGACAGGCTGCCGACGATCACCCCGGCGATCACCGTGCCGGTCGCGCCGCAGACGTTCATCAGCAGGTCCGAGAGGCCCTGAACGGGGGTGCGGTGTTCCAGCGGAACGGCCTCGCTGAGCATCGCCGAGCCGGAGATCAGCCCGCACGACCAGCCGAGGCCGAGCAGGACCAGGCCGGCGGTCACCTGTGTGACGTCGTGCGCCCCGGCCCCGCCCGCGAGGACGGCGGCGGCCAGCAGCAGGCCCATCCCCAGCACCAGCACCGGGGTCCTGCCCGCCCGGTCGGCCAGCCAGCCGACCACGGGTGACAGGACGTACATCCCCGCGATGTGCAGGCTGATCACGATGCCGATGACCGTGTACGTCGAGCCGCCGTGGTCGAGGTGGACCGGCGTCATGGACATGACCGAGACCATCGCGGTGTGGCTGACCGCGATCGCGACCAGGGCACGGCCCGCCGCGGGCGTCCCGCGCAGCACCCGCCAGGCGGTACGGAACGTTCTCCCGCCCTTCCCCGGGGAGCCGGCCGGGCCGGACACGGGGGTGCCGGGAGAGGAGGAGGCGTCCGGGGCCCGGAGGGCGGCGTGGGCCAGGAGCAGCGGATCGGGGCGCAGGGCGATCACGATGATGCCGAGGGCGAGGGCGAAGCCCAGCAGGGCGAGGGCGAACGGGCCGCTGCCCGCCGGCAGCCCGAGCCCGGCGCTGAACCGTTCGGCCGGTCCCGCGAGGTTCGGCCCGGTGACCGATCCGACGGTGGTGGCCCACACCACCAGCGACAGGTGCCGGGCCGAGTGCCCCGGCGGGGACAGGTCGGTCGCGGCGTAGCGCGAGGCCAGGCCGCCCGCGCTGGCCGCGCCGAACAGCACCAGCCCGGCCAGCAGCAGCGGCCACGATCCCAGGCCGACGGCGAGCAGCGAGACCAGGCAGCCGAGCAGGGCGCACCCGTAGGCCAGGGCGAGCCCGGCCCGCCGCCCGCCCCTGCCGGACGATCTCGCGGTGGGCAGCGCCAGCAGCGCGGCGCCCAGCACGGTCGCGGTCCCGGCCAGCCCGCTGAGCGCGGTGGAGCCGGACAGCTCCTCCACGGTCACCGAGCTGAAGGTGAGCCCCACGGCGACCCCGATCCCGCCGCTGATCTGGGCCGCGGACAGGACGGTGAGCGTCCGCCGCTGCACGGCGGCGATCCGTTCCTCGCCGGGGGGATCGCCGGGCTTCGCGGTGTTGGTGGGGTTCGCGGTCACGAGCGAAGTCTGCCATCACTCATGACCGCACCACGAGGTCATTTCGCCGACGGGTGAGGAAACGACCGGCGGGATCAGTCGATCGGTGCGAAGGTGGCGAAGAACGTCTGGAGGATCTCCGAGTTCTTCTCCCAGTCCAGATCCTGGACCCTGAACGTGATCTGGTAGGCGGTCAGGCCGTTGACGGCGATGTAGCGCGTCAGCCCGTGCATCGGGACGCCGTTGGACTGGACGTAGGTGTACTCCCAGTCCGCGGCCTTCCACGTGCGGTAGTTCACCGGCGTCACGCCGACCTCGGTGTATTCGTCCAGGCCCTTCTTGCTCGCCCTGCTCAGTGCCAGCACCGGCTCCGCGACCGGCACCTTGGCGACGACGATGTTCTGCCCGCCGCCCTTCGGCCCGGAGAGGGTGGCCGTTCCGCCGGCGCCCTCCTTCACCGTCCAGTCCTCGGGCACCGCGCCGGAGACGCCGGCGGCGTCCACCCGTTTGAAGCCCTCGGGGACCTCGCTCGGCCCGGTGGGGGCCTGCGACTCGGCCGCCGAGGAGATCGCCGTGGACGGGGTCGCGGGGGCCGCGGGATCGGAGTTCCCGCCGGGCAGGAAGACGAGCAGCCCGGCGACCACGATGGCCAGCACGCCGCCCCCGCCGAACATCAGCAGGCGGACGTCGGGACCGCCGCCCTCGTTTCCCTGCGCGCGGCGCGCGCTCCCGCGCGCCCCGCTCCGGCTGGGAGAGGTCAGGGTCTGCGAGTCCCGTACGGCGGCGCGGGAGGAGGTCTCCGGCGAGGAGGGGACGGGCCAGAGCGCCGCCTTCCGGGCCCGGGACGCCTCGCTCTGCCCGCCGCGCCGCGGTGCGCCCGGTGACGCGGACGGCGCGGCGACGGGCAGGTCGCCGGAGAAGCTGGTCAGCGGGTCGAACGGGTTGCCGTCGGGCCCGGTCGCCGGGATGCGCAGCGCGTCGTAGCCGCGCTGGTGGCCGCCGGTCAGGCCGGTGGCCGCGTCGGCCGGCGGCCGGGGGAACCCGCCGGAGGCGGAGGCGGGGAAGGACAGCAGGTCCGCGCGCTGGGATCCCGACGGGCCGGAGAGCGCGTCGTGGGGGAGCGGGTGGCCGCCGGAGGAGTCGTTGCCCGAGCCGTACGGCACCCGGATCGGGCCGGAGGGCGTCTCGATGATCCGCGAGGGCATCGGTCCCGACGGCATGTCCAGCGGGGGCATCAGGTGGATCGGCATGGAGTCGCCGGGGACCGGCATCGACGAGGGCGCCGGGGTGGGCGCGCGGTTCGGGGTGCTGGAGCCGTGGCTGCGCAGCACCCGGTCGAGCAGGTCGGACACCTGCGAGGCGCTCATCCGGTCGGCGGGGTTCTTGCGGAGCAGGCCCTCGATGACGGTGATCAGGGCGCCGGCCCGCTGGGGGCGGCTGGGCTCCTGGGTGAGGATCGCGCCGAGCACGGCCACCGCGTCCGGTCCCTCGTAGGGAGGCCGCCCCTCGACCGCCGCGTACAGGGTGGCGCCGAAGGACCACAGGTCGGAGGACTGCGTGACCGGCTGGCCCGAGAGCCGCTCCGGCGGGATGTAGGCGGGCGAGCCCATCAGCAGGCCGGTCTGGGTGATCGCGACGTCGCCCTCTATGGCGGCGATGCCGAAGTCGGTGAGGACCACCCGGTCGGAGGTGAGCAGCACGTTGCCCGGCTTGACGTCGCGGTGCATGATCCCGGCGGCGTGGGCGTGGCGGAGCGCGTCGAGCACCCGCACGCCGATCTCGGCGGCCTGGACCACCGGCAGCGGCCCGCTCTGCCGCACGGCCTGCTCCAGCGACCAGGCGCGGACCAGCTCCATCACGATCCAGGGGCGGCCGTCCTCCTCGACGACGTCGTGGACGGTGACGATGCCGGGGTGGCTGAGCCGGGCCGCCGAGCGGGCCTCGCGCAGCATCCGCCGGTGGGCCCCCTGGGTGCCCGCGTGGTCGAGCCCGTAGGGGAGGATCAGCTCCTTGACCGCGACGTCCCGGTCGAGCAGGACGTCGTGCGCGTGCCACACCATGCCCATGCCGCCACGGCCCACCGGGGACACCAGGCGGTAGCGCCTGCCCACGAGCCTGCCCTGGCCCTCCGGTGTTCCGGCGGAATCGCCGCCCTCAGGCCCCTGGGGGTTTCTCCCGAGCAAGCGATCGGTCATCGTTCCCCGTTCCCCATAACCAGCCCTTTTGCGAGGTGGACACGATAGCCAGACGGCATTTGGTTATGGAAGTTTGCATGCTGAGAAAGCACGTGACGGTATTTGTCAGGATCGGTGTTCTCCGGATCACCGGTCCCGCGCCCGCGCTCTGACGTCGCCGAATGCTACCGGCGGATGGCTGAATTGTCAGCTTTACCCAATCTTAATAGACAAAAGATCACTAAGACGTCGTATGTTCATGATCGGCCGCCTCGGCCAGCGCGGCCAGGGCCGAGGTGAAGGCCGAGGCGGGCGGGCTGACCAGGCCCGCGCCGACCTGTCCGGTCCCCGCGACCCGTCCGGCGATACCGGTGTTCACGGTGGGCAGCAGGCCCGTCCTGGCGACCAGCGTGACGTCGACGCCGACCGGCGTGCCCCGGAAGTCCAGCCCCGGGATCTGGTACGCGGGGTGCTCGGCCAGGGTGATCTCGTACATGGACCGGGTGGCCGCCGTCGCGTCCGACACGTCGCCGCCGACGAACCTCACGATCGCCGGGGCCGCCGCCATCGCGAAGCCGCCCAGCCCGGCCGTCTCGGTGATCGTCGAGTCGCCGATGTCGGGGTTGGCGTCGTCCGGGCCGTACGCGCCCAGGTAGAGACCGTCCGGCACGCCCGCGGGGCCGGTGAACCACCGGTCGCCCAGCCCGGAGACCTGGACCCCGAAGTCCGTGCCGTTGCGGGCCATCGCGACGACCATCGTGGAGCCGGGGACGTCCCGCGCGGCGTCCGTGCTGACCTTGCACGCGGCCATGCCCGCGTTGAGGAAGAAGTGATCGTTGCCGTTGACGAAGCGCAGGACCTCGGCGGCGTGGCCGGGAGCGGCCTCCACCACGCCGGGGGCCAGCTCGCGCACCAGCAGCGAGGTGGCGGCGCGGTTGCGGTTGTGCAGCTCGTCGCCCATCTGCAGGGCCTGCGCGGCCAGCGACCTGAGGTCGAGCGGCCCGTTCCGCTCCAGGGTGGCCTGGAGCACCGGGCCGAGCACCTCGGCCATCCAGCGCAGCCGCTCCAGCACCTCGGGGCCGTACGCGCCGTACCGCAGGACCTTGCCCAGGCCCTCGTTGAGCGAGCAGTAGGCGGTGCCGCCGTGCTCGGCGTCGTGGACCTCGAACATCCACATCGACGGGGTGACCACGCCCGCCATCGGCCCGACGGTCCGGTGGTGGTGGCAGGAGTCGAGCCGGGCCCGCCCGGCGGCCAGCCGCTCCTCGGCCTCCCCGGCGTCGGCGGCCAGCCCCTCCAGCAGCATCGCCCCGATGAGCGCGCCCCGCATCGGGCCCGAGGCCCGTTCCCACTCGATCGGCGGCCCCGCGTGCAGGAACGTCCCCTTCGGCAGGTCGAGCACCTCGTGCGCGGGCCGCACCCCGACGAGCTGCGGCCGCGCCGAGACCAGGCGGCCCACGGCCGTCTCGTTGGCGCGGACCCTGCGCGGGTCGGCCAGCACCCTGGACAGGTCCGCCTCGGTGCCGGGCATCGGCGGGCGCCAGTCCACCCGGACCCGCGGGACGGCCTGCGCGTCCAGCGCCTCGCCGAGCACGTCGGCCCCCACCGTGATCACTTCCGGCTCGCCGGAAAGCATGGACAGCGTCATCGAAATCTCCTTGAACCTGAAACCCGTTCCGGGCGAACGGTCAACGGGCGTTCGCGGCGATCCCGGTGGCCGCTCGCGCGGCGTGCCCGGCGGCCCCGGCGTTGGACGTGAACACCGCGGCGCCCGCCGCGTTCAGGGCCCCGGCCTGCGCGGCCAGCCCCTGCGGGTCGCCCTCGGAGCCGACCAGCGCGACCACCGCCGTGACGCCTCTCGCGACGGCCTCGGCGATCGCGGGCGCGAGCCTGGCGGAGGGGTCGGGGTCGGCGCCGTGGCCGAGCACCACGTCGAGCAGGACGACGTCGCCGGGCGGCACCTCGGCCAGGGCCTCCAGGCGGAGTGTCGGGTCGATCATCGGGTGGGCCCTGCCGACCGTGTAGGCGTCGTCGCCGAAGTCGGTGAACTCGCCGTGCCCGGCGACCAGCCGCGCCTCCACGCACAGCGTCCCGCCCGAGTAGATCCCCCGCAGGTTCCCCCCGGCCCCCGCGTCACCCGTCCCGGGGAGCCCGGGGGGCGCGGAGGCCGCGGAGGCCGCATGGGCCGCGCCGGGCGTCCCGGGGACGGGCCAGGAGGGCCAGGCGGGGACCGGTACGCCGAGGGCGCGCAGGGCGGCCTCGGTCGCCGAGGTCAGGTCGTCCTGGCCGGTACCGAGCAGGGCGGTCACGACCGGCGTGCCGAGTTTCGCCACCGCCTCCTCGACGGCCCGCGCGACCTCGGGGGCCGGAGGTTTGGAGATCAGGACGATCAGCTCGGTGGCCGGGTCGGCGTCGAGGGCCTCCAGGGCGCGCAGGGTGGACAGCCCGCCCACGTCCGCGGACAGGTCGCGACCGCCCACGCCCAGCACGTGCGACACCCCCACCCCCGCCAGGTCGAGCAGGCAGCTCACCTGCTGCGCACCGGTCCCCGAGGCGGCCACCAGCCCGACCGGGCCCGGCCGCAGGACGTTCGCGAAACCGAGACCCGCCCCGCCGACCACCGCGGTGCCGCAGTCGGGACCCATGACCAGCACGCCGCGCTCGGCGGCGCGCCTCTTGAGCAGCACCTCCTGCTCGACCGGCACGTTGTCACTGAAGATCATCACGGACAGGCCCGCCTCGACCGCGTCCAGCGCCTCGGCGAACGCGTACGGGCCCGGTACCGAGACCAGGGCCAGGGTGGCGGCGCGCTCGCGGGCCGCGGCGCGGACGGTCCGCGGCGGGTGCTCGGCGCCGCCGCCGCCCGCGGACGGGGCCGACAGCGCGGCGAGCAGCCCGTCGAGTTCCGCGGACGCGGCCTCCAGGGCGTCCGCCTCGCCGCGCAGCGCGATCAGCAGGTCGCCGGGATCCGCCCGGGGAAGGCCGAAACCCAGCTCGGCGGCGATCCCGAGGTTGAGCTCGGTGGCCATCGCCACCACCGCGACCTCCACGCCGGGCAGCGCGGCCGCCGCGCGGCTGACCCGCATCAGGCTCACGGAGTCGTGGTAGACCCCCGTACGCGTCCGGACCACATCAGTACTCGCCATCGCCCCCGCCTTCCAGATCGATCACCGCCGCGAGCCCGATCCGCAGACCCCACGCCAGGTCCGCCCCGGAGGTGTGGCCCAGCCGCAGGAGGCGGTGCAGCGCCGGCTCCAGGGACTGCCGTCCCGCCACGCCCCGCAGCACGGCCAGCACCTCGCCGCTGGCCTCGCCCCGGGCGGCGCAGTGCAGCAGCGCCGCCGAAATGGGGGTGGTCCTGCCGCGCACGTCGAAGGTGACCGCCGCGGCCAGCCAGCCGGCCAGCCAGACGGCCCGGCCCGCCCCCGCAGCCCCGCCCAGGTGGCGCAGCGCGACCAGCAGTCCCGCGAGCACGTCGTCACCGCTCGGCGTGAGCCCGGGACCCAGGCCGACCAGCTGCTCGGCGGCCACCACGCTCTTCAGCAGCGAGCCCTCGGCGCATCCCTGGGCCAGCAGGCCGGCCGCGCCGTTGCCCTCCAGCCCGGGACGCCTCGGCGAGCGCTCGCACAGCTCCGCCATCGCGGGCAGCGAGCGGGCCAGCCGCGCGGCGTCCACGGCGCCGAGCGGCGGGGCCGGGTCCCACCAGCGGTGGGCCCGCAGGCTGAGCCGCCCGACGTCGATCGAGCCGTCGCCGACGGACGCCTCGTCGCCCACCGCGACCTTCGGCATTGGGCCGGTGACCACCATGGCGTTGGGCAGGCGGGTGGCCTCCCCGGTCACCACCGCGATGACCTGCGGTTCCAGCTCGGTGCGTACCTCAAGGTAGACGCCGGAGGGGAAGGCCGCCAGCACCCGCGCCGGGCGGCGGGGCGCCTCCAGCATCCGGCGCAGGGTCGTGCTGGCCGCGCCGGTCCCGTGCGTCCGTACGTGTACGCCCTGCGCTCTCGGGCGCGTCTTGATGCTCATGAGCGCTCCTCGGCCGGCCCCGTGGGTGTGAAGGTGGTCTCTCCAGCGGTTCGCTCGCTCACGGACTCCCCCATCCATTGAGCCGACGGTAGAACGGGCGCGGACACAGGCCGTACGGAGAAAGGTGCCAACAGTCTGCCCAAAGGTTGGCTCTTCCTGACAGACGGGTCCATCAGTCACAATCACCTCATGGAACCCCCCGTGCGCCCGGCGAGCACCGGAACGATCATCCATGGCGTCGCCGTCGGCGAGGTCCTCGGTGTCTCGACACTGGCGGGGGCCCGGCTGATCGCGGGGGAGCGGGGCCTGGACCGCGTCGTGCAGCGCCTCAACGTGATGGAGGTGCCCGACGTCCTGGCCTGGGTCAAGCCGCACGAGCTGCTGCTCACCACCGGCTACCCGCTGCGCAACACCCCCCAGTCGCTCGGCAGGCTGGTGGCCGACCTCGACGAGCGCGGCCTGGCCGCGCTCGCCATCAAGCTCGGCCGCTATCTCGACGAGCTGCCCGAGGAGATGGTGGAGCAGGCCGACCGGCTGGGCTTCCCGCTCATCCAGCTTCCCGACGACGTCGGCTTCGACGACATCCTCAACCAGGTCCTGACCGACATCCTCAACCGCCAGGCCGCCGTGCTGGCCAGGGCCGAGGAGGCGCACCGGGCGCTGGTCCAGGTCGTGCTCGCCGGGGGCGGGCTGCGCGAGGTGACGGCCGAGGTCGCCGGGCTGCTGGGCGTGGGGGTGGCCGTGCTGGACGGGACGGGCCACGTGCTGGCCGCGGCCGGGCCCGTCGAGCACGTGGCCACGCTGCGCGAGGCCCCCGGGGCCGCCGGAACCTCCGAGGGGCGCCACACCTCGGTGCCGGTCGTGGCGGGTGGCCACCACCACGGCAGGATCGTCGCCTGCGGCCCGGTCGGGTCCATCGGCGACGGCGACGTCGGCATTCTGGAACGTGCCGCCACGGTCGCCGCGCTGGTGGTGACCCGGCAGGAGGCGGTCAACGCCGTCGAGAGCAAGTACCGTGCGGACTTCCTGCGCGACGTGCTCACCGGCAGGGCCGGGGGCTCCGAACGGGTCGCCTCCCGGGCCAGGGCCTTCGGCTGGGACCTGCAGCGCCCGGTCACCGTGCTGGTGGCCGAGCTCGACCCCGAGGGCGACGAGCGGGCCGCCCAGGACCGCCTGGTCACCTGCTGGACCGGTGCGATGCGCCGCCACGACGTGCGCGGCGCGGTGGCCGGGTTCTCCCACGAGGTCGTCACCGTCGTGGACGCGTCCGTCGACGCGGGCCGCCTGGCCAAGGACGCCGCGGCGGCCTTCGCCGAGTCCCTGCCCGCCACCTTCTCCACCGGCGCCAGCCGCACCGCCGTCGGGGCCGAGGCGCTGCCCGAGGCGTACGGCCAGGCGCTGAAGGCCGCGCGGGTGGGCCGCCAGCTCCACGGCAACGGCGCGGTCGCGCACTTCGACCAGCTCGGCGTCTACCGGCTGCTCTCCCTGGTCAACGACACCGCCGAACTGCACGCCTTCGTCCGCGAGACCCTCGGGCCGCTCGCCTCGGACGACGACGCGGAGAACGCCGACCTGCGCCGTACGCTGCAGGTGCTGCTGGAGACCAACCTCAACGTGGCCGAGACGGCGCGCCGGCTGCACTTCCACTACAACACGCTGCGCTACCGGATCGGCAAGCTGGAGCGCATGCTCGGCGGCTTCACCGAGGACGCCCACCTGCGCCTGAACCTCACCCTCGCCCTGCACGTCCTGCGGATGCGCGGGATCTGAGGGCGGGATCCGGCGCCGGCCCGAAGCGGTGGCGGCGAGGAGCCGCCGCGTCCGGCGCGTACGCGGGATCTAAGCTGTTCGGCGTGAACGAGACCTTCGAGCTGGACACCGAATACATCCCGCTGTGCGACCTGCTCAAATACTGCGGCGTCACCGAGACGGGCGGCCAGGCCAAGCACTTCATCGCCGACGGCAACGTGCTGGTGGACGGCGAGGTCGAGCTCCGCAAGACCTGCAAGATCCGCGACGGGCAGGTGGTGACCGGCGACGGCTTCGAGATCCACGTGGTCGCGAAGTAGCGCGCCGTACGCGCTCCTCACCGGGCCGGCGGGCGCGCCGTGCGTGATCCTCACCGGGCCCGCGGGTACGCCGTACACGACTCTCACCGGGCGGGCAGGTGGGCCGTGCGCGAGGTGTCCACTGGTCGGCCGCTCAGATTTGGCAGATCATGACGGTGTAAGGGCATGCTTCCCGTCCTAACGTGCCCGCAACAGCTGTAAGGGGATTCGCCGGAGGGAAGCCCGCGGGGTGGTCACCGACCGACGGCCCGGTGAAAGGTGGGGCTCGATGGTTGCAGGTTGGACGAAACACGGCGACGGCAGGACACTCGCCCCGGGAGAGGTGGTCAGACCCGACGAGCGGCTCTCGTGGCCGCGCATGGTGGGGTTCGGGGCGCAGCACGTCGTCGCGATGTTCGGTGCGACCTTCGTCTTCCCCCTGGTGATGGGACTCGACCCCAACGTCGCCATCATGTTCTCGGGCGTCGGAACGATCATGTTCCTGCTCATCGTGAAGGGCAAGGTCCCCAGCTACCTCGGCACCAGCGCCTCGTTCGTGGGCGGCGTGCTCGCGATCCGGGCGCTCATGGGCGGCGACACGCCCGCCACCGACGCGATCGTCACCGGCGCCATCCTCGTCGCCGGATTCGTCCTGGCGCTCGTGGGCGTGGCCATCCACTTCCTCGGCGTGCAGATCATCAACCGCGTCTTCCCGCCGGTCGTCACCGGCGCCGTCGTGATGCTGATCGGCTTCGGCCTGGCGTACGTCGTCGCCGACATCTACTGGCCGCAGGACCAGTGGATCGCCCTGATCACGATGACCGTCACCTTCGTCATCATCGTGCTCTTCAAGGGCTTCATCGGCAGGATCGGCATCCTGCTCGGCCTGGTCATCGGCTTCGTCCTCTCCTGGGGGGCCGACAAGGTCTTCGGGAACATCACCGCCTTCAACGCGGGCACCGGCGCGGTCGACACGCACCCCAGGGTGAACTTCAGCGGCGTGGCGTCGGCCGACTGGATCGGCCTGCCGAGCATGCACCTGCCCGACTTCAAGTTCTCCGCCGTGCTGCTGGTCCTCCCGGCGGTGATCGCGCTGGTCGCCGAGAACGTCGGCCACGTCAAGGCCGTCGGCGAGATGACCCGGACCGACGTCGACCCGTACATGGGCCGGGCGGTCGCCGCCGACGGCGCCGCCACCGTCGTCGCCAGCGCCTTCGGCGGCTCCCCGACCACCACCTACGCCGAGAACATCGGCGTGATGGCCGCCACCCGCGTCTACTCGACGGCCGCCTACTACATCGCCGCCGTCATCGCGATCCTGTTCGGCCTCTGCCCCAAGTTCGGCGCGCTGGTCGCGGCCACGCCGGGCGGCGTGCTCGGCGGTATCACCGTCATCCTGTACGGCATGATCGGCCTGCTCGGCGCGAAGATCTGGGTCGAGAACCGGGTCGACTTCGCCGACCCCGTCAACCTCGTCCCGATCGGGGCCGGGATCATCCTCGCCATCGGCCCGGTCAAGCATATGATCAGCTCGGACTTCACGCTGGAGGGCATCGCCCTCGGCACCATCGTGGTGGTGGCCGGCTATCACCTGCTCCGGGTCATCGCCGGGCGCGGCGGCACCGGTGGCGGCGCCGGTCCGAAGGTGTCCGAGCCGCAACGAGAGGCCGCCGGGTGAAGCCACCCCCGTTCGAATACCACGCCCCCCGCTCCCTCGGCGAGGCGCTCGACGCCCTCGCCGGGGCCGGGGAGCACGGCAAGGTGCTCGCCGGGGGGCAGAGCCTGATCCCGCTGCTGAACATGCGGCTGGCCGCCCCGGCCCACCTGGTCGACATCAACCGGCTGCCGGAGCTGGCGTTCGTCGACGTCGCCCCCGAGGGCGTCCGGGTCGGCGCCCTGGCCAGGCACGCCCAGGTGGAACGGCACGAGCAGGCCGCCGCCGCCCAGCCGCTGCTGCGCCAGGCGCTCCGGCTGGTGGCCCACCCGGTGATCCGCAACCGGGGGACCGTGGTCGGCAGCCTGGCCCACGCCGACCCCGCCGCCGAGCTGCCCGCCGTCCTCACCCTGCTGAGGGGCTCGGTACGGCTGGCACGGCCCGGCGCCGTCAGGGACGTCGACGCGGGGGACTTCTTCACCGGCCCGCTGGAGTCGGCCCTCGCCCCGGGCGAGCTGGCCGTCTCCGCGTTCTTCCCCGCGCCGCCCCCGCGCTCGGGCACCGCGTTCCGCGAGATCGCCCGGCGGCACGGCGACTACGCCCTGGCCGGGATCGCGGCGCTGGTCGTCCTGGACGACGACCTGAGGATCACCTCGGCCGCGGTGGCGTGCGTGAGCCTCGCCCTCGTCCCGCTGCTCGTCGACGTCACCGAGGCCGTCGGCCACCGCCCGGCCGCCTCGGCCGACTGGGACGCGGCGGCCCGGCTCGTACGGGAACGGGTCGATCCCGAGACCGACATCCACGCGACCGCCGCCTACCGGCGGCATCTCGCCGGAGTCCTCACCGAGCAGGCACTCCGTGACGCCGCCAGGGAGGCCGCGGATGCATGAGATCACGCTGACCGTCAACGGGGTGCTGCGGCAGGCGGAGGTCCCCGCGCGGCGGCTGCTGTCCGACTGCCTGCGGCACGACCTCGGCCTGACCGGCACGCACGTCGGGTGCGAGCACGGGGTCTGCGGGTGCTGCACGGTGCTGCTGGACGGCGAGCCCGTCCGCTCCTGCCTGACGTTCGCGGTCACCGTGGACGGGCGCGACATCACCACCGTCGAGGGGCTCGCCGGCGGGGACGGCACGCTGTCGCCGGTGCAGCGGGCCTTCGCCGAGTGCCACGGCCTGCAGTGCGGCTTCTGCACCCCCGGCTTCCTGTGCACGGTGACCGCGCTGCTGCGCGACAACCCGGCGCCGACCGACGAGGAGGTGCTGGAGGGCATCTCCGGCAACCTGTGCCGGTGCACGGGGTACCAGAACATCGTCAAGTCCGTCCACCGCGCGGCCGAGATCATGGCGGAGGACCCGTGAGCGGGCGTGGCGACCACCCCGGGCGGGCGAGGCAGGTGAGGCGATCATGACCACGAAACTGTTCGGCGAGCCGGTCGTCCGGCGCGAGGACCCCCGGCTGCTGACCGGCCAGGGCCGCTACGTCGACGACCTGGGAGCCGGGGCGCTGGAGGCGGCGTTCGTCCGCTCCCCGCACGCCCACGCCAGGATCCGCGACATCGACGTCTCGGACGCCGTCGAGGTCGACGGGCTGGTGGCGATCTACACCTGGGAGGACCTGCCCGGCGCGCTCGCCCAGCCGCTGCCGCTGCTCATCCCGCACCCGGCGCTCACCCACGGCCGCACCGCCTATCCGCTGGCCCGCGAGGTCGTCAGGCACGTCGGCGAGCCCGTCGTGATGGTCGTCGCCCGCGACCGCTACCTCGCCGAGGACGCCTGCGCGCTCATCCGGGTCGACTACGAGATCCTCAAGCCGGTGGTCGGCGTGGAGGAGGCCGCGCAGTCCGCCCAGCTCGTCCACGAGGACGTGCCGGGCAACGTCGGCGCGCACCTGGTCCAGGAGGTGCCCTCGGCCGCCGGGCTCGGCGCGCGCGAGGCGATCGACGCCGCGCCGCACACGTTGTCGTTCCGGCTCGACATCGAGCGCAGCGCGTCCATGCCGCTGGAGGGACGCGGCGTGCACGCCCGCTGGGACGCCGACGACCACTCCCTGCGCGTGCACTCCAGCACCCAGACCTCCACCAGCGTCCGCATGGCCATCGCTGCCAAGCTCGGCCTGCCGCTGCCGAAGGTCGAGGTGGTCGCCCCCGACGTGGGCGGCGGCTTCGGCGTGAAGATCGTCCACCCGTGGCCGGAGGAGATCCTGGTCCCGTGGGCGGCGATCACGCTCGGCCACGAGGTCAAGTGGACCGAGGACCGGCGCGAGCACTTCGTCTCCTCCGCGCACGAGCGGGCCCAGGTGCAGTCGGTCCGGGTCGGCTTCGACGACGAGGGCCGGGTGCTCGGCCTGGACGTCGAGATCCTGCACGACCACGGCGCCTACACGCCGTACGGGATCATCGTGCCGATCATCACCTCCACCCAGCTGCTCGGCCCGTACCGGATCGGCGCCTACCGGGTCGAGTTCTCCTCGATCTACACCAACACCGTGCAGGTCACCCCGTACCGGGGGGCGGGCCGCCCCCAGGGGGTCTTCTGCATGGAGCGCACCATGGACCACATCGCCGAGTATCTGGGAGCCGACCGCACGGAGGTGCGCGCGGCCAACTTCATCCAGCCCGACGAGTTCCCCTACGACCAGGGCCTGATCTTCCAGGACGGCCGCCCGCTGATCTACGACAGCGGCGACTACCCCGAGTCGCTGCGGATGCTCAAGGAGCTGATCGGCTGGGACGGCTTCCCGGCGCTGAAGGCCCGCGCCGCCGAGGAGGGCCGCACGATCGGGATCGGCGTCGGCTGCTACGTCGAGGGCACCGGCGTCGGCCCGTACGAGGGCGGGCACGTCCAGATCACCTCCGACGGCCGGGTGCACGTCTCCACCGGCCTCACCTCCCAGGGCCAGGGCCACGAGACGGTGTTCGCGCAGATCGCCGCGTCCGAGCTGGGCGTGCCGATGGAACGGGTCTCGGTCGTCACCGGCGACACCCGCAGGTTCGGCTACGCGGTCGGCACGTTCGCCTCGCGCGCCGCGGTGATGAGCGGCAACGCGATCGCGCTGGCCTGCAGGAAGGTGCGGGAGAAGGCGCTGCGGATCGCCGCCGACGCGCTGGAGGCCGACCCGCGCGACCTGGAGATCGTCGACGGGGAGGTGCGGGTGGCGGGCACCCCCGGCGCCTCGATCCCGCTGGCGACCGTGGCGGTGCTGTCCAACCCGCTGCGCTACGCCTTCGACGAGGAGGCGGCGAGGGCCACCCAGTTC
Organism: Streptosporangium sp. NPDC023825; assembly: GCF_040639575.1. Classification (NCBI taxonomy): domain Bacteria; kingdom Bacillati; phylum Actinomycetota; class Actinomycetes; order Streptosporangiales; family Streptosporangiaceae; genus Streptosporangium; species Streptosporangium sp. NPDC023825. The sequence goes on along the minus strand of NZ_JBFAAE010000003.1, from coordinate 125,384 downwards.
GCGGGCGCCGCGGCCTACGACCGGCCGCCGGTGGCCGAGGGGGAGGAGCCCGGGCTGGAGGGCCGCGACTACTACTCGCCGATCCGCTCGACCTTCGCCTCCGGCATGCACGCGGCGATCGTCGAGACCGACCCGCTCACCGCCGAGATCCGCATCCTGCGCTACGCCGTCGTCCACGACTGCGGCAGGCTGATCAACCCGATGATCGTCGAGGGCCAGATCCACGGCGGGGTCGCCCAGGGCGTCGGCGGGGCCCTGTACGAGAAGATGGTCTACGACGGCCACGGCCAGCTGCTGAACGCCTCCTTCATGGACTTCCTGATGCCGTACGCCACCGAGGTACCCCACATCGAGACCGCCCACCTGGAGACCCCGTCCCCGCTGAATCCGCTGGGCATCAAGGGCGCGGGGGAGGCGGGGGTCATCCCGGTCTCGGCGGTGATCGCCTCGGCGATCGAGGACGCGGAGGGGATCAGGATCGACCGGATGCCGATCTCCCCGTCGGACCTGTTCGACCTGCGCCGCGCCGCGACGGGCTGACCTTCGGCGTCCTCAGGGTCCCCGGGGCCGGGTTCTTCCGGCCGGACTCCTGAAGTTCAGCACCGCCCTCCCCTGCCAGGTGGAGGAACGGCGTACCTGTCATACCCCTCGGAGTAGGGGGACCGGGCGGCCGGCGGGCAGATCAGCCGTGACAGATCGCTGTCGGCCGGGACCGCGACGCCACCCCACAGGCGTATGGTGCCGTCACCGCCGGCGCTGGCCAGCGTCCCTCCGACAGGACTGAAGGCCAGGCCGCCGACGAACGGCAGTCCGTTGGAGGAGGCGGTGTGCCCGGTGAGGGGGTCGCCCAGCTGCCGGTGGGTGGTGGTGTCCCACAGACGGATGGTGCCGTCGGCTCCCCCGGTCGCGAGACTGCGCCCGTCGGGGCCGAAGGCCACGCTGTTGATGGGGTCGACCGCCTGGTTGCGGGTGTCCCGGTGCCCGGCGAAGGGATTGCCGCGCTCCTGCCCGGTGGAGAGATCCCACAGGCGCACCACGCTCTCGTCGGGGTCGGCGATGGCGAGGGTACGCGCGTCGGCGCTCAGGGCAAGGGCGCTCACCGGGCCCTCGCGACGCGGCGGGAGAACCGCGACGCCACTGTGGCCGGCGGTGTCCCACAGGCGGACGCTTCCGTCGCTCCCCGCGCTGGCGAGGCCGCGCCCGTCCCGGGTGAACGCCACCTCAATGACGAGGCCGCCGTGCCCGGTCAGCGGGGCGCCGAGCGGGCGGCGGGTGGCGACGTCCCACAGGTGTACGGTGCCCTCGTCCCCGGCACTGGCCAGGGTGCGTCCGTCCGGGCTGAAGGCGACGGTCCGGGCTCTGTCCCGGTGTCCGGTGAGGATCGCGACTTCGCGGTGCGTCGCGATGTCCCACAGCCGTACGGTGCCGTCGTTTCCGGCACTGGCCAGGGTGCGTCCGTCCGGGCTGAACGCCAGCCGGAGAACATGCTCTTTGTGGCCGGTGAGGGGGTCGCCGAGACGCTGGTGGGAGGCTACGTCCCAGATGTGCACGATGCCGTCGCTTCCCGCGCCGGCCAGGGTGCGTCCGTCCGGGCTGAAGGCGACGGTCCAGGCGAACTCGGCGGCGGTGTCGAAGGGGCCGCCGAGCTGGCGGTGCGCGGTGACATCCCAGAGACGGACGGTTCCCTCGAATCCGGCACTCACGAGAGTGCGTCCGTCCGGGCTGTAGGCCAGCCCGATGACGGTGTTCTTGTGCCCGGTGAGCGGGGCACCGAGCTGGCGGTGAGTGGAGACATCCCACAGGCGTACGGTGCCGTCGTTTCCCGCCGTGGCCAAAGTGCGTCCGTCGGGGCTGAAGAGCACGCCGTTGACGGGGTTGAACGCGGAACCGATGGCGTCCGTGTGGCCGGTGAGCGGGGCGCCGAGCGGGCGACGGGTGGCGACGTCCCACAGCCGTACGGCCTTGTCGGCGGCCGTGGTGGCCAATGTCCTCCCGTCCGGGCTGAAGGCGACGCCGCCGATGGCGTCCGTGTGGCCGGTCAGCGGGGTTGCGGACGGACGGTGGGTGGCGACGTCCCACAGCCGTAGGGTCTTGTCGTCCCCGGCACTGGCGAGGGTGCGCCCGTCCGGGCTGTAGGCGATCGCGTAGACGGCACCCTGGTGTCCTGTAAGAGGTGCGCCGAGCTGACGATGGGCGGATATATCCCATAAACGTATGGTTTTGTCGGTTCCTGCGCTCGCGAGCGTGTTCCCGTCCGGGCTGAAGGCCACCGTCCAGACGAACGCGCTGTGGCCGGTGAGGGGAACACCGATGGAGCGATGGGTGGCGACGTCCCACAACCGTACGGTGCCGTCCAGGCCGGCGCTGGCGAGCGTGCGTCCGTCCGGGCTGAAGGCGACGGAAGGGACGACCTCCTGATGGCCGGTGAGCGGGGCGCCGATGGGATGGTGGGTGGCGACGTCCCACAGTCGTATGGTGCCATCGGTTTCCGAGACGGCCAGGGTCTTCCCGTCCGGGCTGTGGGCCACGGCCCACGCGGAGCCCTCGCCCACGGTGATGACGCCTCGTCCGGCGCCGGCGAGGATGTCGAGCACGCTGTAACGCGCCTCGGGCGTACGGGCGATGCGCCAGGCGTTGGCGGCCAGCGCGGCGGACCGTACCGGATCGGCGGCCGCGATGTACTCGCTCTGCAGCGCCTGCTCTCGTGAGGTGGCCTCCTGGCTTCGCGCCTCGGCGAGATGCTGCTGGGTCCTGGCGTCGTTCGCGGCGAGGACGGCAGCCCCGGCGCCTCCCAGCGAGGCGATCAACAGGGCGATGAGGGTCACCAGGGTGACCCGGCGGCGCTGTCTGACCCGTTTCGCGGCCGCGTCACTGCTGGTCAGGAAGTCGGCGACGACCTCGTTCAGGAAGGGGTGGCTGGTCGGGCCGGAGCGCCAGCGCTCGCGGGTCCGGTCGATGGCCTCCAGCCGGGCGCCGGTGTAGAGATAGCCGGGATCGCGTCGCTGGCGGTCCCAGCGCGCGGCGTCCTCGGAGAGTTGCTGGCCCACGAGCAGGTCGGCGCGGTCGGCGTCGATCCAGGCGCGCAGCTGAGGCCAGGCGCGGATGAGGGCCTCGTGAACGATGTGGGCCCGATCCTGATCCACGGTGATCAGCCGGGCCCGGGTGAAGGCGTCGAGGACGACCCGGGCCTGATCGTGTTCCGGGTCGTCGGCCGCGGGGAGCAGCTCCAGCAGAGGGACCGTCCGGCGGGTGTCGTCGGTGGCCTCGCCAAGCCGGACGAGGCGCAGGAACATGCGGCGTGCGGCGTGCCGGGCCGAGGAATCGGGAGGTTCCGGCCCGCTTGGCAGCCGCTTCGCGCTGTGGGACGGCGCGATGCCGGACGACTGCGGCGACCGGGGCACGGTGGTGAGAGGGCCTGGTGAGCGGAGGGAGTTCAGGGTCTCGTCGGCGGTGCGGGCCAGCGCCTGGGTGATTCCGCCGGTCGCGCGGTAGGCCGCCAGGGTGAGGACGCCGTTCTCGCGGCGTTGCCAGGTGGCCAGCAGCGCATGGGACAGCAACGGCAGCGGGGTGCTGTCGGTGCTGTCGCCGAGGTCGTCCAGCAGTTGTTCCACCAGACCCTCATCGAGGGTGAGACCGGCCAGCCGGGCCGGTTCCTCGATCACATCGCGCAACTGGTCGCGGGTCAGCGGCGGAACGACGACCGCATGCTCCAACCCGTCCACGAGTTCGGGGTAGGCGGTGCAATGGCCGAAGAAGTCGGCGCGCACACCGATCACCACGGGCACCCTGCGGGAGATCGCGACGAGTGCCCTGATGAAGGATGCGCGGCGAGACTCGTCCTCGCAGAGGGTGAACACCTCCTCGAACTGGTCAACGAGGAGAACGGTGTCCTCAGGAAGCGCGTCCCCCAGGCGGTCGGGGTCAGGTGGCGCCGCGGGCCGCTGCTCTCGTCCAGCTGTCGTGCCGCCCGTGAGATCGGGGCCGGGGCGGTTGTCTCCGGCCGGATCGGTCACGCTTTGGAGAAGACCGTCGAGGGGATCGGCGCCAGGGGTGAGCAGCAGGCAACGTTCGGGGCCCAGCGCCGCGATCAACCCGGCCTGCAGGACGGAGGACTTGCCTGACCCGGAGGGGCCGGTGACGACGAGCGGCGCGTCTCGTTCGGAGATCACCCGATCGGCAAGGGTGTGAGTGAGTGCTTCACGGCCGAAGAAGAAGGCCGTGTCCTCGGCACGGTAGGCGCGCAGACCTTGGTAGGGGCTGTGCCGCCCGTCATCGGGCAGTGCCGCAGGGAGGCGGTGACCGGCCGGGGTACGGTACGCGGCGTTGACCACGATCGGGCGGCCACCGTGGTCGGCGGCCTGGCGACGGGGAACGGGCAGACCGCGTTCGCGCAGGTCACGGGTGAGACAGCGGTGCACGTCGTCAAGGCCGAGCAGGTACGGTCCGGTCGGGTCGCCTTCGGCGAGCAGGTGGATGAGCGCGCCGGTGAAAGCGGTGTGGGAATCCCCGGGCAGCGCCCAGGCCGCCTCGTCACGGCTGGTGGAGGTCAGCAGATAGGTGTCCGGCCAGCCGGTGGCGCGTCCGGCCCAGCAGCAGTCCAGGATCACCACGCTCAGCCGGGCCCTGCTCCCTGACAACAGGTCGGCGACTTCCGCGTACGGCAGCGCCTGGTTCCTGACCGGGCCTCGGGTGAGGTCCACCGTGGCCTGGGTGGCGAGATACAGGCGGTTGTCGGGACCGATGAGACCGTGCCCGACATATACGAAGACCAGTACGTCGGTGGCCTGCCGGGACAGGGCGTCGATCGCCGTCGCCAGCCGGGCGGGATCGTCCGGGTCCACCAGGAGCGTCAGCTGCTCGGGAGCCAGATCGGTGCGCTCGACCAGGGCGGTGGCCAGGTCGGTCGCGGCGGAGACCGCCTGGGGCACGTCGCCGATCCTCGCCCCCGCGACGTGCCGGCCCGAGCCGACGACCAGCACGCGAACGCCGGATCCGGACAGCAGGAGCCTCGGCGCGGCCTCAGCCACCGCCCGTCTCCTCCTCGGGCAGGGATGGATCCGCCTCCTCCTCGGAGGGGGAGGGACCCGTTTCCTCCTCGGACGGGGAGGGGTCTGCCGCGGCCCCCGCCGATCCCGATGCCGGCAACAGCGGGGGGTGGGTGTTGAGGACGGTTTCGAGCTGGGTCCTCAGCTCCTGTACCTGCGCGGCGTTCATGGTCTTCACCCGGTTGGCGGTGACCTCCATCTCGATGTCGGTGGCGCTCCTCCGGATCCTGACCTTGACGTCGCTGGTCCGGTAGCGCAGCCAGGCGACGAGAACGCCGGCGAGCGTGGCCACCACCTCAGGCGCGTCGGCCACGATCTGGACGGCCTCCGCGACAGGCCCGAGCGTGCCTTCTGCCGGCGGGCTTTCGACGAGGTCGACCCAGCGACGGAGCTCTGGATCCTCCCGCAGCCAGGTGTACATGTCCCGCACCTCACTCGGCACGTCCACCGACACGAGCGCGACATCCTCCACGCCGTCTTCCACGCCACACCTCTCCCATTCGTGGTCCGGAGCGGGTCGAGTGATCACCGGTGACGGTGATCGCCTTTCCTGCCCGGAATGAGACCCACTCCGGATATCGCTTCCGGCCTCCCCTTCGCTACCTGTCACAGCTGACGAAACCCGTGAAGTGCGGAGTTGTGCCTGGGTCACCTCGCGGTTCGTCGGCCACGATCTGGACGGCCTCCGCGACGGGCCGAAGATGCCCGTGGGGTTGACGACCGTGAGCTCGATGCCGCCGTGGGTGCGGACGAAGTCCCAGGCCGCACGCTCGGCGAGGACCTTCGACCTGTGGTAGGCGGGCAGGCCGTCGGTGTCCGGGTCGGTCCAGTCCTCCTCCGATTAGTGGCCGCCGGGCTTCACCGTGTAACCGACCGCCGCGTAGGAGGAGGCCATTGCTCGGCCGCCGCGGCGTTCCCCCGGGCGAGCAGGTCCAGGTAGCGGCGCATCCCGCTGACCGTCATCCCCGACGAACGCAGGCAGGACAGTGCCTCGACGCGGTCCGCGGTCGCCGCCTCGTACCGGCGATGACCGCTGGACTCGTCCCTGGCGACCGCTCCCAGCAGGCCGATCTTCTCGTAGTAGCGCAGCGTGGGCTCGCTGAAACCCGATCGTCGCGCCATCTCCTGGATGGTCGGACCCGCTGCTCGCTCTCTGGACGCCGTTGCCGTGAAGGGAGCCTCCGACACTTGAAGCGCTTGAAGTCAAACCTCCTGCCGACGATATGACGCGGATCACCGTGATCATGAGGGGGCGGAGGTCCGGGGCGCCGGGCGCGACCGGCCTCGCCTCGGGAGCGGCGGTGGAGGCCGGGCCTCCGGGATCGGCTCGCTCGGAGTCTCCGGCCGGTGCGCGCTACGGGTTCCCGCAGGGGAACAGCCTGTCCAGGTGGTAGTCCACCGCCGCCACGACGGCCTCCGGGGTGTAGTGGCCGATCAGTGCCGGGTTGACGAGGCCCTGGACGAGGGCGAACAGGATCGTCGCCTCGCGCTCGGGGTCGAGGTTCGCCGGGACCTGACCGTCGCCCTGGGCGATCCTGATCTGCTCGGCGTAGAACCCGATGACGTGGGGCAGGGCGGCCCGCAGGAGATCCGCGAGGTCGGCGGCCACGACCGACCGGGCCAGGTAGGCCAGTGCGATGCGGGCCTCGGTACGGCGCTCGTCGTCCAGCGGCAGCAACTCCAGGACCGCGGCGCGTACGAGTTCTCGCGGTGAGTCCCGGTTCCGGGCGGCGGCGATCCGCAGGCCGACGCGCGCGTTCAGGTGCTCGAGCGCGAACATCAGCATCTCGTCCTTGGTCGCGAAGTAGTGCTGGACCATCCCCATGGACACGCCCGCCTCCGCCGCCACCTCCCGCAGGCTGACGGCGTCCAGCCCGTTCCTGTCGATGACCCGGTGGAGGGCTTCGGCGATGTGGCGTCGCCGCACCTCGTGATCCACCTTCTTCGGCATCCATTTTTCCCATGCGGTCGTATTGAATAAGGCGTTTCTTCTCTTTACAATGCGAGTGCATTGTATTACGTCGTCCAAGGAGGCCGTGCCCGTGCTCGTCTTTCCCGTACACCGTGTCGGCGCCCCGCCGGGCGCGGAAGGCCCGTCCGCATGCGAGTGCTGATCATCGGGATCGGCACCCGGGGCGACGTCGCCCCTTACACCGGGCTGGGCGGCCGGCTCCGTGTCGCCGGGCACGAGGTGGCGATAGCGGCCCATGAGCCCTACGCCGAGATGGTGCGGGCATGCGGGCTGGAGTTCCGGCCGATCCCCGGCGACCCGCTCCCCCTTCTTCCCGCGGGCAAGGGGGGTCTTCCCGCGGGCAGGGGGCGCGAGCGGACGTCCATGGCCGCCAGGGTCGGGATGTTCGCCGAGTACGAGCGCCAGACGGGCGACGGGATCGTGGCCGCGGCCGAACGCGGCGCCGACGTGTTGCTCCTCAACGTTCCCGCTTCGGCCGGAATCCACGTGGCCGAGGCCATGGGGGTCCCGAGCATGGGGGTGTATCTCCAGCCCGTCGATCCGACCGGTGACTTCTCCCCGGTCCTGGGCGCGTTCACCCGTTCGCTGGGCCGATGGGGCAACCGCACGGCGTCCCGGCTGGCGTTCACCACGCCCTCGCCGGTTTATCTGGGAGCCAGGAGACTGCGTGCCCGCCTGGGGCTTCCCGGCGCCACCGCCGCCGCGACGTACCGTCGTCGCGAGTCCACCCGCTGGCCGGTCTTCCACGGCTTCAGCCCGAGCGTGCTGCCGCGCCCGGCCGACTGGAGGGAAGGGCTCGAGGTGGCCGGATACTGGTGGCCGGAGGATCCGCCGGGCTGGCGACCGCCCGCGAAGCTGGTCGATTTCCTGGACGCGGGGCCGCCGCCGGTCTTCGTCGGGTTCGGCAGCATGGGCTCCGGCCCTCTCGCGCGGGCGGGCGAGGCGGCCGTGACCGCGTTGCGGCGGGCCGGGCTGCGCGGGGTGCTGCAGACCGGCGCGGCCGGCCCGGACCTCGGCGGTGACGACGTGTTCCACGCCGGAGACGTGCCGCATTCCTGGCTGTTCCCCCGGATGGCCGCGCTGGCGCACCACGCCGGTTGCGGGACCACGGCGGCCGGGCTGCGCGCCGGGGTGCCCGCCGTCGGGATACCGGCGATGACCGACCAGCGGCTGTGGGCCTCGCGTCTCGCGGCACTCGGCGTGGGACCGGCCGCGATCCCCCTCGGGCACCTGTCGGCCGAGAGGCTCGCGGCCGCACTCGACGCCGCCGTGTCGGAGCGGTCCTATCGCGACAGGGCCGGGATCCTCGCCGGACGGATCGAAGCCGAGGACGGTGCCGGAGCCGTCGTCGAGGCGGTGGGCAGGATCGGCGGCTGATCCGGTGGGGCGGTGGCGGCGTACGGCGGCACCGGGCGGGGCGGGCGCGCCGCGGCGGATCCCCCGGAGGCCGGCGAGCGACCGCTTACGGAGGGTCGCCGGACCGTCACCATCCGGGATGTGACACCGTGGATGTGTATCCCGTGAACCGCACGCGCCGCCTTCACCACAGGGGACGCCGGGGCGAAGAGGAGCGATCATGTCAAAGCCGCCGCTTCCCGAGGAAGCAGTCGCCATGCTGAGGAAGCCGAACCACGCCGTCATCACCACGCTTCGGCCCGACGGCCAGCCCGTGTCCACGGCCACCTGGTATCTCTGGGACGACGGCCGGATCCTGGTCAACATGGACGGGGGCCGCAAGCGGCTGGAGCACCTGCGCGAGGATCCCCGGGTCTCCCTCACCGTGCTCGACGAGAAGGACTGGTACACCCACGTCAGCATCGTCGGGCACATCGCCGAGATGCGCGACGACGGGGATCTGACCGACATCGACCGGCTGGCCCGCCAGTACCTCGGCAAGGAGTATCCGGACCGGGGCCGCAGCCGGGTCAGCGCCTGGATCGAGATCGAGTCCTGGCACGGCTGGGGCGCGCACAAGGACAGCGACCAGCCCGGCTGACGACCGCTGTCCGCGAATCCGGCGCCGATGCGCGGCGGGCCCGGGTGGGCGGCCCCTGCGAGAACGGACCGAGGGGCTCAACTACCGCCGCGGTCGCGCTGGCCGCCGCCCTCGTAGCCTGGGGAACCGGTGGACGCCGGGCCGTTCGCCGCGCCCTGTGGCGGCGATCCGCGCGAGAACGGCCGAGATCACGGTGAGTGACCTGAGCCTGCGCGTGCCTCGGCCGCATCGAGTACGCGCCGCTCGCCTCCATTCGAAGAACGTTCACGGTTTGGACGATCGGTCAGCGGGCCGATGTGGCTGCCGGGACACAGTGACTTCCTAGCTTGATCGGGCAAGTCACTGTTTTGGAGGATTTATGATCGTTTCAACTCGCCTCGGTGCCATGGTGGCCGCCGCCATCGCCATGGTCGCCGCATCCAGCCTCCTGCCGTCTGCCGCCTTCGGGCAGGAGAGAGCTCAGGCCGATGGATCGGCAGGCTCGTCCCAGGCGGGCAAGACCAGGATGAACCAGATCCAGTTCATGGGCGCCCACAACGCCTATCACCGGGAGATGCAGGGCGCCGAGCTGGCAGAGTCGATCAAGATCGACCCCGGCTACCCCTCCTGGGGTCTCTACTCGCACGCGTCCATCCCCGATCTGCTCGGCCGGCAGAACGTTCGCGGTCTGGAGCTGGACCTGCTGCCCGACCCGGAGGGCGGGCTCTACCGGCATCCGCTCGCGCGCAAGCAGGCCGGCCTGGGACCGATCGACGATCCGGCGATGGCGAAGCCGGGCATGAAGGTGCTTCACGTCGCCGACCAGGACTACAACACGACCTGCCGGACGTTCGTCGACTGCCTGCAGCAGGTACGGACATGGTCGCGGGCCAACCCCGGACACGTGCCGATCGTCCTGCAGCTGGAACTGAAGCAGACCGACGACCGCTGGGAGCGTCTGGGCGGCGCGGTCAGCCCGCCGTGGGACGCGGCCCTGCTGGACGGCGTCGACCGTGAGGTCCGTTCCGTTTTCTCCGACGCCGAGTTGATCACCGCCGACGACCTGCGCCGGCCCGGCCTCACGCTTGAACAGTCGATTTTGAAGCACGGCTGGCCCACCCTCGATTCGGCGCGGGGAAAGGTGATGCTTTTCTTCGACAACGGCGGACCGGGCACGATCCGCGACATGTATCTCGACGGGCACCCCAACCTTGAGGGCCGGGCGGTCTTCACCCGGGGGAATCCCGGTGACCCGGACGCGGCGATCACGATGGTGAACGACCCGCGAGGCGCGAACACCGCGATGATCCAGGACCTGGTGAAGCGCGGCTACATGGTGCGCACGCGGTCGGACGAGCCGCTGAGCACGGTGAAGAACAAGGAGTTCAGCCGGGTGGAGATCGCGCTGGCCAGTGGGGCGCAGCTGGTGACGACGGACTTCCCGACGGTGGGCATGGCCGCGCGGTACGACAGCGATTTCGTGGCGGAACTCCCCGGTGGGGGCGCGGTGCGTTGCAACCCGGTGTTCTCGCGCCGCGACTGCCGCGAGAACAGGCTGGAGACCGTGGGCGGAGCCGCTTCGGCCCGGTAGGCACGTCAGGGCCCGCGCGGCAGAGGTGCTCCGCCCCGGCCCCGTGGTGGAGCGCCTCGGGGCCGGGGCGGGGTCGCGGCGGCGCGCCCGGCCCCGCCGGTTCCTTCCGCGCGGCCCCGTGGTCTCGGGAAACGTCGGGCGGGACGCCGCTCAGCTCGCAGGGCCGGCGTTTATCGCGACGTAGACGGTGTTGGCCGACTCGCCGCCCCGCAGCGGGTTGGGGAAGGTGACGACGTGCGCCCGCGAGGTCGCGAAGACCTCCTCGAGCACGGCGGCGAAGTCCGGGTCCGGCGGGTCGTCCGACCACAGGGCGAAGACACCGCCCGGATGGAGGCGCTCGGCGAGCCGGCGCAGGCCCCCGGGGGTGTAGAGGGCGGCGTGGCTCGGGTGCAGCACGTGGCGCGGCGTGTGGTCGATGTCCACCAGGACGGCGTGGAAGCGCCGGTCAGGGGTCTCGGGGTCGAGGCCAGGACCGGCGGCGACCATCGCGAAGAAGTCACCGTGGACCAGGCGGCAGCGGGGATCCGACATCAGCCGGGCGCCGACCGGCAGCAGCTCCCGCTCGTGCCATTCGATCACCTCGCCGAGCGCGTCGATCACGACGAGCGAGCGCACGCGGGAGTCCTCGAGCACGGCCTGGGCGGTGTACCCGAGCCCGAGCCCGCCCACGGCGACGTCGAGGTCCGTGCCCGGCAGCGCCGCCAGCCCGAGCCTGGCGAGCTCGACCTCGGCAACCGTGAACAGGCTCGACATGAGGAAGTCGTCGTCGAGTTTGATCTCGTAGACGTCGACGCCGAGCGAGGGCTCCCGCCGGCGCCGCAGGCTGATGGCGCCGATCGGCGTCGGCCGCCAGTCGATCTCCTCGAAACGCGCGCTCATCGCAGCAGTCCGTTCATGGCGAAGGAGGCGGCCGGGCCGATGCCCGGGTCGGCCCCGGTGGTACCGGGCCTGAATCTATCCTGACCACGGGGCACATCCCGCAGGTGCCGCGCGCCGCCACGGGCCCTTCTCGCGAGGACGACCCGGTCTCTCGCGACGAACTCCCGCGAAGACGGCCCGGCTTCGGGCGAGGCGGGTGCCGGAGGCGTTTCGGTGGTCAGGGCAGGAGCGCGCGGACCTCGGCGAGCAGGTCGCACTGCTCGCGCCAGTCGCCTCCGGCGAACCCCAGGACCACGTGACGCGCCCCGGCCTCGCGGTAGGCGGCCAGCTGCTCGGCCGCCCGTGCGGGTTTCCCGGTGACGGGGAGTCTCGTCGCCTCCTCCAGCGGGATGCCGTACCCGGTGATGCCCGAGGCGATGGAGGCGCGGGTGGGCAGGCCGGGTGCCGAGCCGAGGACGCCGGTGGCACCGACGGCGACGACCGGCTCCGGGCGTCCGCGGGCGGCGGCGAGTTCGGCCAGCACGGTCCTTCCCGAGGCCACCGCCGCCGGGGGGACCATCGAGGGGAACCAGCCGTCCCCGTGGCGTGCCGCCCGCCGCACGGCCACCGCCGAGGCGTTGCCGACCCAGATCGGCGGGGGTGTCACGGCCGGTTCGAGCCGCACCTGCGCCGGCTCGTCCGCCAGCGTGACGGTCTCGCCGGACAGCAGGCGCGGGAGCAGCTCCAGCGCGGTGTCGGTCCGCCTGCCGCGCTCGCCGTACGGCACCCCGGCCGCCGCCCACTGCCCGGCGCCCCCGCCGGACCCGACACCCAGCACCAGCCGCCCGCCCGAGACGTGCTGGAGGCTCGCGATCTGCTTGGCCGACCAGGCCAGGGCGCGGATCGCCGGGACGAACACGCTCGCCCCGATCCGGATCCGCGTCGTCGCCCCCGCCGCGACGGCCAGCGCCACGGCGCAGTCCAGCGAGGCCGCCCCGGTGGCCAGGTGGTCTCCGTGCCAGACGCCGTCCAGCCCCGCCTCCTCCGCGTGCCGCGCGGCGGTGCCCAGGTCGAGCCGCTGCTCCCGCTGCACGGCGACGGAAGGCAGGATCACTCCGATCTCCATGGAGGCCATCGTTCAACCTCAAGCCTTCTTGAGGTCAATGCGCGGCGGGTGGCCGGGCGCGAGGGCGGACGGTGTCGCGGGGGAAACGCCTCAGGCGGCGCGCTGCGGGAAGAGCTGGGCGGGATCCAGGGCGGCCGCCGCCTTGACCTGCACGCTGACCGGGTCCGCGAGGATCTCCGCCGCTCCGGCCTCGATGCCGTCGAACGCCTTCCGCGCGATCTCGGAGGCCGGGTTCTTCTGCACGGCCGGGTCCCGCAGGATGTCGGTGTCGGTGAAGCCCATGTGGAGGCTGGACAGCTCCACGCCTCGCGCGGGGAGCGTGTCGCGCAGGCCGTTGGTCGCCATCAGGAGCGCGGCCTTGGTCGACGCGTACGCGGTGTACGACCCGAAGCCGGGCGCCACGAGGAGACCCAGGGCCGAGTTGACGTTCTGGATGTGGCCGCCGCCGTTGCCGGCGATGACCGGGGCGAAGGCGCGCATGAGCCGCAGCGGGCCGAAGAAGTTCACCTCGAACTCGCGGCGGACGTCGTCGAGGTCGTGGGTCAGGATGTCGTCGATGGCGAGGTCCACGCCGGCGTTGTTGATCAGGATGGTCACGTCGGAGGCGTGCTCGGCGGCCGCGGCGACCGCCTCGGGGTCGGTGACGTCCAGCTTCAGGGGCACGGCGTGCGGGGTGGAGACGGTCTTCGGGTCCCGGGCGGCGGCGTACACCTTGCGCGCGCCCCGCGCCAGAGCCTCCTCGACCAGGGCCCTGCCGACTCCCCGGTTGCCGCCGGTGACGAGCACGACGGCGTCTTGAATCTTCATATGAGCCTCCAGAAGTCGGAAACCGATCGGTTTCCGCCATGGTAAACCGATCGGTTTCCGACGCCAAATCGGGAGGTACCCTTCAGGGGTGAGCACGATCCTGAAGGCCACCCCCCGCGAGCGGCTGTTGCGCGCCGCGGCGGACCTCTTCTACCGAGAGGGCATCACCGCGACCGGTGTCGAGCGGCTCTGCCGGGCCGCCGGGGTCTCGAAGCGGTCGATGTACCAGCTCTTCGAGACCAAGGACGAGCTGGTCGCGGAGAGCCTGGCGCTGTTCGGGGCGGACGTCCTCGCGGACTACCTTCCGGGTGAGGCGGCCGGGCTGACCCCGCGCGAGCGGATCGTGCACGTCTTCGAACGGCTGGAGGCGCTGGCCGGAGACCCGGCCTTCCGCGGCTGCCCGTTCGTCGGCACCGCCACCGAGCTCAAGGACCCGGCCCACCCGGCGGCCCTGGTGGCCCGCGCGCGCAAGCAGGAGCTGACCGACTTCTTCGCGCGGCAGGCCGCGCTCGGCGGCGCGGACGACCCGGAGACGCTGGCGAGCCAGCTGACGATCGTGTTCGACGGGCTGGCCGCCCGCGCGGTGGTGCGGGGGAGCGGGGTCGGGGGGCTGGCCGTCACCACCGCGTCGGTGCTGCTGGACGCCGGCGGGCTGCGCGCCGGCTAGGTGTACTCGGTCGTGGCGTTGGCGACAGCCGGCTGATGGGTGGTGGGCCGCCCTCGACTCCGCAACTCTGAGGCCGCCGACCGGGGGACCTGGATCGTCGTGGCCCACACCCGGCTCCGCCTTGCACGCCCGCTCGTCCAAGACCTGCGGTACCCCTGGGAGAAGCCGACCCCGCCCGTTCTCAAAGGCCGCCGAATTCGGATCGGTGGCCTTTGACCTGCTGGCACAGGGGTCAGGATCGTTCTCAGCCCTTTCAGGGTGCGGTGTCCTGCGGTTTCGTGACAGCCTGGACCGTTTCCCGCACCTCGTCCCACCAGGGCGAAGACCGCAGGGTCGCAGGGTCCAGCCGCACGACCGTGCGTGTCCCGTGCGCGTACGTGGTGGCACCGTCCGGCGAGCACGGGCGGTAGCCCGACCCACTCACACGCTGAATCGTCGAACAAAGCCCTGCCATCCCCGCATGTGATTGATGAAGCGCTCGCTCAGCCCGGCGGTGCGCAGGTACTGCGCCGTCACCGGAAGCTTCGGGCTTTCGTACAGAGGGTTTTCGTGTACTCGCCGGGGGAAGTCCCGCTGGAGAATGGCCGCCCGGCCGATCAATACGAAGTCGCATCCCTCGTCCAGTAGTCGGCCGGCGCGCTGGGCGCTCGTGATCTTGCCCGCGGCTCCCACGCGTACGCCCTTGCGGGGGAGGTCTGTGAAGACGCTGAGCATGGTCTGCCCTTGAAACGCTCCTTCTCGAACGATTTGGGCAGAGTCCCACAGGGCCAGGTCGAGGTAGTCGATCAGTTCTCGATCGAGAATCTCGGCCGTGATGTCACGAAGTTCCTCCAGGCGTAGTCCGTAGCGTTCGACCGACAGGCGCCAGCCGATCTGGAACCGGGGGCCGCACGCTCGGCGGATTCCTTCGATCACCTCGATGGTGAGGCGAGCCCGGTTCTCCGTGCTGCCGCCGTACTTGTCTGTGCGGTCGTTCAGCAAGGGGGACATGAACTCCGACAGGATCCATCCGAAAGCGCCGTGGAGCGCGACGCCGTCGAACCCTGCCTGTTCTGCCCTCTTCGCGGCCGCGATGAAGCCGTCCCGGATTCGCTCCACCTGTTCCGTGGTCAGCGCTTTGACTCCCGGAACCGTGGCGCTGGAGGCAGGGGCTGGAACTCCCCCCAGTTCCGGTCGAGCGCGGTGGCCGGCGTGGTGCAACTGCACCGCGGACAGGCCGCCTCCCTCCCGAATCGCGGCTGCCATCTCGGTCAGGCCGGGCAGGTGTTCGTCGCTGTGAACACCCAGCTGCCGCTCGTACGCTATGCCGCTGGCCTCGACGGTGGCGGCGCCGGTTTGGATCAGGGCGTAACCGCCCCGCGCCACCTGCCTGATCCAATCCCGATCGAAATCGGACGCGGAGCCGTCATGCTCGCTTTGCTGATTGGTGAGCGGCGCCAGCATGAAACGATTCCTCATCGCAGGGCCATGCGAAAGAGTAAGCGGTTCGAACAAATCTGAGACGGACATGGGAGTCTCCGGGACCGGGTGGGTGGGGCGCCGTGTGATGACGTTTTGTTTCGCTGGTTCTGACCGACTTTCCGGCAGCGGGACCTACGGCGACATGGCGTGATCCGCTACGGAGATCGTGCGCACCGCTGTGGCGTCAGCCGGTTACGGGGCTGCGCCTGGGGAATGCGTGACCGCGCGCGAGGATGACGACGAGCACGATCGGTGCCAGGAGTACGACGGCCGCGATCATGAGAGATCCGGAGCCGAAACCGGCGAGGAGTACGCCGCCGACGAGCCCGCCGAGGCCGATGCCAAGATTCCAGGTGGTCACCATCGACGACTGTGCCGCGTCGGCGTGTTCACCTGCCGCTCGCATCAGTGCCGACTGAAGCAGGGTGGCCGCTCCGCCGAACGCGAGTCCCCAAGCCGCGACGGCGGCGTAGTCGGCCGCGGGGCTCGAGGCGAACGCGGCCAGTACCGCCGCGGCCGCGGCGAAGAGTGCGGTGCTGAGGACCACCAGGGTGCGGTGGTGGCGGTCGATGAGTACGCCGGTGAGCCAGATGCTGATGATCGAGGCGATGCCGAAGTCGAGGAGGATCCACTGGACCTGGTCCTCCAGTCCGACGTCGCCGAGGATTGGCGCGATGTAGGTGTAGAGGACGGTGTGCGCGAGCACGAAAGCGCCGGTGACCACGAGGACGGTGCGCAGGCCCCGCAGTCGCAGGATGCGACGGAAGGGGATCCTGTCCTCGACCTTCTGGCCGGGGAAGTTCGGCAGGGTCCGTACGGTCCAGATGATGAGCAGCCCGGTCAGGGCGGTGACGATGCCGAAGGTGAGCTGCCACCCGACGGCCTTGCCGAGGTACGCCCCGACGGGGACTCCGAGGGAGAGGGCCACGGGAGTGCCCGCCATGGCGAAAGCCATCGCCCGGCCCTTCAGCCTGGGGCCGACCAGACGTGCCGCGTAGCCACCGAGGAGGCTCCAGACGACGCCGGAGGAGGCGCCCGCGATGAACCGGGCTCCCATGGTCAGGGGGAAGCTGACGGAGACGGCGGTCACGAGGTTGGCTATCACGAAGCCCACGAGCGCGGCCAGGAACAGGTGGCGCCGTGGCCATGAGGCGGTGGCCAGCATGACGGGTATCGCCGTCAGGAGCGTGCCCGCCGCGTAGATGGTGACCGTCTGGCCGGCGACGGATTCCGAGACTCCGAGCGCGTGGCTCATCTGCGGCAGCACACCCGCCGGCAGCGCCTCGGTCTGGGTGGTGATCAGCCCGGCTGTGAAGAGGGCGATCAGGGGCGGGAGCGGCAGACGTTCCGCGGACGAGGTCCGTGCAACGTCCGTCTGGGTGGTGGTCACGACTGTTCCTTCACTGGTCAGAGCCTCGGAGAGAACTCCGGGTTCAGGTCGGGCCTCCGCGGTCGCGGCGACTCGACTAGGCTCCGACCTTGACATCAGTGAGAAGGCAAATTACGTCTCAGGAGATGTGGTGAGGATCAAGGAACTCTCCGAGCGGACCGGTGTTTCCGCTCGATTGCTGCGCTACTACGAGGAGCAGGGTCTCCTGAGTCCAGAGCGTGCGGAGAACGGTTACCGTGAGTACGACGAGTCCCACGAGGCGAGGGTCCGCCAGATTCGCAGCCTGCTGGATGCGGGCCTGACCACTGAGATCATCGGGACCGTGCTGCCCTGCCTGGCCGAGGCGGCGAACTCTCGGTATCCCGCCCCCGACTTCGTGAGCCGGGTCTGCCGGGAGCGCGAGCGCATGGCCGAGCGCCTGGCATGCCTGGCGAAGAACCTGAAGGCCATGGACGACTATCTGGACGCTCTCAACAAACGGTGACGCGCAGCCGCGTGGCGACGGCCGATGGCGAGCGCCTCGTAGGCGATGCGGGACGAGCGGGAGCCGGGGCGCCGTGTCCGACCGGTACAGGCGGCAGCGAACTCGTATCCGCGGGGCGAGCCGCGCCCGCGAGCCGGGCTCCCAAGGCGCTTCCGCGAGATCATCCACGCTATGGCCCTGCTCGACCGGCCGATCCGAACGCATCAACCCCTGGATCGGCAGGAGGACTGCGCCCATCGATCGCGACCGCAGCAGGGCGGCCATTCCTCCGAATGTGAGCCCCCGCGACCGCGGCGAAGCCGTCGCCGACGGTCCTCAATATTACCGAAAGTTCGGTAATATTGAGGGATGGCGCGTCTTCCCTCCATCGATCAGGCTCGGCTGCTCGACCTCCTCCTGCCCGTTTTCCGGGAGAAGGGCTTCGACGGGACCGTGATCGGCGACCTGTCGGCGGCCTCGGGCCTGCAGCGCGCGAGCCTCTACCACCGGTTCCCCGCCGGCAAGGAAGAGATCGCGGACGCGGTCCTCACCATGGTCGGCGAGCGCTTCCTGTGGATCCTCGAACCGATGCGAACGGACTCCGACGTCGCGCGAGGGATCGCCGAGACCGCACGCCGCCTGAGTGACTTCTACGGGGCGGGGGCGCTGTCGTGCGTTCTCGACACGATGACGCTGGCGGGGACTCCGGCGAAGGTCCGCGATCACGCTCGCTCGCTCGCCGTGACGTGGATCGACGCGATGGCCGAGGCCGCGCAGCGCGCCGGACGGCAGCCCGAAGACGCCCGAAGCGCCTCGAACGACGCGTTCCTGCGGATCGAGGGAGCGCTGGTGCTGGCACGGGTGCTGGGCGAGACGCGTGCTTTCACCGAAACCGTGGCCCTCCTGCCGAGCCTGCTGATGCCCGCGCAGAGCTAGAGCCAGGGCTCGACCGGCTCCTCGGCTCGCCGACGGCCGGCGGGGCTCGCTCCGCTCCGTGGCGTGGTCGTGGTCCCACGGGGAACCGCCGCCTCGCGAAGGGCGCGCCATCGGCCCCGCGACGAGTCCCGTCCCACTTCGGCCGATCCGCCAGGTCGCCGCACCGCGGTCACCGACCTGTCGGTTTGTTGAGGAGTGCGCCGCCGATCTGGGGACCTCGGTGCCACGTCGGCGGATCCGGTCCGCCGGAGGGCTGTGGGCGAAGGGTGTGGCGCGCATCACTCTCCATAATTACCGAACGTACGGTAAATTGAAGTTGTTCGTCTCGCTCGACCTGGAGGAGGGTCTTTCGTGAGCGGCAAGACCGCAGTCGTGGTGCTGTCCGACCCCTCGACCGGCACCGACGAAGCGCTGGGCCAGGTGTTCGACGCCCTCGCGGCGGCGTGTGTCTGCTGAACCGGCGTGTGAACGACCTCCTTCGCCGGCCCGTTCACGGTCCCTGACCAAGGAGTCGCCGTCACCGGGTCGGCGACGAGCGCGGCGGGATACCGATGAATCCACACCGTTCCAGCAGTCATCGCATCGAAGACCAGCCGACCTAGGATCGTCGACATGATCATGAATTCAGCAAAGAAAGCTGATATCAACTTCTATTTCGACCCCATCTGCCCGTTCGCGTGGATGACGAGCAAGTGGATCCGGATCATTCAGGCGCAGCGCGACTACACCGTCGACTGGCGATTCATCTCACTGCGGCTCATCAACTCGCACATCGACTACGACACCCACTTCCCCGAGGAGTACCACGACCAGCACAGCTCGGGCTTGCGACTGCTGCGGGTGGCTTCGGCTGCCAGGGAGAAGCATGGCCGCGAAGCGATCGGCCCGCTCTACGCGGCCTTCGGCGCGCGCATCATGGAGGCCGGACCCGACGAGGGCCGAGCCCCCGGCTGGCGAAGCACCCCCGGCCTCGTCGTCGGCGCCCTCGCCGAAGCCGGCCTGCCGGCCTCGCTCGTCGAGGCACTCGACGACACGACCCGCGACGTCGAGATCCAGGCCGAGTCCGACGAGGCGCTCTCGCTGACGGGCAGGGACGTCGGCACGCCGATCGTGCACTTCGAACCGCCCGAGGGCGTCGCCTTCTTCGGACCGGTGATCAGCCGACTGCCCGACGACGAGCAGGCGGGGGTGCTGTGGGATCACGTCATCGGCCTTGCCCGGTTCCCGGGCTTCGCCGAACTCAAGCGCAGCCTGCGCGAGCGTCCGCAGCTACCGTCATTCGGCGTCACGGTACAGGAGACCGGTAGGACCGAGGACTGGCACGCAGGAAGCCGCAGGCTCAAGAAGTAGCTCAGCCGGAGTGCTCCTTCGCCAGCCGGTCTGATGCAGCCGGCCCCAGACCCTGTGGGGACCGGATGGCGAAGCCGCGATGCACGGTCGACTTCGATGCTCCGAAACACGGTGGCGATGCCCACCACGCACAGCCGCTGAGCAGGATGTAGAGGATCGCGGCGATCACCACGGTGCCGGGCGGCGGTGAGGTCTCCTGCGAGGGCCTACGCACCGACCCGGTATCCGCGTTCGGCTGGGCGCGGCTCGTTCCGGTGTTCAGCCGCGGGCGGAGCGCCGGGGTTTAGGAGGAGCGCCGTCGGGGTCCAGCTCCTCGACGAGCCGGCAGGCGCTGTGCACCGGGTCCAGGGTGTTGGCCCGGACGGCCAGTTTCCGCAGTAGTTCCCGGAACACCGAGCGGTCGGCCGGGTCCAGCGGTGCCAGCACGTGCTCCTCGGCGTGTTCCAGCCGGGACTGCGTGTCGCTCCAGGTCGCCCTGCCCTGCTCGGTGGCGACGACGCGTTTGTTGCGCCGGTCGGCGGGGTCGGGGCGGCGCTCGACCAGGCCGGCCTTCTCCAGGTCGTCGAGCAGGTAGGTCATCACCGTCTTGTCGACGCCGAGGCGCTGTGCCAGCGCGCCCTGGCCGCCGGGCAGCCCCTCGACCGCGGCGACGAGCACCTGGTAGCCGCGCGGGCCACCGGGGAGGTGGCTGACCAGCGCGTTCGCGGTCCTGACGTAGGAGCGGAAGACCACTCCGAGCGTCCAGCCCAGGTCGGTGTCCAGGGCGTCCGGGGTCTCGGCGCCGGAACGTGGGGTTGCGGGCATGCCACGAGATTACCAGGATCAACGGTCAATAAGACCTTCTGTTTGACAATTCATCTGCTTTGCATACGATCTGTCGTGCCGCACCATCGCGGTGCCGCGCGTCCACGCGTCCGGGCAGCCGGACATCGGGGAGGACGCGTGCCACGCAGCCGAGATGACGCACCGAGGAGAGACATGGCCGACTACGGGCACGAGCTGCTGTTCGGGACCTTCCTGACCCCGATGGCCGACCAGGCCGAGAGGGTCGTCGCGCTCGCCCGGCTCACCGACCAGGCCGGTCTGGACCTGGTGACCGTGCAGGATCATCCGTACCAGGCGCGGTTCCTGGACACGTGGACGCTGCTGTCGGTCATCGCGGCCGTCACCTCGACGGTGCGGGTGTCGCCGAACGTGGCGAACCTGCCCCTGCGCCCGCCCGCGGTGCTCGCCCGCAGTGTGGCGACCCTGGACATCCTCAGCGGTGGCCGCGTCGAGCTCGGGCTCGGCGCGGGCGGTTTCCGGGACGCCATCGCCGCCATCGGCGGTCCCAGGCTGACCGCCGCCGAGGGGGTCGACGCGCTGGAGGAGGGCATCCAGGTCATCCGAGCCATATGGGCGGAAGGGGGCGGAACCGTGCGGGTGGACGGCCGCCACCACCGCGTCTGGGGCGCGCACCCCGGTCCGGCGCCCGCCCACGACGTCGGCATCTGGCTGGGGGCCTACAAGAAGCGCATGCTCGACATGACAGGGAGGCTCGCGGACGGCTGGCTGCCCACCCACGCCTACGCCGACCTGGACGCCCTTCCCGCCATGAACGCGATCATCGACGAGGCCGCTCTCGGCGCGGGGCGCTCCCCGGCCGACGTCCGGCGCCTGTACAACATCGCCGGCACCTTCACCGGTTCCGGCCGGGCCTTCCTCCAGGGGCCGGCGAGCGTCTGGGTCGAGCAGCTCGCCGAGCTCACCCTGGAGCAGGGGATGAGCGCCTACATCCTCGCGAGTGACGACCCCGACGACATCCGGCGTTTCGCCGCCGAGGTCGTCCCCGGCGTGCGCGAGCTCGTGGCCGCCGAGCGTGCCGCCTCGAGCGCGCCCGCCGCCGAGGACCGGTCCCGGCCGGCCGGGACGGGCACGCGGGCCGGTGACCGGGGCGCGTCACCGGCCACCGTCACCTCACCGGCCACCTCACCGGCCACCTCACCGGTCACCTCACCGGTCACCGTCGCGCCCGCCCGCGACGGAGGCGGGGCCCCCGCGCTGGGGTCCATGCCGACCCCGGACGACGGCACCCGGCTCACCGACGTCCGGGTCTGGGACGAGTCCACCCGTCCCACCGGCCCGGCCCCCGACCCGGCCCGCACCTACACCGCCAGGGAGCAGGCGGCCGGACACCACCTCGTCGAGGTTCACGACCAGCTCCGACAAGAGCTCGCCGAGGTCCGGCGGCTCGTCGAGGAGGTCACCACCGGGGCGATGGATCCCGGCGTGGCGCGCTCGCACATCAACACGATGACGATGCGCCAGAACAACTGGACGGCCGGGGTGTACTGCGAGTCCTACTGCCGGATCGTCACGACCCACCACACCATCGAGGACCAGAGTCTCTTTCCCCACCTGCGCCGCGCGGACCCCAGGCTGGTGCCCGTCGTCGACCGTCTGGAGCAGGAGCACCACGCCATCCACGAGGTCCTCGAGGGCGTCGACCGGGCGCTGGTCGCCTTCGTCTCGGAACCTGACGGTCACAAGGCCCTGTGGGCCGCCCTGGACCTGCTGACCGACGCGCTCCTGTCGCACCTGTCCTACGAGGAGAGGGAGCTCGTCGAGCCGATCGCCCGGCTCGGCGCGCACTGAGGCGTCCGGCCGAGGCGGCCGGTGCCGAGAGGTTCCGGTACGGAGGCGGCCGGTCGAGGCGGCCTGCGTTCTCAGGACACCTCGGCGACCAGGCGCCTGCGGAAGACCCAGTACGACCAGGCCTGGTAGCCGAGCACGAACGGCAGCGCGATCAGGCCGATCCAGGTCAGCACCCCCAGCGTGTACGGGCCCGAGGCAGCCTCGGCGACGGTGAGGCCGGGGAGCGGGGCGGGCCACAGGGCGCCGAACAGGGCGGCGGCGCCCAGCGCGATGGACGAGGCCGTGGCGGCGAACGCCCAGCCGTCCCGGCCGCGCCAGGTCAGCGCGACCCCGGCGGCCAGGGCGGCCATCGAGGCGAGCGCGCCCGCCCACAGCCACGGGCTGGTCGGCGCCGCCGACCAGGCGCCGACCGCCGTACCCGCGACGGGGATGTGCGACAGGGCCGCCACCGCGGCGGGCAGCGCCACCGCGGAGGCGAGCATCGCGGCGCGCCGGGCGCGGGAGCGCACCGGCCCGGTGGTCTTGAGCGCGACGAACACCGCCCCGTGCAGCACGCACACCGAGAGCGAGAACAGCCCGCCGACCAGGGCGGCCGTCGCGCTGTCCCGCAGCAGGTCGGCGAAGACGGCGCCCCACAGGAACGCGGGCAGGGCGCTGCCGACCAGCACGCCCAGGTCGCACCAGGCGCGGTCGGCGGCGTGCCGGACCTTGCCGCGCCACTCCAGGCCGACGCCGCGCACGATCAGCCCCACGAGGACCAGCACGATCGGCAGGTAGAACTCGCTGAGCATCCCGGCGTACCAGGCGGGGAAGGCGGCGAACATGGCGCCGACCGCGGTGATCAGCCAGACCTCGTTGCCGTCCCAGACCGGGCCGATCGTGCCCAGGACCTGCTTGCGTTCGGCCTCGTTCCTGGCCAGCGCCGGTGCCAGCATGCCCACGCCGAAGTCGAAGCCCTCCAGCACGAAGTAGCCGGTCCACAGGAACGCGATGACCGCGAACCAGAAGGTGGTGAGTTCCATCGTCGTCGCCTTCAGTACATGAGGGTCGGCTGGAGCCGGGCGTCCGCGCTCTCGTCGTCGCGGGAGGGCGGCGTACGGGGAGCGGCGGGGGCGACGGGCTCGGGGCCCGTCTTGACGTGGCGCGTGAGCAGTACCGCCTCGACCAGCGCGAGCGCGCCGTACAGCACCGTGAAGACCGCCAGAGAGACGGCCACCTCGGCCAGGCTGACGCCCGGCGAGACGCTCGCGGCCGTGAGCAGCTCGCCCTGGACGGTCCACGGCTGGCGGCCGATCTCGCTGAGCAGCCAGCCGGAGATCATCGCGATCGTCGGCAGCGGCAGCGCGAGCACGCAGATCCGGGCGAACCAGGCGGGGACCTCTCCCAGGACGCGGAGACCGTCGCGGCGCCTGCGGCGGGTCAGCCAGAGGCCGAGCACCGACAGGCCCACCGTGGACAGACCGAAGACGATCATCACGCGGAAGGACCAGAAGACCACCGGGAGGTTGGGCCGGTAGTCGCCGGGGCCGAACCGCTCCTCGTACCGCGCCTGCAGGTCCTCGGTGCCCTGGACCACCGCGTTCGGGTCGTCGGTGGCCAGGAAGCTGAGCAGCATGGGCACCTCCAGCCCGGGGACGGGGGAGAACGGCGCGCCGGCGGTGTCGTGCCGGAGCCCCTCGGCCGAGGCGAGCTTCATGGGCTGCTGCTCGTACAGCAGCTTGGCCGACATGTCGCCGCTGCCCGCGACCAGGGCCCCGGCGATCGCCGTCATCACCAGCGCGGCCCGCATCGGGGTCCGCCAGATGCTCACACCTCGCGGCGCCGGCGCGGTCCCGCCGGTGGCGTCGGCCGTGGCCTTGGCCGTGGCCGTGGCCGTGGAGGCGGTGGCGGAGGCGGTGCGGCGCTCGCGCAGGAGGTGGTAGCCGCAGACCGCCAGCACGAAGCCGCCCGCCACGACGAAGGCTCCCGCGATCACGTGGGGCACCTGGGCGAGCGCGGTGGAGTTGGTGAGCACCGCCCACAGGTCCGTCATCCTGGCCTTGCCGTCGACCACCTCGTACCCGACCGGGTGCTTCATCCAGGCGTTGGCGGCGAGGATGAAGTACGCCGACAGGTTGGACCCGATGACCGCGGCCCAGATCGTGGCCAGGTGGACGCGCCGGGGAAGCCTGTCCCAGCCGAAGATCCACAGGCCGATGAAGGTCGACTCCAGGAAGAACGCGAGCAGCGCCTCCAGCGCCAGCGGGGCGCCGAAGACGTCGCCCACGAAGATCGAGTACTCGCTCCAGTTCATGCCGAACTGGAACTCCTGCACGATGCCGGTCACCACGCCCATCGCGAAGTTGATCAGGAAGAGCTTCCCGAAGAACTTCGTGAGCCGCAGGTAGTGCTCCTTTCCCGTGCGGTACCACGCGGTCTGCAGCCCGGCCACGAAGACGCCGAGCCCGATCGTCAGGGGTACGAACAGGAAGTGGTACACGGTGGTCACCCCGAACTGCCACCGGGCCAGATCTAGCGCTTCCATCGTTCCTTCGTGTTCCCTTCGCGGGCCTGAAGCTCTACAGCTTGTAGTTCTACTTCTAGTAGTACTACGGCTTGTAGAGCTATGGGTGGGAGAGGCGCCGCGAGCTACTGCGATCTTCGTCACACGGTCCGCGGGGAGGCCGCACTTCTCCGTCGGACCGAGATCGTCTCCGCCGGCTCGCGGCGCCGGCTCTCCCGCGCGCCACCGGGGACCCCCTCCCCGATGTCCCCGCCCGAAGGGACGTCCGTCCCGTCGCGCCGGCGATCCCCGGGCCGCCTCCCCGGGGCGTGACTCCATGGTGGGCCGGGCGCCCCCCGCGAGGCGTCCGCCTCCGGGGTGATCTCCCGGTACGCCGGGCGGCGGATGCGCCGTCCCTCCGGTGACCGGGTTGTTCTCCATACGACCGGGTCAAGCCACTGCAAACGGCTCGCAAGCGCTCCGTAAGGAACGGTATGGGGGCCTGCAAGCACCTCCCCATACAAATGAGTCACTCCAGGGGGAAATCGGCAGAGGCCGGTTCGGGGAGGTAAAGGAGAAATCATGATCAAGAGACTTGCCACCGGCCTGCTGGCCACGGCCGCCCTCGGCGCGATCGCGCTCGCCGCGCCCGCCACCGCGCACGCCGCGACCACGGCGGCCCCGGCGGCGGCCACCGCCGCGACCGGCTCGTCCGGCTACGACTACAGCGAGAACTGGGGCCACTACTTCTCGTCCAACCACCGGGCCAAGAGCCGCGGCTGGATCGGCGTCGAGTGGGACGACCAGCAGAAGTGGAACCGGGTCGACGTCAAGGGCAAGCTGTACGACCTCGACCACCGCACGTACAAGCAGGGCGGCAAGTGCGCCTACGTGAAGTTCGCCGTCCACCACTTCGGCGACGGCGACAAGTGGTACGACGGCAAGTCCTACAAGTACTGCGGAGCCGGGGGCGCCAAGCACTTCGCCTTCAGCAGGCACAAGGTCGACAGCGTCCGCGTCAAGGTCTGCCAGATCGGCCTGCACAGCTCTTACCCCACCCGGTGCGGCGACTGGGAGTACCTCTACACCGCCGAGAGTGAGTGATCACATATATCCCCGGACGGCCCGTCCCCGCGCAGGGGGCGGGCCGTCCGGCTGTCCGGCCGGGGGCTTCCGCACCGGGGCGGACCGTCGCCCGGCCGCGGGACTTCCGTACAAGGGCGGGTCGCCGTCCGGCCGCGGGACCTCCGCCCGTCATGGCCGGGTCAGCGGGCCGCCGCCTTCAGGTACGCGTCGAGGTTGCCGATCTCGAAACCCCGGCGCTTGATCTTCGCGACGAGGATCCTGAAGTCGCGGGCGAGGTTCGGGCGGAAGTGCAGCAGCAGGATGTCGCCGGGGCGGAGCTTCTTGTCGGGCACCTGGTAGGCGATCTTCCCGCCCGGCTGCACGGTCGCGGTCCAGAGCAGGAGCGCGTCGATGCCGCAGGCCTTGGCGGCCCTGCGGGTCAGGGTGTTGTGGTTGCCGAACGGCGGGCGGAACAGCGTGGGCGCGGTGCCGGTGTGCCTGCGGATCAGCTTGGAGATGCCGCAGATCTCGGTTTTCTGCCCCTCGTAGCCGAGCGCCGGGAGGTTCGGGTGGGTCAGCGTGTGGTTCTCGATCGTCGCCCCCGCGTCGCGCAGGTCGCGCACGTACTTCCACTTGCCCGCGCCCAGGAACCTGCCGCCCTGGGCGGTCGGATCGGCCGCGCCCCTGGCCTCCACGGCGTCGCGGGTGACGAAGGCCGCCACCGGGATCCGCTGGTCGCGGACCTGTGCCACGAAGCCGGGATCCTGCTCCCAGCCGTCGTCGATGGTGAGGAAGACAACCTTCCGCCTGGTGGGAATGGAACTGATCACCGGAGGCAGGCCGTCGCCGGGGCGGGGGAACCGGCCCACCTCACCCGGCCTGGGCGTCACCCCGGGGGGCCCGGCCGGTCTCGCCGCCCGGTCGCCCGCGCCGGAGGGGGCCTTCGACGCGTGGGAGGCGCCCGGGCCGGGGGTGGCACCGGCCCTTCCGTCGTCGGGGCTCGTGGCGCACCCGGCGCTCACCGCCAGAGCCGTCGCCGCCGCCGTTCTGATCGTCCAGTATGTCCCCGATGCCATGGGCGACCATCCTGCCAGCAGCCGGGAGTCCGACACAGCGGTCCTGAAAGGAGTGACTCCGGCGGCTATCGCGTGATCATCCAGGAATCATGGCATCTGCCAGGGTAGGGCCAGCACTACCACAAGCTGGGGTGTGAGCGGGGGTTTGGGATTACGGCGGGCACGGAATCCTGGGATGGTCGTCTTGCTTGGCCGACGTCGATTCATGGCGCCACCGGCTGACGTGATCATGTCGAGTGATCCGGCCCATCTGAGGAGAACCGTGACCAACTCAACCGCGATCGATGACGTGGATCCTCCCGTCGTCCCCGAAAACGCCGCCCCCGGAGAAGGGGAGCGGGGCAGTGATTTCGCGCGCCTGTCGCGCCGGATCGCCCAGGCGGGACTGCTCGACCGGCGCCCGGGCTACTACGCCGCGCGGCTCGGCCTGGTCGCGGCGGCCTTCGTCGGTGGCTGGGCCGCCTTCTTCGCCCTCGGTGACTCGTGGTACCAGCTGCTGGTGGCGGTCTTCCTCGCGGTGGTGTTCGCCCAGATCGGGCTGGTCGCCCACGACCTGGCGCATCGCCAGGTCTTCCGCTCCCGCCGCTCCAGCGAGATCGCCGGGCTGGTGGCCGGAAACCTCGCCATCGGCATGAGTTACGGCTGGTGGATGGACAAGCACACCCGCCACCACGCCAACCCCAACCACGAGGACCACGACCCCGACGTCAACCCCGACTTCCTGCTCTGGTCGCGCGAGCAGGCCGCCGCGAGCAAGGGGCTGCCCAGGTTCGTGGGCCGCTGGCAGGCGTTCCTGTTCTTCCCGCTGCTCACCTTCGAGGGGTTCAACCTCCACGTGTCCAGCGTCCGGGCACTGACGCGCCCGGCGACGAAGCACCGGGCCGTGGAGGCGTCGCTGCTCGCCGTGCACGCCGTCCTGTACCTGGGCGCGCTGTTCGCGGTGCTGTCGCCCGGCAAGGCCGTGGTCTTCCTCCTCGTGCACCAGGCGATCTTCGGCGTCTACCTGGGCTGCACCTTCGCCCCCAACCACAAGGGCATGCCGATGCTCAGGGGCGAGGACAAGCTCGACTTCCTCCGGCGCCAGGTGCTGACCTCGCGTAACGTGCGCGGCAGCGTGTTCCTGGACGTCGTGCTCGGCGGGCTCAACTACCAGATCGAGCACCACCTCTTCCCGAGCATGCCGATGCCCAACCTGCGCCGCGCCCAGCCGATCGTCCGGGCGTACTGCGAGGAGCTGGGGGTCGACTACCTGGAGTCCGGGATCGTCAGCTCGTACGCGCAGGCGCTGCGTCACCTGCACGACGTGGGCGTGCCTCTGCGATCCGGAAGCCCCGTGTCCGGCTGATCCGTGATGTCCCGCCTGTCCCACGCCGGGCCGGGCCTCGCGTTCCGGGCATGCCGGAGTCCGGTTCGAGGCACTGAGGCAGCACTGACAAGGGCGGGTCCCGCCGGCGGGCAGATGTTGCTGTTATCCGCCCGCCCGGCGATTGCCTAGGGTGCTGGTGTGAAGCTCGCAGGCAGTGCCGTGCTCGGCATCGACAGAGATCGTGTGTGGTCAGCGCTCCAGAACCCGGCCGTGCTCGTACGCACGATCCCGGGCTGCGAGCGCCTGGAGGAGACGGGGCCGGCCACCTACCGGATGACCGTCACCGCGGGGGTGGCCTCCATCAAGGGCGTCTACCAGGGCGAGGTCGCCCTGTCGGAGCCCGAGGCGCCGGAACGGTTCGTGCTCAGGGCCCGAGGCCAGGGCGCCCCCGGCACCGTGGACGCCACCGTGGAGATCCGCCTCAGCGAGGTCGAGGGCGGCACCCGGATCGACTACGACGCCGAGGCCGTGATCGGCGGCATGATCGGCGGGGTCGGTCAGCGCATGCTGGGCTCCGTCGCGAGGAAGACCGCGGGGGAGTTCTTCTCCGCCGTGGAGAGCCACCTCGCCTCGGGGGAGATTCCCGCAGCCCCCGTTCCCGTTCCCGTTCCCGCTTCCGGTTCCGCGCCCGCTTCCGGTTCCGCCTCCGGAGCGCTCACCCGGATCGCGGCGGGCGGCGATCCGTCGCCCGCCGCGCCCTCGGCACCCGCCGTGTCCGCCGCGGTCGCCGAGCCGGGATCGCCGGTCGCGGCCGGCCAGGCCGGACCCGCGCACGTCTTCGAACGCCCGGCCAGGCAGCCCAGGCCCGGGGTCCCCGCCTGGTCGCTTCTCGCCGCGTTCGGGATGGGCGCGGGCGTCGCGCTCGGCAGCGCGGTGATCGGCTGGCTGCTCGGCCGCACCGGCGGGAGGCGGTGACGGCGTTCCCCGGCGTTCCCCGGCGTTCCTCGGTGTTCCTCGGTGTTCCTCGGTGTTCACCGGCGTTTCCCGGCGGGAAGCGGCGGGAGACGGTGACCGTGCCCGCCGGTTCGAGGAGCTGATCACGCCCAGGTGAAGAACCGGCGGGGTTCGGGTCAAGCGGCCCGCGTGCTTGACCGGTGAAACGTGTACCTCCCGGCATTTTGGGATACGTCGGCCACGACGGGTGCCCGGGGGGACATGGAGCCGCTGCTGATCCTGCACGCCGTGGCGGCGGTACTCGCCCCGGCACTGGTGCGCCGCTTCGGCCGGGACGCGTTCTTCCCGCTCGCCGTACCGCCCGCCTGCGGGCTCGCCTACACGGTCCGGATCGCCCTGGCCGGCGTCCCGGTCGAGTCGCACCATGACTGGGCACCCGCCCTCGGCCTGGGACTGTCCTTCCGCGCCGACGCGCCGGCCGTGCTGATGATGGCGCTGGTCACCGGCGTGGGCGCGCTGGTCGTGCTGTACTGCTCGCGCTACTTCGCCGCCACCGCCGAGGGGCTCGGCCGGTTCGCCGGGGTGCTCGTGGCCTTCGCCGGGGCGATGCTCGGCCTGGTGGTCGCCGACGACCTCCTGCTGCTGTACGTGTTCTGGGAGCTGACCACCGTCTTCTCCTACCTGCTGATCGGCCACGACCCCGCGAGCCGGGCCGGCCGCAGGGCCGCGATGGAGGCGCTGACCGTCACCACGTTCGGCGGGCTGGCGATGCTGGGCGGCATGGTCGTGCTCGGCGAGGCCGCGGGAACGTACCGCATCTCGCGGATCGTCGCGGACCCGCCGTCCGGCGGCCTGGTCCCGGTGGCGGTGGTGCTGATCCTGGTCGGCGCGCTGTCGAAGTCGGCGATCTTCCCGTTCAGCATGTGGCTGCCGGCCGCGATGGCCGCGCCGACGCCGGTCTCGGCCTACCTGCACGCCGCGGCGATGGTGAAGGCCGGGGTCTACCTGCTCGCCCGCCTGGGCCCGGCCTTCGGCGACCTCGCCGTGTGGCGCTGGACGGCCGTGCCGCTGGGCCTGCTCACCATGCTGCTCGGCGCCTGGCGGGCACTGCGCGAGTACGACCTCAAGAGGCTGCTCGCCTACGGCACGGTGAGCCAGCTGGGGTTTCTGACCGTGCTGTTCGGCGCGGCCACCCGCGACACCGCGATCGCCGGGGCCGGGATGCTGCTCGCGCACGCGCTGTTCAAGGCGTCCCTCTTCCTGGTCGTCGGTGTCGTCGACCGCTCCACGGGAACCCGTGACCTGCGCGAGCTGAGCGGCCTGCGGCGCGCGGCGCCGTGGTTGTCCGCGACCGCGGCGGGGGCCGCCGTCTCGATGGCGGGCATCCCGCCGTTCCTGGGATTCGTCGGCAAGGAGGCCGCCTTCGAGTCGCTGCTGACCGGGCGGCCCGCCGACACGGCGGTCCTCGCTGGAGTCGTCCTCGGCTCCGCGCTCACCGCCGGTTACAGCGCGCGTTTTCTGTGGGGCGCCTTCGGCGACAAGCCCGGCGGGGAGCCGGTGCCGGTGCGTCCCACCGGCGCCGCGACGTTCCTGCCGCCCGCGCTGCTGTCGGTGCTCGGGCTCGCCGCCGCCCCGCTCGCCGGGCGGTACGGCGAGGCGATGGAGGGCTACACCGGCACCTTCCCCGGCCCCGGCCACGGCACCCACCTCGCGCTGTGGAGCGGAGCCCCGGTGCCGCTGCTGCTGTCGGCCGCCGCGCTGGCGGGGGGCGCGCTCCTCTTCCTGGTCAGGGAACCGCTGGTGCGGCTGGGGGTGGCACTGCACATGATGGACTCCGGCCGGGCCTACTGGGCGCTGGTCCGCGGGCTGGGCCGCTTCTCCCTGCAGCTGACCGGCGTCGTCCAGCGCGGCTCGCTGCCCGACTACCTCATGATCGCGTTCGTGTCCCTGGCGGGGGTCGCGGCCTTCTCGCTGCTGTACGGGCCCTCGCCCGACCTGCGTCCGGACGTGGTGCTCTGGGAACGCGTCGAGCAGCCCGTCATCGGCGTGCTCCTCATGGCCACGGCCGCCGTCGTGCTCAGGGTGCGCTCGCACATCGTGCTGGTGCTGGTGGCGGGCCTGACCGGGTACGGCACGGCGCTGCTGTTCCTCGTCCACGGCTCGCCCGACCTGGCCCTGACCCAGTTTCTCGTCGAGACGCTGAGCCTGGTCGTGTTCGTGCTGGTGCTCCGCAGGCTTCCCCTCGGTCCCCGGGAGAACCGGCCCCGGGTGCCGTTCGCCGCGCGATTCGCCCTCGGCGTCGTGAGCGGCACGGTGATGGCCGGGGCGGGGATGCTCGCGATGAACGCGCGGCAGGCGACGCCGGTCGGCACGCTGATGGCCCCGGCCGCCGAGGAGGCCGGGGCCGCCAACATCGTCAGCGCGATCCTGGTCGACGTCAGGGCCTGGGACACCATGGGGGAGACCTCCGTGCTCGTCGTCCTCACCCTCGGCATGACCGGCCTGGTCTTCCTGAGCAGCCGGTCGTACGCGCTGCGGGTCCCGCAGGGCAGGACCGGCGACGACTCCCGGACGTACTGGCTGGCGGCCACCCTGCCGCCCGGGCAGCGGGCGGTCATCTTCGAGCTCGTGGCCAGGCTGACCTTCCACACGGTGATGGTGGTCTCGGTCTTCCTGCTGTTCACCGGGCACGGCGCGGTGGGCGGCGGGTTCGCCGGGGGCATGGTGGCCGGTCTCGCGCTGGTCATGCGCTATCTCGCCGGAGGCCGGTACGAGCTGGCCGCCGCCGCGCCGGTCACCGCCGGGGTACTGATCGGCCTGGGGCTCCTGCTGTGCACGGTCACCGCGTTCTGGGGGATGCTGGCCGGCGCCGGGCCGCTGGACATGCTCCCCGCCGACCTGCGCGTCCCGCTCGTCGGCGACCTTCACCTGTCGACCGTGCTGCTGTTCGAAGCCGGGGTCTACATCACGGTGATCGGCATGGTGCAGGACGTCCTGCGCAGCCTGGGCGCCGAGCTGGACCGGCGGATCGACGAGGGGGAGGACCGGTGACCGCCCCGCTGCTGCCTCTCCTGGTGGCCGGCACGCTCGTGGCGTGCGGGGTGACGCTGCTGCTGGAGAGGAGCCTGGTCCGGCTGCTGGCCGGTGTCATCCTGCTCACCAACGGGGTGAACCTGCTGATCCTCACCGCGAGCGGACCGCCGGGAAGGCCGCCGATCCTGGGCACGACCGCCCCGGAGCGAATGGCCGACCCGCTGCCGCAGGCCATGGTGCTCACCGCCATCGTCATCACGCTGGGTGTCACCGCCTTCCTGCTCGCCATGGTCCACCGGTCCTGGCAGCTCACCGGTGCCGACGAGGTGCAGGACGACACCGAGGACCGCCGGGTGCGGCTGCGGGCCAGGCGCGGCGAGCTCGGCCAGGACGTGCTCGAGCGCCAGGAGGCGTACCGGCGGCTGGTCAGGGAGCAGCGCGTCGAGCTCGCCCGCCTGAGGGAGGCCCGCCACGAGCGGGAGCGCAGGGAGGCCGCGGAACTGGAGCAGCGGATCCTCGACGTGAACGTCGACCTGGGCCGCTGGCTGCAGGAGCACAAGGACGAGGGCCTGTCCGCCGAACGGCTCGCCGAGCGGTTCGCCGAGGCGCGGCGCGCCGAGGACCTCTCCAAGGAGGAGCGGCAGGAACGCGTCCGGGAGATACGCGCCGAGTTCGCCCGCAGGGAGCGGGAGCAGATCGTGCGGGAGCGGCAGATCCGCAGGCGGCTCCACGCCCGCCGTCGCGACGCCCTCCGTCAGATGCGCGCCGCGATCCGCGCCGACCGGGCACGGCAGGCCAGGGCACAGGACGACACCGACCTGGAGGGGGAGGACTGATGCGGGATCGCGTCCCGCGCCGTGCGGGAGGGAGGTCCGTGAGGGGCCGGAGGAGGGGGTGCCGGTGGAGGCGCTGATCCCGGTGCCCGTGGTGCTGCCGCTGCTGGCCGCCGGGCTCAAGCTGGCCATCGGCCGCAAGCTGGTACGGCTCCAGGCGCTCATCAGCGTGGGCACGCTCGCGGTGGTACTGCTCGTTTCGCTGCTCCTGCTGCCGGCCGCCGACCGGCAGGGACCGCTGGTGGCCCACGCCGGAGGCTGGGGCGCGCCGATCGGCATCACACTCGTCGCCGACCGGCTCTCCACGCTGATGCTGGCGGTCTCCTCCGCGGTGACGCTCTGCGTGATGGTCTACTCGCTTGCGCAGTCCCGCGCCGACCAGGAGCACAGGGCCCCGCTGTCGATCTTCCATCCGGCGTATCTGATCATGGTCGCCGGAGTGTCGGACGCCTTCCTCTCGGGTGACCTGTTCAACCTCTTCGTCGGGTTCGAGATGCTGCTCAGCGGCTCCTACGTGCTGCTGACCTTCGGCGGGACAGAGGCCCGCATCCGGGCGGGCGCCACCTACACGGTGGTGGGGCTGGCGTCGTCGCTGCTGTTCCTCGTCGCGATCGCGGTCGCCTACGCCGCGACCGGCACCGTGTCGATGGCACAGCTGGCCGAGCGGTTCTCGGTGCTGCCCCAGCACATCAGGCTGCTGGTCGAGCTGACGCTCCTGCTGGTCTTCGTGGTCAAGGCCGCGATCTTCCCGATGTCGGCGTGGCTGCCCGACTCGTACCCGACCGCGCCCGCCCCCGCGACGGCGCTCTTCGCGGGGCTGCTCACCAAGGTCGGCATCTACTCGATCATCCGGCTGGAGGCGCTGCTGTTCCCCGGCGGCCCGGTGAGCGGCCTGCTGATGTGGGCGGCGCTGTTGACCATGCTGGTCGGGGTGTTCGGGGCGGTGGCGCAGACCGACATCAAGCGCATGCTCTCCTTCACCCTGGTCAGCCACATCGGCTACATGGTGTTCGGGGTCGCGCTGTTCACCGTCGCCGGCATGGCGGGCGCCATCTTCTACGTCGCCCACCACATCACCGTGCAGACCAGCCTGTTCCTGGTGACCGGCCTGATCGAGCGCCGTACCGGCACCACCTCCCTGAACCGGCTCGGCGGCCTGGCGGGGGCGGCTCCCGCGATCGCGGTGCTCTTCTTCGTGCCCGCGATGAACCTGGCGGGGATACCGCCGATGTCCGGCTTCCTGGGCAAGCTCGGGCTGATCCAGGCCGGGGTCGCGGACGGCCGTCCGATGGCCCTGGCCCTGGTCGCGGGAGGGCTGCTGACCAGCCTGCTCACCCTGTACGCGGTGGCCACGACCTGGAACAGGGCCTTCTGGGGGACATCGGCCGCGCCGGCCCCGGAAACGACCGCGGAGGGGGGAGCCGCGCGGGAGGGCGGGGAGGGCGAGCCCGGCGCGGCCGGCACGGAAAAGACAGGAGAGGCGGGAGACGATGGGGGCGGCGCGGGGAACACCGGGGGGATCACCGGTAAGGCCGTCGTCACCGCCGTCACCATGCCGGCGCCGATGCTCGCCGCCACGGCGGCGCTGGTGGTGCTGGCCCTGTCGTACACCGTGCTGGCCGGGCCGCTGTCCGCCCTGGCCGAGCGGGCCGCGGGCGAGCTGCTGGCTCGCGAGCCGTACGTCTCCGCGGTGCTCGGCGGTGAGCGGTGAGGGGGCCGGGCCCGACGATCCCGGTGCCCCGGGTGCTGGGCAGGCCCGTGCCGCTGCCGCTGGTGGCCTGGCTCACCGCGGTCTGGCTGTTGCTCTGGGGGGACCTCAGCGTGGGCAACGTGCTCGGCGGCCTGCTGGCCGCGCTGGCCGCCGTGTGGTTGCTGCCGCTGCCGGTCGAGGATTCCGGGATCCGGCTCCACCCCGTCGGGATCCTCCTGTTCGTCGTCCGCCTCGCGGGGGACCTGGTGGCCTCCAGCTTCCGGGTCGCCTTCTGGGCGCTGCGCCCGGGCGCGCCGCCCCCGGTCCAGATCGTCGAGGTCAGGCTGCACTCCTCGTCGGAGACGGTGGCCGTGCTGATGACGGTGGCGCTGTCGGCGCTGCCGGGCAGCCTGGTGCTGGAGGCGAACGTCCGGCGGAGGCTGCTGGTGCTCCACGTACTCGGCATCCCGGGTGACGCGCCGACCGTCACCCGGGTCACCCGCGAGGACGTGGCGCGGCTGGAGAGCCGCATCGTGGCCGCCTTCGGCACCCGCGCCGACCGGGAGGAGCTGCGATGACGGCGACGTGCCGGGAGGGGCGTGACGGCCGTGACGCGTCCGGGGAACCGGGATGACGGGGACGCGCACGGGGAGCGATGACGGGACATACGGATGACGGGGACATACGAGGGGGCGCGATGACGGTGACCCGTGACAGAGGCGCGATGACGACGACCTGCGAGGAAGCCGCGACGACGGATGCGCGTGAGGGGGAGCCGCGATGACGGTGACATACCTGACCGTTCTGGCGCTGCTCGCCGCCGCCGCGGTGATGACGCTCTACCGCCTGGTCCGCGGCCCCACGATGCTGGACCGGGCCGTCGCGCTGGACGTGCTCACCGCCGTCGTCATGTGCGCGATCGGCGCGGAGGCGGCGACGTACCGGGAGTACTCGGCGCTGCCCCTGCTGCTGGCGCTGTCCCTGCTGGGGTTCGTCGGCTCGGTCTCGCTGGCGAGGTTCTTCGCGGGACGTGCCCGTTGACCGCGCGGGCCGGATTCCGCGCGGGCCGTTCCGTACGGCGGACCCGGTGGGGACACCGTCCCGCGCGGCCCGCCCCGGAGAACCGTCACTCCACGCGTCGCGCTCCCGCGGGGCGGGGGCCGCGCGCGAGGCGCGTCCGGTGACCGTGCTGGATGTGGCCGCCGGCGCGTGCCTGCTGCTGGGGGCGGGACTGGCGTTCGCGGCCGGGGTGGGGATGGTCCGGTTTCCCGGCACCCTGTCCCGCATGCACGCGGCGACCAAACCCCAGGTGCTCGGCCTCCAGCTCGTCCTGCTCGCCATGTGGCTGCGCCACCCCCGCTGGGCGATCGCCGGCACGCTGCTGCTGATCGCCGTCTACCAGGTGGTGACGGCGGCGGTGGCCGCCTACATGGTGGGAAGGGCGGCGTATCTCGCCGAGTCGCCACGGGACGACGGCACGGCCGTACCGCCCGGTGACGCTCGCGCCTAAGGATCTCCCGGCGTACCGTGTCCGTATGCGTGATGCACGTGCGGAGGACGCCAGGACCGAGGCCAGACGACTGATCCGCGATCTGCTGGGCGAGGAGCGGCCGGACGCCGCCCTGCTGCTGAGCGAGGCGAAGGCGGCGCTGGGCGCCGACCGCGTCGCGCGTGCCGTCGAGCTCGCACGCGGCGCCCCCCTCACCCGCAGATCCACCGAACTCGCCGCGCTGGCCGGTCTGCTGGTCGGCACCCGCGAACTCGGCAAGGAGTGGTGGCGGCAGGAGCGCGGTGGCAAGCTGCCCGCGCCCGACGAGGTGCTCCAGACCTCCACGGCGATCGAACCGTGGACCGATCTGACCGTCCTGGAGATGCTCGCCGCCTGGATCGCCGACGACGCGGCCGACGCGGCCTGGGGGCGTCCGGCCGCGGTCACCGACCTCAACTCCTGGCAGGCCGAGGACCGGGTCGAGCTGCCCAAGGACGCGCACCCCGGCCGGCGGGTCGTGGTCTCCTTCGACGCGGGCGGCCGTCTCGACGCGGTGGTCGTGCGCCGCCCCGACGACGAGCTCGGCTCCAACCTCGACTTCGACTCCCTCCGCTACTCCCGTCCCGCCGAGGCCCAGTGGAGCTGGGGCGTCGCCGCCGGGCTCGGCCCCCACCGGCTGGACGAGCACCCCGACCCGTACGGGCAACCGGTCGACGCCGAGGCCGCCACGACCCTGCACGCCTGGGCGTTGCGACACGGCGCCTCCACCGAGCAGGCCGGTGAGGTGTGGCGCGTCAAGGGCGACGTCGTCGCCTCCATCGAACGGATCGACTGGATGTGGCGCAGCGGCGAGTGGTTCGCCTGGTGGCGCGGGGTGTCCGCCCTGATCGACGGCGAGCCCGAGCAGCTGGCCGCCCGCCTTGAGGAGATCGCCTCCGTTCCCTAGCGCGCCCGGTGAGCACGGGTCGTCAGCGCGGGCCGTCGGCAGGGACCGGCGGCGCGGGCGTCAGCCGAAGGTGTGCGGTGTCAGATAGTCCGGGATCACGACCTTCGTCCCGGGGCTGACCTTGCGCACCGCCGCGACGAACCCGGCGAGGCTCTTCCTCGACTTCTCGTCGGCCTGCGGCGGGTTCCGCAGCGCCACCTCGAAGTTGTCCCAGTGCACCGGGACGACCACGCGGGGCATGTCCAGGGCCCGCAGGAGGCGCGGCACGTAGTCGTACGTGGACGAAGAGGAGGTGGTGGGGATCATCGCGACGTCCGGGGCGAGGCCGGTGAGGTTACGCTCGACGAAGTCGCTGCCGCCCATGAAGAAAACCGACGGGCCGCCCTTGATCTTCACCTGGAACGCCAGGGTGTCGCCCTCGGGCAGCTCGGAGATGTTCTCCGGCCTACGCTCAGGCCGGGTCAGCCGGACCCCGGGGAAGACCATGGAGTAGTCGGCGTTGCGGCTGTGCAGCGACGCCACCACCTCGACGACGTAGTCGCCGAAGTCCAGGACCTCCCCGCCCTTCACCGGGCTGAGCAGGTTGCTCTTCACGTCGAACGCCAGCGCCAGGTTGCACGTGGTGGCGGTGCCGACCACCCGTGCCCCGGTCGACGTCGCGATGTGCGGGACGTCGTTGAAGTGGTCCCAGTGCGCGTGCGTCACCAGCACCACCTTCGGCGTGCCCGCGTGCTTGCCGACCGCCTCGGCGTCGACCTCCAGCCGCGTGGTGGGCTTGAACGCGCCCGCCGCCAGGCCGGTGTCGAACCGCGTCACGTACGGGTCGACGAGGAACGTCGACGACCCCACGTCCACGCGCCAGCCCGACGTGCCGAGCCAGCGGAACGTCGCGGCGGTCTTCCTCCCTCCCGGACGCGCCGCGGCCCTGGTGGGCGACGGGGACAGGAGGTCTCCGGCCGCCGGTGCCAGCGCGGCCCCCGCCAGCGCTGCCCCCGCCGTCGCGGTGCGAAGGAAACCTCTTCGATCGAATCGGGACATGTCTCTCCCTCGGTGCGGATGAACGCACGGTCGTCCCCGGTCACCCGGGTGACGGCCGCCGGCCGCGTGCGGCCCGCTGAGGACCCAACCACCACGGGGCCGTCCACGTCCAAGATCCTCGACCGTCGTCTCCGATAGGCGAACGCGTATCAGAGCAGCCGGGGCGGGATCCGGACGCCGTGCGGGAAGGCGGAACCCGCCCGCCGAGTGGGGGAGATCACTCGGCCCGCAGCGCGTCGACGGCGGCCCGCGCGGCCTGGCCGATCGCCAGGTCGACGTCGATGCGCCGGGTGGGCAGCTGCCCGGCCCGGGCGAACACCGCCACCGCGTAGCCCTCGCCGGAGGGATACTCGACGACTCCGGCCTCCATGTGCAGGCCGGGCAGCGTCCCCGTCTTGGCGGCCACCCGCGTCCCCGGCGGGAAGCCCGAGGCGATCCGCGTCCAGAAGATCTGCCGTGTCATGTAGTCGCGGACGGCCGCGCACGCCTCCGGCGGCCCGGCCTCGTCCCGCCAGATCAGCCCGAGCAGCCGGGTCACGTCGCGCGCCGTGCTGGAGGTCGTGTGATCGGGATCGAGGACCCGCAGCGCCCGTACCCGCTCGGGGGGCAGCGTCGGGAAGATCCGCGCGAACTCGGCGTCGTCCCGCGCCCCCACGTCCGCGAGCATCGACTCCAGCAGCTGCCTGGGCCCGCCGACCACGCGGGTGCGCGCCAGCCCCAGCTCCGCCGCCAGCATCCGCACGGTGTCCAGGCCGATCCTCCGCATCAGCAGGTCGGCGGCGGTGTTGTCGCTGACCTGCATGGCGAAGTGGGCGAGATCGCGCAGCGACATCTCCACGTCGTCCGCGCATCCGGCGGTCCCCCATCCGCCGAGCCTGTCCTCCGCCGCCACGAGGACGCGCTCGGCCGGGTCGAGCTGGCCGGCCGCCGCCTGACGGGCGAACTCCAGGATCAGGAGCACCTTGAAGATCGAGGCGATCACGACCTGTTCGTCGGCGCGTACGGCGATCTCGCGGCCCCCGGCGACGTCCAGCGCGTGCAGGTGCCCCTCCACCCCGGCGGCCGCGAAGATTCCCGCTATCCGTTCCTCTGCCGACATGCCCGCAACGCTATCCAGCCCCGCCGCCGGGTCGTGACGCGCCGCCGGGTCGCGGCGTGCGGCTGGGTCGTGACGTGCGGCTGGGTCGCGGCGCGCCACCGGATCGTGACGTATCTCCGGATCGTGACGTACCTCCGGGTCGCGGCGTGCCGCGGGCCTGTGACGTGCCGCGAGTCCGCGGACGATCGCCTATCGTGACGCCGTGGACCTTTCCCGGCATCTGCGGCATTTCCTCGTCGTCGCCGAAGAACTGCACTTCGGCCGCGCCGCGGAGGTGCTGGGCATCGCGCAGCCGCCGCTCAGCCAGTCGATCCAGAGGCTGGAGCGCGAGCTCGGTGCGGAGCTGTTCGACCGCTCGCGACGGCAGATCGAGCTCACGATGGCGGGCCGGCTCCTCGTCGAGGAGGCCAGGCGGTTCCTGGCCGGTGAGGAACGCCTGCGGGCGATGATGCGCCAGGCCGGTGACGGTGAGCTGGGAACCCTCCGGGTCGGGGTACCCCCGGAGATCCCGGCCGTAACGCTGCACGCCCTGCTGCGGCATGTCGCCGAGGAGACTCCGGGGCTACGGCTGGAGCTCCACGAGCTCACCGTTCCGGAACAGCTGCGCCGGCTGACCTCCGCCCAGCTCGACGCGGGCCTCGTGCACCACCCCGTCGACGTTGCCGGCCTGCGGTCCGGGCCCGTCGTGGAGATCCCGCTGGGCGTGGTGCTGCCCCGCACCTCCCCCCTGGCGCAGGCACGGCCGCAACCGCGGACGGGGTCACGGCCGTGGGAGATCACGCTGGCCGACCTCGCCGGGCACGACCTCGTCGTCTTCCCGCGCGAGACCTCCCCGGCGTGGTACGACCGCATGCTCGACGTCTGCCGCGCGGGGGGTTTCTCGCCCGTACGCCTCCAGCACGCCCGCAACCCGGAGTTCCTGCTGGGGCTCGTGCTGGCGGGGCACGGGGTGGCGTTCGAACAGGAGGCGATGGCCCGCAGGGAGCCTCGGCTGGCCTGGCGCCCCCTGGCCGGTGCCCCTCTCCTGAGAGGGATCTGTGTCGCCTGGCCGGAGCGGTCGGCCCACCCCGCGGCCGCCGGGTTCGCCACCCTGGCGGCCGGGATCCTCGCCCGGGACGTCACCGCCGGGGCGCCGCGGGCGGCACCCGGGACGTCCCCGTCGCCCGCCCCCCGCCCCTGGTCCGTCGTCTACGCCCCATGACGCCCCCGGTCCGTCGGTCCCCTCCTCCGGTCGCATCCGGTCCTCCCTCTAGACCGCCCGCGGCGGACCTGGAACGACGACCTCGTCGATCTCTGCCAGTCCGGCGGCGAGGAGCGCCGCCGCGAGGCCGCTGTCGTAGCGGGCGATACCGGCGATCTTCGAGTCCCTTACGGTGAACAGGGTCGCCACGGTCGTCGCGTCGCCGAGAGCCCCGGTGCCGGGGTCGTGCCAGCGGGCCGTCTGCTCGGCCACCAGGTGGGGAAGCCGGACGAACAGGCGCCGCGAGGTGAGCCGGATGCCCGAGTCCGCCACCCACCGGCGCAGGACGTCCACCCCGTGAGCGGTGCCGCGTGGTCCGGTGATCGCGACATCCTCGGCGGCCATCCCCGCGGCCTCGGCCACGGCCTGCCGGTTGACCGCCTCCTCGAATCGCGTGACCAGGGAGATCGCTTCGTTCACTGGTTCGGTATCGGGAGCGTTGTCATCAAGTGCGTGCATTTTGCACACGTTACATGTGTGATTTGCACACATCAAGGCCGAGTGCCATGCTGCGCCCATGCGGACCACCGGTGACCAGGCGCGCGACCGGGAGTCGTCCGGTCCAGAAACCATTCCCGAGGCCGGCCCCGAGGCCGGCCCCGAGGCCGGCCCTGAGGCCGGGCCTGAGGCCGGGCCCGAGGCCGGACCTGAGGCCGGTCCCGGGTCCGGCTCCGTGGCCGACCCCGCGGCGCCTCTCGTGCCCGGTGCGTCGTCCTCCGGCCCGGGGGCGGTCCCCGCCCTCTCCGGAAGCCGCCTCCCCACCGCGGAGCAGGCGGGACCCGCCTTGTTCGCACTGATCCGTTACTGGTCGCGGCGCTGGCCCCAGGGGGTCGCCGGCGCCGGTGCCGAGGGCGGGCACGTCTCGCGGGTCGTGGTCGTCGACATCATCGGCGGAAGGGACGGAGGCGGCGGGAGCGGCGGCGGGGCCGGAGGCGCCGGTGTGACGGGCGGTGGCGGTGGGCGTACCGGCGTGCGGGCCGTCGCCGACGCCCTGGGGGTGGACCGCTCCGTGGCCAGCCGCATGGTCGCCGACGCGGTCGCCGCGGGGCTGGTACGGCGCGGCACGATGGAACGCGACGCCCGCCACGCCGACCTGGCGCTGACCGCGTCCGGCCACGAACTCCTCGCAGCCGCCCGCCGCTGGCAGAACGACACGTTCGACGCCCTCACAGCGCACTGGCCCGCCGAGGACCGCGAGACCTTCGCCTCGCTCCTCGTCCGTTTCGCCGCCGATGCCACCGCGCCACGCCGGGAGTGATCCGGACTCCCCGGGAGCCTCCTTGCCATGGCCTGTCTTTGCCTGATGCGGCGGGAACCAATACCGCAAAAAATGCTCTACCAGGACAAGACCATGGCTCTATCGACGCTCAACACATGCGGGTGTAAACACAGATGAAACAACACATAAATGGCATAAATCAACACCGCGTTCGCTCGGGAGAGCCTGGCAGAAGATTCCGCGTCACGTGCAGGTCATCGAACGGGTGGATGTGGTCGCCGACGACGGGTTTCCGGCCATCGCTGGAACCGTTCGCCACCGGTCGCGCCGGGATGTACGCGGGCGCGGGGGCGCGTGAGGAGACGTCGCCGGCAGCGGAAGCGAGTCGAATCCATCGCGTTCGGCAAGGAAGACCTGTCCCGTCGTCGACGGGCCGGGGGCGAGCCGGTGAGGACGATCATTCGCTCGGGGTTCCGCGAGGTTCCCCTCCGTAGCCAATCAAGATCGGAGTAGTACCGTGTGTCAGCACCTGCCCGCCTGTCCGGCAGCGTACGCCCTCGATCATGAGGCGGCTCGTCTCGTGGTCTCTCATCCCGAGCAGGGATGGGGGCTGCTCTGCAATGGTGTGGTGGTCTTCGAGGACACCGGGGAAATCCTGCCCGACGGGCGTGTCGTTCCCGCCCACCGCGCTCCCTGCGGGAGGGCGGCATGAGACCGTTCGTCGCTCTCGCCCTTACCCTCTCCGTCTGCGCGATCGCCGTTCCGCTCCCGCGCCCCTCTGCCAGGAGGGCGTCCTGGCCGCTCCCGCCCATCCCGGCCTCGGTGCCCAGAGCCCGGCGGCTGATCTGCGGGCAGCTGGCCGAGTGGGGGATCGGCGAGCAGGGCGAGACCGCCCGGCTGCTCGTCAGCGAGCTC
Source organism: Streptosporangium sp. NPDC023825 (assembly GCF_040639575.1). Taxonomy (NCBI): domain Bacteria; kingdom Bacillati; phylum Actinomycetota; class Actinomycetes; order Streptosporangiales; family Streptosporangiaceae; genus Streptosporangium; species Streptosporangium sp. NPDC023825. Next base: position 82,724 of record NZ_JBFAAE010000003.1, on the reverse strand, counting down.
GTCACCAACGCGTTGCGCCACGCGTGGGGGCCGATCCGGCTCGCCGTCTCCTATCGGGAGGGAATGCTGCGGTGCGAGGTGGACGACGCCAATCCCGCCCTTCCCTACGTGCGTGACGCCCACGAGGACGACGAGGGAGGACGCGGGCTGTATCTGCTCGACCTGCTCTCCGCCCGGTGGGGCAGCGAACGCACGTCCCTGGGGAAGGTCAGCTGGTTCGAGCTGGCCATCCACCCGCGTCTCAACGGCACTGCGGCCTGAGAAGGCCGGGAGACCTTCCGGCGACCCGGCTCACCGGCCACGACAGGGGCGACCCGGCTCACCGGCCACGACAGGAAAGCCTCTCCTCGCCGAGGGCAGAGAGGATACGGGGGACATAGAAGACATGGACCATCCGCGCCGCCCGGACGGCGGCACATCACAGGAATCGGCAGGCCAGGCCCGCACGCGCACCCGAAAGGAGTTCCGGACGATGCGCCGGACACGAATCCGCAAGCGCTCACGACGTCGCGACCGGGACCTGCTGGACCTGCGGAGCCCGTCGGGAAGGCCGCTGCCGTACTGACCCCGGACCCCGGGCGTGAACACCCCGCCCGGGGGCGGGCGCGGTCCCCGCAGCCTCCGCTTTCCCGTTCCCTCCCGTCGCCGGCGCCGGTCGGCGCGGGCCGGGTGGCTCTCGCCAGGATGCCACGTCCCCGCGTCCGTCCCCGCGTCCGTCCCCGCGTCCGTCCCCGCGTCCGTCCCCGCGTCCGTCCCCGCGTCCGTCCCCGCGTCCGTCCCCGTGTTCGCGGACGGCGGGCCGGGCCCGTGGAATCAGCGGGTCCCGGTGCCGGTTGCAGCGTGGTGTGAAGGTTGAAATCTACTCAGACGTCGTCTGCCCATGGTGCTACATCGGCCACACCCGCTTCGCCCGCGCCGTGGAGCGCTACCGGGCCAAGGGCGGTGAGGTGGAGGTCGAGTTCAGGCCGTTCCAGCTCATGCCGGACGCGAAGTCCAACGGTGAGCCCACGCTCACGTGGGCCGCGACGAGGTTCGGCGGGGCCGAGCAGGCCGCGCAGATGTTCGGCAGGGTCACCGAGGTCGCCGCCGAGGACGGGCTGGTGCTGGACTTCGACCACTCGATCCAGGCCAACACCTTCGACGCGCACCGCCTCGTCCAGCTCGCCGGGGAGCAGGGCAGGGGTGAGGAAGCGCTCCACGCCCTCTTCCGCGCCCACTTCACCGACGGCCTCGACGTCGGCTCCCGCGAGGTCCTCGCCGGACTGGCCCGCGAGCTCGGCGTACAGGCCGACCTGGACGGGGAGGACGGCGCGGCGGCGGTGAAGGAGGAGCTGGCCCAGGCCCGCGCCATCGGTGTCAGCTCGGTGCCGCTGTTCCTCTTCGAGGGTCAGTTCGCCGTCTCCGGCGCCCAGCCCGAGGACACCCTGCTCGCCGCCCTCGAAGAGGTCGCCGAGCGCACCGGCCAGTCGCCGGCCGCCAGGGCCGTCAAGGCCGCCACGAACGGCGGCGACGCCTGCGACGACGAGGGCCACTGCGCCGTCTGACACCCGCGCCGGGCGGGGCGTCCCCTTCGCCCGGCGCGGGGTTCAGCCGGTCAGGCCGAGCTCTCCGGAGCGGTAGTGGCGGCGGCAGAGCACCTGGTAGCGGATCGGGTCGGCGCCCGTGTCGCCGATGACGACCTGCTCGCCGGTACGGACCATCCTGCCGCCGACCACCCGGGCGTTCAGGCGCCCGGGGCGCCCGCACCAGCACAGGACCTCGACCTGCAGGCGGCTGATCTCGTCGGCCAGCTCGAACAGCCGCTGGGTTGCGGGGAACATCTGCGAGCGGAAGTCCGAGGCCAGGCCGAAGGCGTAGACGTCGATGCCGTAGCCGTCGGTGAGGTCGGCGAGCTGCTCGATCTGGGCGACCGTGTAGAAGCACGCCTCGTCGCAGATGACGTAGTCGATGGGCTCGTGCGCGCGGACCAGGGCTACCAGGTCGAGGTCGTCGACGACCTCGATGGCCTCGCTGCCCAGGCCGATCCGGCTGGTGACCTGCGGGGCGCCCGAGCGGTCGTGCTTGGTGAGCACCAGGCCACGCCTGCCCTGGCGGCCGTGGTTGTAGTTCATCTGCAGGGCCAGCGTGGACTTGCCGCAGTCCATCGGGCCGAAGTAGAAACGCAGCACTCCGTCCCGGGAACCGGCAGGAACGGCGGAGAGGGCAGACAATTCGGTCACGGGGGGCCAGCCTAGTACTCCGGCCGCGTTCCACGATCTCCCCCCTGGCCATCGGTTCGTCGCCCTCACCAGCCGCCGGAGCGTACGGGATCGGTTCAGAGCTCGCCGCTCTCGATCGCCGCCTTGAGACCCGCCTGCGTCGCCTGGTGGGAGGAGACGCCGTTCGTCACGGTGAAGTCGATGAGCAGGATGCTCGCCTCGAAGGTGAGATGCTCGGTGACGCGCGTCCGCCCATCGCCCAGGTCCTCGAAGACGATCTTCTGGTGCGTGACGACGTTCGGCAGCGTCCAGGTGTCGGTCTCGTAGTAGAGCTCGTCGCGGTGGATGCGCTGCTGCGCGTGCGTGTTGGAGGTGACGGGCAGCCCGGCGACCGGGATGTCCTCCACGGCCGTGAAGTTGACGTAGCGCGTTCCGGCGTCGGTCCGGTCCTCGTGGGTGACGACCCGCTTCAGGAACGAGTGCATGCCCAGGTGGTTGTTGATGTTCGAGTAGGCGTCGAACACGTGCTGCACCGGTGCGTTGATCTCGATGGAGATGTCGCGCTTGGCCTGGCTCCGTCCCGTTATCGGGAGGGGGGCGGTCAGGCACTCGTAGAACCGGTAGGTGTTCCACGCGATCTGCCACTGCGCGGCGAGCACGGGGTCGGTGTCGGCCCGGGCGGGGGTCGAGAACACGCTGAGAAGGAGGGCGGCGGCGGACAGCGGGGCCACGAGGAGCCGGAGGAGCTTCGTCACAGAGACCTCTGAAAACCAGATGAGAGTGGTGAATGTCTTCTATCTCATCCGAGTCCTGTTTTACCGCGCCGAGCATGGATCGTGATCTTCACGTTTCGTGGACGGCCCGCCCGCGTACATCCGCCTCAAAGATAACGATCTACAACTGGTAGTGAACTGTGAGGTATATGAGGGCGTTTAGGTGGAAGATGCGCTGGTAAAAGGGGGTGGTCCCCGGCCGGCAAGCCCGGGCGTGGCCTGACTTGGCTTGGCGGTGAGAACCGTGGGAGATTCCTTTTGGTCTATCGAAAAGTGGGAGAATCTGTGACGACCACCAACAACTCCGCTCCACCCCTCGGCAAGACCCCGGCCGTCGTGACCCCCGGTCCCTCCGGCGCGGAGACCACGGAGATGCCCGCGGCGCTCGCGGCGATGATGACCGAGGACGAGGCCGTCGCCGCCCAGGCCGAGGCGGCTCGCTGGCGGTACGGGTTCTACGTCGTCGTCATGGGACTCGTGGTCATCCTGATCGGCTTCGTGGTGATCGCGCTGCGCGAGGGTGACACGGCCGCGCCGTTCGCCGGGCTCGTCGGGGTCTCGGGCGCGATCATCGGCGCTTACTTCGGCGTGCAGGTCGGCCAGTCCGGCAAGGACCGGGTCGAGGCCGAACTGCGCCGTACGAACGAGATGGCCATCCGCCTCGCCGCCAAGATCCACGCGCACGACGCCGACGCGGTGATCAACACCACCATGGGTCCCCGCCGCCGCTAGGAGCCGCTCCCGCCGCCCCGGTCCGCGACCGGGGCGGCGGGGCCGTTTCCGGCGAGGCCGTTCGAGGTCGTTCGAGGTCGTTTCCCGCCAACACTGCCCAAGGACCGGGCGCAGCTTCGGCAGGGTCCGCCGATTTGCGGACTCGCCGGGACTGGGTAGACACGGGGGCATGCGCAGCGTCCGTATCGGGGTCGACACCGGAGGCACGTTCACCGACGTGGTCGCGGTGGACGAGCAGACCGGTGAGATCACCACGACCAAGACTCCCTCCACCCCCGCCAACCCGGCCGACGGGTTCATGGAGGGGGTGCGGAAAGTCCTGCGGAAGGCGGCCGGCTCGGAGGACGTGAGCGACGCGGGCGGCGCAGCCATGGAGGCGGTGTCGGCCGTCGTGCACGGCACCACGGTCGCCACGAACCAGCTCCTCGAAGACCGCATCGCCGACCTGGGCTTCGTCACCACCGAGGGCTTCGAGTTCATCCTGGAGATCGCCCGCCAGAGCGTGCCGGACGGTTACGGCAACTCCTACTTCTGGGTGAAGCCGCCCCGCATCGTCCCGGTGCACCGGGTCAGGACCGTCGGCGGGCGCCTGGACCACACCGGTGCCGAGGTGCGGCCGTTCGACGAGGAGCAGGCCGTCGCGGCGGCCCGCTGGTTCCGCGACCGCGGCATCACCGCGATCGGCGTGTGCTTCCTGCACTCGTACGCCAACCCCGCCCACGAACTGCGCATGCGGGAGGTCCTCGAACGGGAGCACCCGGACGCCGTCGTCTCGATCTCGTGCGACGTGCTGCGCGAGTACCGCGAGTACGAGCGGTCGGTCACCACCCTGGTCGACGCCGCGGTCAAACCGACCATGCGCCGCTACATCGCCAACCTGGCCGAACGCCTGGAGGCGGCGAGCCACGCACGGGACGCGGACGGACGCGCGTACGCGGGCGACCGGGTGTACCCGAAGGGTGTCGTGGGCGAGGCGCCGCCCGCGCCGGATGTCGCGCCGGGGGGGCCGGCGGTGGCGCAGTCCGCGGCGGGCGTCGCGCGGGCGGTGAGGGGGAGCGGCATGCCGTTCTCCGTGATGAAGAGCAACGGCGGCGTGCTGTCCGCGGCCGAGGTCGTACACCAGCCGATCACCACCGTGCTCTCGGGACCGGCCGCGGGCGCGCTCGGTGCCGCGCTGATCGCCGCCACCGCCGGGCACCCCTCGGTGATCACCCTGGACGGCGGCGGCACCTCGACCGACGTCGCGGTGGTCGTCGACGGGGAGCCGTCCCTGACCACCGAGGGCAGCATCGGGCGTTACCCCTGCAAGATCCCGATGATCGACATCGTGACCGTCGGCGCGGGCGGCGGCTCCGTCGCGTGGATCTCCCCCGAGGGCACGCCGAAAGTCGGGCCCAGATCGGCCGGGGCCGACCCCGGCCCGCTCTGCTACGGCCGGGGCGGCACCGAGGTCACCGTCACCGACGCGCACGTCTTCCTCGGCCGGGTCCCCCCGCACCTGCTCGGCGGGGAGATCCCGCTCGACGCCGACGCCGCCCGCGAGGGGATCGAGGCGCTCGCGGGCAAGATCGGGCTGTCCCCGGAACGGACCGCGGCGGGCATCCTGGAGATCAGCGCGTTCAACCAGTCGAACGCCATCCGCCAGATCACCGTCAAACGCGGCCTGGACGTGCGGGACTTCCCCATGGTCGCCTTCGGCGGCTCGGGCCCGCTCCTGGTCTGCCGCCTGATCGACATCCTCGGACTGCCGTCGGTGATCGTCCCGCCCGACCCGGGCAACGTCTCGGCCTTCGGACTGCTCACCGTGGACGTCAAGAACGACTATGTGCGCACCTTCGTCACCCGCGACCTCTCCCTGGGGACCGCCGGGGAGATCTTCGGCGACCTGGAGGGGCAGGCCGCCGCGGCCCTGGACCGCGAGGGCTTCGCCCCCGGCGCGCACGTCTACGCGCGCAGCGCCGACCTGCGCTACTACGGCCAGGCCTACGAGGTCAGGGTGCCCGCGCCGTCCGGCCCGCTGGACGAGGACTGGCGTGCCGAGGTGCTGGACCGCTTCCACACCGAGCACCGCAGGCTCTACGGGTACGGATACCGCGACGACCCCCGGCACGGCGTCGAGTGGGTCAACCTCCGCGTCTCCGGCATCGGCCCGATCACCCGGCCCGTCATCGGGCGCAGGCCCCACGGCGACCCGCGACCCGAGCCGGCCGCCTTCCGCGAGGTCTTCTACGACGAGTGGGGCGCGACCCCCGTCCACCGCCGTTCCGGCCTGACCGCCGGAGCGCAGGTCACCGGCCCGGCGGTCATCGAGGAGTACGGCTCCACGCTGCCGCTCCACCCCGGCTTCACCGCGACCACGGACGAGTTCGGAAACCTGGAGGTACGCCGTGCATGACGCGGAGCGAGCCCGACGCAGTGAGCGGAGTGGTCCGCGAGGGACGAGCGGCCCGCGGAGTGAGCGAGGAGCGGTGAGCGACCGATGAGCACGCAGCGAGCCCGACGCAGTGAGCGGAGTGGTCCGCGAGGGACGAGCGGCCCGCGGAGTGAGCGAGGAGCGGTGAGCGACCGATGAGCACGCAGCGAGCCCGGCGGGGTGAGCGGCCGGTGAACGGGGCCGACCCGGTGCTGGTGGAGATCGTCGAAGGGACGCTCGCGTCGGTGGAGATGGAGGTCGAGACCGCCATCGCCCGCACCGCCCGCTCACCCATGATCCGCGACGCGCACGACTTCCGCGCCGGCATCCACGACGTACGGCTGCGCAAGCTGACCGGCAGGTCCTACTCGGCGCTGGTCCAGCCGATCGTGAGGGACTTCCCGGTCGGCGAGATGAGGCCCGGCGACGTGTTCTTCCACAACGACGTCTACCTGTCCGAGGGCGGCATCGGGCACCTGCCCGACCTCTGCGTGACGGTCCCGGTCTTCCACGACGGGCAGGTCGTCGCCTTCGTGCAGGCGTTCGGCCACCACGACGACATCGGCGGGGCCGTGCCGGGCTCCATGCCGAGCAACGCGCGCAGCGTGTTCGAGGAGGGGCTGATGGTCCCGCCGATCAGGCTGTGGGACGAGGGCGTGCCCAACCGGGCGGCACTCACGATCATGACGCGCAACTCCCGGATGCCCGACTCCCTCGCCGGAGACCTGGACGCCGAGTGCTCGGCCTGCCTGATGGGCGCGCGGCGGCTGGGAGAGCTGTTCGACCGGTACGGGCGCGAGGCGGTCGAGGCGTGCTTCGACGCGATCATCTCCAACACCACCGAGACGTTCCGCAGGGAGTTGCTGGCCAAGATCCCCGAGGGCACGCACGTGTGGGAGGACTACGCCGAGCACGACGGCGTCGACGAGCCCCGCCTGCACACGCAGCGGATGACCCTCACCGTCGACCACTCCGCCGAGGTGCCGCTCGTCATCGACTTCACCGGCACCTCCCCGCAGGCCAAGGGCCCGATCAACCACGCGGGCGACTACGCCGACGGGGTGTTCCTGAAGAAGTGGCTGGCGCCGATCCTGCGCAACCTGGCCGACACCCCCGAGCGGATGGCCGAACTCGACGTCAACGAGGGGGTCGTCCCCCTCATCGAGATGCGGTTTCCCGGGAAGGGCACCCTGCTCACCCCGATCTTCCCCGCCCCCACCAACGCCCGCACGTTCGTGATCCTGCGGCTGCTGGGCGTGCTGGCCGGTGTGCTGGCCAAGGCGACCGGCGGCCGGATGCCCGCCGACCAGGAGACCATCCGCTACACCGGCGTCTACGGCGAGGGACCCGACGGCACCCCGTACCTGATGAGGGAGGTCCTCGGCGGCGGCTCCGGCGGCCGGTGGTACGCCGACGGCGAGGACACCATCCACGTGGTGCCCGACTCGCGCAACATCCCGGTCGAGTTCGCCGAGTCCCGCTGGCCGTTCCGGGTCGAGCGGCTCGGCCTGGCCCGCGACTCCGGCGGCCCCGGCCTCTACCGGGGCGGCCTCGGCTACGACAAGCACCTGCGGATGCTCCGCGACGCCTCGTTCATGTCCATCGCCGACCGCTCGATCCTGTCGTGCTGGGGGGTGAACGGCGGCCGCGCCGGACGGCCCTTCGTCGTGGAGATCGAGGGCAGGGAGATGGAGGGCCTGGTGGACGACTCGCCGGTCCGGGCCGGTGAGATCATCCGGGTGCGCACCACGGGCGGGGGCGGCTGGGGCTCCCCGCTGGACCGCGACCCCGCCCTGGTGGCCGCCGACGTCCGCGACGGCAAGGTCTCCGCCGACGGCGCCCGCGACGACTACGGGGTCGTCCTGTACGGCGACCCCGACGATCCCCAGGTGGACGTCGAGGCCACCCAGACCCGCCGCTCCGGCCTCCGCGCCCTCCTCCCGGCCGATCCGGCCGACCGGCCCTTCTTCGACCGGGGTCCGGGCTTCCCCACCCTGTCGGGCGGCCTGCCGCACGCGGAGGTGGACCTCATATGACGCTCGCGGGGCCCTCGTGGGGTGCTCGCGGGGCGCTCGCGGGGCGCTCGGCGGCTCACCTCCGGCGGCGGAGGGTGCGGGTGACGGTGAGGCCGCCGAGGGCGAGGGTGCCGGCCAGCAGGATGCCGGTCTCGGTCCACTGGAAGCGCCAGAACCGGTCGACCGGATGGTGGTAGACCGCCTTGCGGTAGCCCTCGTCGATCAGGCACTCCTCCTTCAGCAACTGGGCCCGTTCCGAACGCGCGTCCACCCCGGCGGGCGGAGGGCAGGCGCCGGCGGGCGGCTCCGTGGTCTCCCGGCCGGAAGGATCGACCCAGGCCTCCCCGACCAGGGTGCCGCCGCCCTGGTAGAGCGCCGTCCAGCCGGTGGTGACGGTACGCACCGGCTCGGCGTAGGAGTCGCGGGAGAAGAAGACGGACGGGACGGTCAGGGCGACCAGCGCCACGGTCACCGCCATCGCGGCCAAGGTGCGCCGGAAGAACGTCCCGGCGGCGGCGCCCAGGACGAACGCGAACAGCCACCACGCGGCCGGGACGACGCCGATGATGGTGAACGTCCCGGGTTCCAGCGACTTGTCGCCGATCACGTCGCGGAACACCGGCAGCCACGCGCCGATCATCACCGACAGGAGCAGGGCGGCGGCCACGACCATGCCGCCGAGCAGGCAGAGCTTGGTCACGAGCCACCGCAGGGGTGAGACCGACTGGGTCCAGGCCAGCGCGCCGGTCCCGCGCTCGAACTCGGCCGCCAGCAGCGGCGCGCCCCAGAAGGCGCCGACCAGCGCGGACCCGGCGATGGGGAGCAGTCCGAAGACCATGAAGACCGGGTAGTAGTAATCGTCGTAGATCGTCGAGTTCACGCCGGAGCACGCGGCGGCGGGCCCGGGGCATCCGGGCGGGGCGTGGCCGGCGATGTAGGCGGTCGTCCGCAGGCCGGAGATGAGCAGCAGCACCCCCAGGGCGAGCAGCAGACCGCAGGTCACCAGGATCTGCGCGCGATGCTGTCGCCAGGTCAGCCAGAGCAAGGAGGAATCCCTTCAGGTGGTACGCCCGGTTCACCCGGGTGGTCCGGTGCCGGTCCCATATGAGGAACCGCGCGAACCTGGTGGTCCGGTGCCGGTCCCATATGAGGAACCGCGCGAACCTGGTGGTCCGGTGCCGGTCCCATACGAGGGACCGCGCGAACCCGCCGGTCTCGTGCCGGTTCCCTACGGTGGAGGCGGGGTGGTCAGCGGGTGGAGGTCAGGGTGGGGCGGGGAAGGGCCGCGAGGTCCGGGGCGCGCAGATAGGCCAGCACCGTCTCCTCCAGGTTCACCGGGCGGGCGGTCCAGCGCGGGTCGGGCGGCGGAGTGCCGTCCCGGACGAGCAGGGTGGTCTGCCGCCCCGTCCCGCCCCGCGAGATCACCGGCAGCCGGGCGGCGAGCGCGTCGGCGCCCTCGGCGGGGCCGGTCAGCAGGCGGTGCCCGGCCACCAGTTCGTCGATGTCGCCGCTGACCTGGACCCGGCCCCCGTTGACCACCATCAGCCAGTCGCAGGTCCCCTCCAGCTCCGACACCATGTGCGAGGAGAGCAACACGGTCAGCCCTGTCTCGGCGACCGCCGCCATCAGGCCGCGCATCACGTCCTGGCGGGCCAGCGGGTCGAGGTCGGCCAGCGGCTCGTCCAGCACCAGCAGGTCCGGGCGCTTGGCCAGCGCGACGGTGAGCGCCACCTGCGTCCGCTGCCCGCCCGACAGCCTGCCGACCCTGCGGCCGAGCGGGATGTCCAGCTCCGCCAGCCGCCTCCTGGCCGCCGCGTCGTCCCACCGGGGGTTGAGCCTGCGCCCGAACGTGAGCATCTCAGCCACGCTGAAGCCCGCGTACAACGGCTTGCCCTGCGCCATGAACGCGATCCGCCGCAGGTTCTCGCGCACGGGTCCGCCGAACACCCGCACGGTCCCCGTGGTCGGGGCGAGCAGGCCGACGGCCATGTGGAGCAGGGTCGACTTGCCCGCGCCGTTCGGGCCCACCAGCGCGACCACCCGCCCGGACGGCACCGCCACCGAGCAGTCGCGCAGCGCCCAGGTCCGCCGGTAACGCCTGCCCAGCGCCTCGGTCTCCAGCGCGGTCACGCGATCTCCTCACGGGAGTCGTGGGAGTCACGGGACTCGCGGATCCCTGGGGACTCGGGGGTCTCGTGGGAGAAGCCGGTCAGGACGGAGGCGACCAGCGCCTCCAGATCCTCCAGGTCCAGCCCCGCCTGGCGCCCGTCGCGCACCCAGCGCACCAGGTCCGCGCGCAACCGCGCGCGGTCGCCCATGGAGGTCTGGCCCAGCGACCGCTCCACGAACGTGCCCTGCCCCGGCCGCCCGCTGACCAGGCCCTCACGCTCCAGCTCGCGGTACGCCTTCAGTACCGTGTTCGGATTGATCGCCAGCTGGGCCACGACCTCCCTGGCCGTCGGCAGCCGGTCGCCGGGCCGCAGCACGCCGAGCCGCAGCGCGTGCCGGACCTGATGGACCAGCTGGAGGTACGTCGCCACCCCCGAACCCCGATCGAGACGGAATTCGATCAACGTCCACACCCTTTCACTAATTAAGTAGTGAAAGGGTGGAGCTCGGGCCGGGGAATGTCAAGTTCCACATCAGGACGGCCCGGCCGCGCGTAGGCCGCCTCCCGGGTCCGTGGCGCCTTTCGGGCCCGTGGCGTCTCCCGGGCCCGTGGCGCCTTTCGGGCCCGTGGCGCCTTTCGGGTCCGTGGTGAAGACGCGGCCGAGGTGGTAGTCGACGACGCGCCGGACCTCGGCCATCGTGCGCCGTCCGTGCAGGACGTCCATGCCCAGCCCGGTGACACCGGCCACCAGGAGGTCGGCCTCGTGGCGCGGGTCGAGCCCCGGCGCGGCCGTACCGTCGCGCTGTGCGCGCTCGGCGGCGACGCGCCAGAGCGCCTCGCTGATCTCGCGGCGCCTGGACGGCCCCGTGCCCGCCGCGGGGGGCACGGGCGCGGTGGGCGGGTTCTTCCGCCGCCGGTACGCCTTGGCCTGGCAACCGCGCGAGCAGTACGCCGGAGGCCGTCCTCGCGTCACCGCCGGCAGCGGGGTGCGGCGGGCGCGACGATCGCCGCCCTGGCCGTGATCGTGGTTCTGGACGCCGCGCACGAGCGGGTCCTGGCGCGCGAGGAGCGGTCGGGCGGGTGATCGGCACAGGTTCCCGGTGTCCGGGCCGGGGTGGACTCGTGCGTTGGCCCGGACAGGTGCTAGCCTGAACGTAGTTGCGGTTGTGGTACCCATGAAACTTTGTGTGCACCTGACGGATAACCCTTCAGGTGCATTTTGTTTTCCCGGTCATCTCCGGATGGGCTCATCGCGGCGACGCGAGATCCACGCGGTGTGGATCTCGGCTCTGCCCCCTATCGAAGGAGAATGATCATGGCGACTGGCACCGTTAAGTGGTTCAACGCGGAAAAGGGCTTCGGCTTCATCGAGCAGGACGGCGGCGGCGCCGACGTCTTCGCCCACTACTCCAACATCGCCGCCCAGGGCTACCGTGAGCTGCAGGAGGGCCAGAAGGTCTCCTTCGACGTCACGCAGGGCCAGAAGGGCCCGCAGGCGGAGAACATCGTTCCCGCCTAGTAGCACCGGCACATCACGGGCCGGGGCCCGCATCTCTCTGAGGTGCGGGCCCCGGCTCGTTTTCGTGTCCCCGCCCTCTGCCGTCGGCCTGCGGTCCCGCACCGTGAACGAGAGGCCGTGAGCGAGGAACCGTGAGCGAGGAGAGGGAGCGGGACCGTGCCTGCCGGGTGCCGGCGGAGTGCGACCTGCCGCCGGCGAGGCGGCCCCGGTGATCAGGCGCGCGGTCCGAGGAACGGGCCACCGCGGCACGCTCGTCGGAGGTCCCTCGTGGCGATCGTGCCGCTCACCCGCTCACCCGCTCACCCGCTCACCCGCTTACCCGCGCAGCCGCACGTTGAGCCGGGCGGCCTGTCGCGTGAGGTGGGCGCGTTCGAGGAGGTTGGGCGCCGTTCGGGCGGCTTCGGCGTAGAGCCGCGCCGCGGTCACCGGGTCACCGTCACGCTCGTGCAGGTACGCCGCGGCGGCGGTGTGGCGGGGCAGGGCGGGGTCGAGTTCCGCCAGGGCGGCCAGGCCGGCCCGCGGGCCGTCGGCCTCGCCGACCGCGACGGCCCGGTTGAGGCGGGCCACCGGGCTGCCGGTGAGGCGCACCAGTTCGTCGTACCACTCGACGATCTGCACCCAGTCGGTCTCCTCGGCCGTCCGGGCGTCGGCGTGGAGCGCGGCGACGGCGGCCTGGGCCTGGAACTCGCCCAGACGGTCGCGGGCGAGGGCCGTCTGGAGCACGTCGACGCCCTCGGCGATCAGGCGGGTGTTCCACAGGCCGCGGTCCTGCTCGGCGAGAGGCACGAGCCTGCCGTCGGGGCCGGTCCGTGCCGGGCGCCGGGCATGGTGGAGCAGCATGAGCGCGAGCAGGCCCGCGACCTCCTCATGGTCGATCTTGGCCGCCAGGTGGCGAGTGAGCCGGATCGCCTCGCCGGCGAGGTCGACGTCGCCGGAGTAGCCCTCGTTGAAGACCAGATAGAGCACGCGCAGCACCGTGGCGACGTCACCGGACCGGTCGAACCGGGTGCCCGAGACGGTCCGCTTGGCCCTGCTGATCCGCTGGGCCATGGTCGCCTCCGGCACGAGGTAGGCCTGCGCGATCTGGCGCGTGGTCAGGCCGCCGACCGCGCGCAGCGTGAGCGCGACGGCCGAGGCCGGTGTCAGGGACGGGTGCGCGCACAGGAAGTACAGCCGGAGCGTGTCGTCCACCGCCTCGCCCGGGCCGGGCACGGGCTCGGTCTCGACGCGTACCTCGCGGTGCCGCCGGGAGGTGTCGGCGCGGGCGGCGTCGAGGAACTTACGCCAGGCCACGGTGACCAGCCAGCCCTTGGGGTCCCGCGGAGGGTCGTCCGGCCACACGCGCACGGCCTCGACCAGGGCGTCCTGCACGGCGTCCTCGGCCGCCGCGAAGTCGGCTCCGCGGCGGACGAGGACACCGATCACCGCGGGCACCAGCTCCCGCAGCAGCGACTCGTTCACTCGGTCACCGTGGGTGGTTCGGCGTAGAACGGGCGCACCTCGAGCCACTCGTGGATGGGCTTGCCGCCCGCACCCGGAGCCGCGGACAGCTCACCGGCCAGCTCGAGCGCCCGCTCGTAGGTCTCGACGTCGATCACCATCCAGCCGGCGATCAGGTCCTTGGTCTCCGCGAACGGGCCGTCGGTGACCGGCGGCCGCCCCTCGCCGTCGTAGCGGACGAACGTGCCCTCCGGGGAGAGCGCCTGACCGTCGACGAACTCGCCGGTGCCCTCGAGCCGAGTGGCGAAGTCACTCATGTACTGCACGTGGGCCGAAACCTCCTCCGGCGTCCACTGGTCCATCGGCACGTCGTTGACCGCCGCCGGCGCGCCCCGGTAGTGCTTGAGCAGCAGATACTTGGCCATCATGTTCTCCTTGTTGCGGTACGGCCCATTGTGGCCGTGTCGGCTGTTCACTGCGGGGACGAAGCCGCGCACGAGTTCTCGACATCCGGAAACGTGCCAATTTCCAGAATGTAATTCTGGCCGTCACCGGCCTGGGACGTCCGTACCGAACGAGAACCCGCCCGCACCGAACGAGAGCCCGTCCGCGCGCCGATCCGCTCACGGGCCGGCGGGGTCGAGGCCGGGGCGGCTGCTCACGGGCGTCCTGGCCGTCCCGCGCGCCCGCCGCCACGACCGGACGGACGCGGACGGGAAGGGCCCGGCACGGGCGCCTCCCGTTGTCCCCGGCCGTGAGCCGTACGTACCCGGACGCCTCCGGTCTTCCGATCGGAGCCGTGCGGGAGATCGTGACCAACACATCGGCATGATCTCGCCCCCTCCCGTCCCGCCCGGTGACGGTATGGGAGATCATGGGTGTTCCTCCGTCCGGATATCGTGCCAAGTGATCTCATGGCAAGCGGGCCGGGAGCGGGGGAGCCCTTGCCGGCCGGGCCGGCCGCCACGCACCGGAGGTTGATCTTGCAGGGAGCACTCGGCGACATCGTCGTCCTCGATCTCTCTCGCGCGCTCGCGGGCCCGCACGCCGCGCAGATGCTCGGTGACCTGGGCGCCCGCGTGATCAAGGTGGAGCATCCCGCGGGAGGCGACGAGTCACGGGGCTGGGGCCCGCCGTTCGTGGGCCCCGAACAGGACATCTCCACCTATTTCCTGGCGGCCAACCGCAACAAACAGTCGATCGCCGTCGACCTCAAGTCCGTCGAGGGCAGGTCGCTCGTCGAGCGCCTGGTGCGGCAGAGCGACGTGCTGGTGGAGAACTTCCGCACCGGGGTCATGGACCGGCTGGGCCTCTCCGTCGAGCGGCTGCACGAGCTCAACCCCCGCCTGGTCATCCTGTCGATCACCGGTTTCGGCCATGACGGCCCGGAGGGCGGCAGGCCCGGCTACGACCAGATCGCGCAGGGCGAGGCGGGGCTGATGAGCCTGACCGGCCCCTCGCCCGAGGAGCCGTACCGGGTGGGCGCCTCGGTCGCGGACCTGCTCGGCGGTATCCACGGCGCGTACGGGGTGGTCGCCGCGCTCTACGAGCGGGAGCGGACCGGGCGGGGCAAGGTGGTGCGGACCTCGCTGCTGGCCGCGGTGACCGGGGTGCACTCCTACCACGGGACGGCCTGGACGGTCGGCGGCCAGGTGTCCCGGGCGGGCGGCAACCACCACGCCTCCATCGCCCCGTACGGCGCCTTCCGCTGTGCCGACGGCATGATCCAGATCGCGGCGGCGAACGACGCGCAGTGGCGCAAGGTCGCCGCCCTGCTCGGGTTGGACAGCGACCCATATGTCGCTAAATATGCGACCAACCGGGAAAGATTTACGCATCGAGATGAGCTGATCGCCGACATGGAGCGGGCGCTCACCGAGCACGACCGGGCCCACTGGCTGGCCGCGCTCGGCGAGGCCGGGGTGCCCGCCGGGGCCATCAGGTCCCTCGACGAGGTCTACGCCTGGGACCAGACCCGTTCCCAGGGCCTGGTCGTCGAGGTGGACCATCCCGTGCTCGGCACCATCGAGCTGCCCGGACCGCCGCTCCGCTTCGACGGCGACCCTCCCGTGCGCCACGCCGCCCCGCCCGCTCTCGGCGAGCACGACGGCGAGGTCCTCGCCTGGCTGGAGGAGCGCGAGCGATGACAGGCACACCCCCCGTCCGCACCCGGACGCCGTCCCGCGGAGCGCGGGTATGACCCCGGCACGGCCCGACGCGCGCACGCTGATCGACACCTTCCTCGACCCTGGCACGTGGCGGTCGTGGGACGAGCCGCCCGCCGACCCCGCCGCGCCCGGTTCGGGGTACGCCGAGGAACTGGCCGCGGTCCGGGTCAAGACGGGATACGACGAGTCGGTGATCACCGGGGAGGGCCTGCTGGACGGGCGCCGGGTGGCGATCGCCGTGTGCGAGTTCTCCTTCCTGGCCGGCTCGATCGGGGTGGCCGCCGCCGAGCGGCTCACCGCCGCGGTCGAGCGGGCCACCGCCGAGGGGCTCCCGCTGCTGGCCGCCCCCGCCTCGGGCGGAACCCGGATGCAGGAGGGCGCGGTGGCCTTCGTCCAGATGGTGAAGATCACCGCCGCGGTGGCCGCGCACCGCGCCGCGGGGCTGCCGTACGTCGTCTACCTGCGCCATCCCACCACCGGAGGTGTCTTCGCCTCCTGGGGGTCGCTCGGGCACGTCACCGCCGCCGAGCCGGGCGCGCTGATCGGGTTCCTGGGGCCGAGGGTGTTCGAGTCGCTGAACGGCTACCCGTTCCCCGCGGGCGTCCAGGTCTCCGAGAACCTCTTCGCCCACGGCCTGGTCGACGCGGTCGTGTCGGCGGAGGACGCCCGCCGGGTCGCGATACGGGCGCTCGCCGTGCTGTGCGCCCCCCGCCGGGACCTGGATCCGGGGCCCGAGCCGGACGAGCGGGTCCCGACGGTCCAGGCGTGGGACGCGATCAGCCGCTCCCGCCGCGACGACCGTCCCGGGGTGCGGGCGCTGCTCAAGCTCGGCGCCTCCGACGTCACCCCGCTCAACGGCACCGGCGTGGGCGAGAACGACCCCGGGCTGATCCTCGCCCTGGCCAGGTTCGGTGCGGCTCCCGCGATCGTGCTCGGCCAGGACCGGCGGCACCAGCGGATCGACGCCCCGCTCGGCCCGGCCGGGCTCAGGGTCGCCAGGCGGGGCATGCGCCTCGCCTCCGAGCTGGGGCTGCCGCTGGTCACCGTGATCGACACCGCCGGGGCCGCGCTGTCCAAGGCGGCCGAGGAGGGCGGCCTGGCGGCGGAGATCGCCCGTTCGGTGGCCGATCTGGTGATGCTCGACGCCCCGACCGTGTGCCTGCTGCTGGGGGAGGGGGCGGGCGGTGCGGCGCTCGCGCTGCTCCCCGCCGACCGGGTGCTGTGCGCCCAGCACGGCTGGCTGTCGCCGCTGTCTCCCGAGGGGGCCTCGGCCCTGCTGTACCGGAGTGTCGACTTCGCCCCGGAGATCGCCGCGGCGCAGGGGGTGAGGTCCACCGACCTGCGCAGGGACGGCCTCGTCGACCGGATCATCCCGGAGTTCCCCGACGCCGCCTACGAGCCGGAGGCGTTCTGCGTCCGGGTCGCGCGCACCCTGGAGCACGAGATCGCGGGACTGCTGGGCCAGGCCCCCGCCGACCGCCTCGCCGCCAGGCTGGCCCGTTACCGGCGGCTCGGCGTGAGCTGAGGCTCCCCGGCCCGGGGGCCGACGTGAGCTGAGGCTCCCCGGCCTGGGGGACGGCGGTGTCACCCGTACGGATGCCGGACGCCCCCGGGGCCCAGAGGTGGCCGTCGGCGGTTGACCTCAACTTTGGTTGAGGTCTCATCCTGATGGCCATGACCGATCCGACCACGCCCGCGACGCCGGCCACGCCGGTTACGGCCGGGCGGCGGGAGTGGGCAGGCCTCGCCGTGCTGGCGCTGCCCGCCCTCCTCGCCTCCCTCGAACTGACCGTCACCAACCTCGCGTTACCCGCCATCGGCAGGGATCTGGCCGCGAGCGGCACCCAGTCGCTGTGGATCGTGGACGTCTACGCCTTCCTGCTGGCCGGGTCGCTCATCACCATGGGCGCGCTGGGCGACCGGATCGGCCGCCGCCGGTTGCTGCTGATCGGGGCGGTGGCGTACGGCCTGGCCTCGGTCCTGGCCTCCTACGCGCCCGACGCCGGGAGCCTGATCGTCGCCCGGGGGCTGATGGGTGTCGCCGGATCGACGCTGATGCCCTCCACACTCTCCCTGGCCACATCCATGTTCGCCGATCCGCGGCAGCGGGCGACGGCCATCGGGATCATCGTCGCCAGCGTCTCGGGAGGCACCGCGATCGGCCCGCTGGTGGGGGGATGGCTGCTGGAACGCTTCTGGTGGGGATCGGCGTTCCTGCTGGCCGTACCCTTCATGGCGGTGCTGCTGGTCGCGGGCCCGCTCCTGTTGCCGGAGCGCAGGGACGCCGCCTCGGGGCGGCTGGACGTCGCCGGCGCGCTGCTGTCACTGGGCGCGGTGCTGCCGCTGGTCTACGGGCTCAAGCGGATCGCGGCCGACGGCCCGGAGGCGACGTCCGCGGTCGCGGTCGTGACCGGGCTCGCGCTGGCGGCGGCGTTCGTCCGCAGGCAGCGCACGCTGGCCGATCCCCTCGTCGATCTGCGGCTGTTCGCCGGACGGACGTTCAGCGCCGCGGCCGCCACGCTGGCGCTCGGCATCTTCGTGCTGTGGGGTTCCAACTACGCCGTCGCGCAGTACCTGCAGCTGGTGCACGGCCTGTCGCCCCTGGAGGCGGGCCTGTGGACGGCGCCCTCGGCGGCGGGGGTCATCGCCGGCTCCCTCCTGGCCCCCCGGATCGCGCGGAGGATCCCGCCCTCCATCGTGATCGCCACGGGCCTGGCCGTGTCCGCGGCCGGTTATCTCGTGCTCACCCGGACGCAGGGGACGGGCGGGCTCGCCGTCCTCGTGTCCGGTGCCGTCGTCGTCTCCGCGGGGCTGGGGCCGATGATGGCGCTCGCCACCGACCTGGTCGTCGGCTCCGCGCCGCCTCGCCGGGCCGGTGCCGCGGCGGCGATCGCCTCGGTGGCGCCCCAGTTCGGCGGCGCGCTCGGCATCGCGGTCCTCGGCAGCGTCATCACCGCGGTCTACCGGAGCCGGATCTCACCGGCGGAGGTTCCCGAGGCCGCCCGCGACAACCTCAACGCCGCGGTGGCGGTCGCGGGGAGCCTTCCCGGACGGCTCGCGTCCGGACTCCTCGACACGGCGCGCACCGCGTTCGTCCAGGGCTTCCACCTGACCGCGGCGATCAGCGCCGTCCTGATGGCGGGCGTCGCCCTGCTGGTGGTGATCCTGCTCCGCGAGGACGCCGGGCGATGAGACGCTCCCGGCCGGTCGACGGGCTGACGGCCCGCCGACCGGCGGGCGGGCCCGGCTCGCGGCTCCCGGCAGGCCGGTGAGCCCGCTGCGCGGGTGTGCCGGGAGCGTTACGGCTCGGCGCCCTCCGGGGTGAGCGGGACGGGCAGGCGCTCGATCCTGATGGAGAAGACCTCGTCTCGGGGGACGACGACCTCGTACGCCCCGTGGTCGACCATCCAGTAGCCCAGCGCCTCGGCCTTCATCCCGCTGTGGCCGGTGTAGGCGATGTGCAGGCTCTCCTCGCCGTTCTCCTCGGAGACGTCGAGGACCAGGCACGGCTCCCCGCCGAACGCGCCGACCGTGCGGACCAGCACCAGCCATTCGAGGTCCTCGCGGGCGACGACCAGCCGCCAGTAGCCGGAGGCCGCCTCGAAGCCCTTCTGCGCCTCCTCGTTGAACAGCACCACCTCCGCGCCGCCGGGCCCGAGGGCCGCGGCGTACGTACGGCCCAGGTAGCGGGCGGCGAACCCCGAGGCCACCGGCTCGATCTCGGCGCTCATGAGGCGGGCCGCCAGCTCAGGCCGTCGTAGAGACCGAAGAGGCGCTCCTCGCCGGGGACCACGTGGATGATCTCGGCCCCCGCGGGGATCGGCATGGGCGTGGTGTGGAACTGCGGCACGACGTGCTCCCGCGAGGTGGTGAAGCCGTTTCCGGTGAAGGGCGGTGAATCGTTCCAGTCACCGCCCATGTGCGGGCCGTACGGCACGACGTAGGCGTCCATGTCGCGGGCGAACCAGCGCATCAGATAGATCTCCGGGACCGTCGCGGTCAGCTCCGAGCCCTCGAACCCCAGGTCGAGGCCGGCGAAGAGCTGCGCGGGGGTGGTCAGCCGCGCGCAGTCCTGAACCCGGTACACGTACCCGGAGATCACGGTGCGTCTGCCGGCCAGATAGGGCACGAGCAGCCGAGGCGGTATGACCTTCTGCATCTGCGTTCTACGCCCAGGTGGCTCACTCACGGTCGGCATTTTACGATCCGCCGACCTGGAGCCGCCGGTGTTCCAGGCACGGCAGGGCATTCCGGGTGGCAATCGTGATCTGCGCGTCGATTTCGCACGTCTGCACGGCGGCTGTGGGCCCCATATCGGTGCGTACCACTCCCATCGGATCGACCAGCATGCTCCGCCCGATCCCGAAGCCGTCGCGGGCCTCCGGGTTCGGCGCCTGGCCCACGGCCGCGACCCAGGTGGTGTTCTCGATCGCGCGGGCCCTGACGAGGGTGGTCCAGTGTTCCTCCTTCATCGGCCCCGAACCCCATGCGGCGATCACCGCGAACATCTCGGCCCCCAGGTCGACCAGGGCCCGGGTGAGCTCGGGGAAGCGGATGTCGTAGCAGGTGACCAGGCCCACCCGGATCCCGGCCAGCTCCACCACGACCGGCGTGTCGCCCGGCGCGACCAGCTCCGACTCGCGGGCGCCGAAGGAGTCGAACAGGTGGATCTTCCGGTAGGCCGCCTCGATCGATCCGGAGGGGCCGATGGCGACCGCGGTGTTGTGGACCCGGTCCTCGCCGGGTTCGAACACCCCCGCGATCACCGACAGGCCGTGCTCCCGCGCCGCCGCGGCCAGTCCGGTCACGAACGGCCCGTCCAGCGGCTGGGCGAGGTCGGTGACGCGTTTGCCGTACCGGGTGAGGGCGGCCTCCGGGAGGATCGCCAGCTCGGCGCCGCCCGCGGCGGCCTCGGCGAGGGCGTCGCGGGCACGGCTGAGGTTGGCGGCGGGGTCTTCGGCCACCGGGATCTGACAGAGGGCGATGCGCGTCACGGATGTGACCCTATCCGTCTGTTCGGCACTCGTTCCAACCACGTGAGGCTCCGCCACGCCCATTCCAGCGGCCCGTACCTGAACCTGGCCAGCCACGCGCGGCTGAACAGCACCTGAAGCGCCAGGACGGCGACGGAGAGCGCCACACCGGCGAGCCGGGTCGTGTCCGCGACGAGCAGGGGTACGAAGATCAGGATGATCGGGGTGCTCACCAGGTAGTTCGTCAGCGCCATCCGGCCGAGCGGGGCCAGGACCGCCAGCAGCGGGCCGCGCAGGCGGGTCCGCAGCAGGAGCAGCATCCCGGTGCCGTAGGCCGTGGCGACGGTGAGCCCGGCGGCCGCGTGGACGGACGCGTGGAAGAGGAGGGGGTCCTTGGCGATGCGGAGCCAGAGCCAGGTGAGCGTCACGCCCAGCACCGCGCTCGCCACGAACGCCGGCGGCAGCAGCCACCCGGGCGGCGGGCGCTCCATCAGGACCGTGCCCAGCAGGAACAGGCCGGGAACGAGGATGATCCCGCCGCCCTGGTACACCGCCCACGCGGTGAGGGCGACGCCCAGCACCGCCACCGCGGGCCGGGGGAAGAACGAGGCGGGCAGCAGGACCAACGCCCCGAAGATCGCGTAAGGCAGGAGCACCTCGCCCGAGTTGAAGACCTGGTGGACCGCGCCGAGGACGGCGAGCACCGCCAGCCTGCGCAGCAGCACGGCCCGGGGGTGTTCGGTCCGGTCGGCCGCCGACCTCAGGAAGAGGACGAAGCTCAGCCCGAACAGGAAGGAGAAGATCGGGTAGAACCTGCTCTGCAGCAGGTTGTCGATCGCCCAGTCGACCGCGTTGCGATCGGACTCGCCCAGGTGGTCACGCGTGTGCTGCCAGGTGTTGACCACCATGATCCCGCACACCGCGAAGCCGCGGAGCGCGTCGAGCGCGTCGAGCCGGGCCGCCCCGGTCGCTCCGGTCGGTTGCGCCGCTCCGGCCGGTCCGGTCGGTTGTGCCGCTCCGGCCGGTCCGGCCGGTGGGGCTGCTCCGGCCGGATCGATCGGATCGATCGGATCGGTCGGCTGGGTCGGTCGGGTCACAGCAAATAGACGTACCATCCCATAATCACCTACGCATAGACGACCCACCCGGCTGCTGGCGCCCGGACCGGATCGCGCGGCCGGTCCGACGGCGCGACCGGCCACCGCGAGAGAGGTTCGTTCCGCGGGCGCGGGCCCGGCGCTCGGCGGTGACCGGCTCTCACGCCGGCGGGCCGGTGAGCGCTTCCAGCCTTTCCGTGATCCGGGCGACCACCATCCGCTGCGCGGGGTTCAGGGCCTCGCGCAGATACTGCTCGAAGAGGCCGTACAGCTTCCCGTCGATGAGGTCGATGCCCCCGTCCCACCCGGTGAACTCGGCGAGGATCGTCCCCAACCGCTCGGTGAAGTCCTCGACGAGGCGGTCGGCGACCGCCGGATCCGCGTCCGCGTCCAGCCGGTCGAAGCGCCGGGCGAGCCCCGCCACCACCTCGACGGTGCCGGGCGCGGCGATGTGCTCGTAGAGACCGGCGAGGTGTTCGATGCCGGCCTCGCCGACGAGATGCGCGAGAAGAACGGACTGCTCCCGGTCGATCCTGTTCATGGCCGGTGAGATGCCCGACAGGGCGAAGACCTCGAAGAACCGCGCGAGTTCCGGGGGCACGTCGGGGAGGGCGCGGTGCTCGCGGATGACCCCCAGCATCGTCTTCTGCCTGGTGAGGCGGGCGATCTGGGCGTCGAGCTCGTGCTCGAGGTCGCTCAGCAGATCGTGGTGGTCCTCCTCCTCCGAGTCGAGGAGGCCCGCCACCTTGTCGAGGGGGATCCCGAGCGCGGCGAGCCGTTTGATGCGCAGCAACCTGACCAGGTCCCGGATCGTGTAGCGCCGGTATCCGCTCGGGTCGCGCCCGGGCTCGGGCAGGATGCCGATCTGGTGGTAGTGGCGCAGCGTGCGGACCGTCACGTCCGCGAGTGACGCCAGCTCGCTACTTCGCACGCGCGGTCACCTCCCGCTCCGCCTCAAGGCTACGCAGCGCCTCAAGGCTACGCAGCGCGGGCGCGCGGAGCGCCGCCAGCACGGTGACGACCCAGACGACGCCCATGGTGGCTCCCGCGGCGGCCAGGCCACCGAAATGGCCGATGAGCGCGGCGGCGAGGATCCCCACCGGTCCGGCGATCGTCATGAGGGAGTTCTGCGTGCCCATGACGCGCCCGCGCAGGTCCTCGGGGATTCGTTCGATCATGAGCACCCCGAGCAGGCCGCCGAGCAGTCCCGAGGAGAGCCCCAGCACGAACGCGCCGGCGAAGACGGTCCACACCGGGGGAAGGGCCGAGATGACACCGATGCCCACGGCGCTGCCCAGCAGCCCGGTCACGAACCAGGCCCGGCGTGACCCGCGTGTCCCCAGAGCGGCGTAGAGGCCGCCGCCCACGAGGGTTCCCGCGGCGATCGCGGTGAGCACGAAACCGAGTGTCTCCGGGCGGCCGACCAGCGTGAAGTGCGCGGGCAGGACGATTCCCTGCAGGGAGACGATCACGGTGATCAGTACCAGGTTGAGCATCGTGACCGCGAGCAGGAACCGGTCGCGCCGGAACAGCACCCGCCAGCCCTCCTTCAACAGCCCCCATCCCGAAGCGGGCGGAGACACGGGGCCGGTCCCGGCGGGGATCACGCCGACGTTCCTCGGGATCAGGAGCGTGAGCATCGCCGCGGCGGACGAGGTGCCTGCTGTGATCCACAGCACCATGGACCCGTCGAACAGGACCAGCAGGCTCCCGGCCGCGGCCGGCCCGATCACCATGATCAATGCGCCGAGGCCCTCCCTGATGCCCATGAGCCGGTGCGCGGGGATGCCGCCGTTCCGCACGATCGCGGGCAGGATCGCCTCGCGGGCCGTCATCCCCGGCACGTCACCGACCGCGCCGACGATGCCGAAGAGGATGAACCACCCCAGGTTCAAACCGGTCACGAGGTCGACGACGGGCAGTGCGGCCAGCGACGCGGCGGAGATCAGATCGGTGATCACCGACGACGTGCGCCTGTTGATCCGGTCGATCACGACACCCATGACCAGGCCCGAGACGAAGGCCGGCACCGCGGTGGCGGTGGAGAGGACCCCCGCGGAGAGGACGCTTCCCGTCGTCTGCAACACGATCAGGGGAAGAGCCACCGCGGTAATCGAGTTTCCCAGCAACGACAGGGCGTACGAGGCCAGGTAGATCAGGGGAACGGGCTTCATGCCCCCAGTGGAAACCATGACCTTACGTCGGGGGCAAGTGCCGGAGCCGGGGCGGGTGACCTGGCTCCCCACCTCACGGTGGGGACGTGAGGAAGGTAACGGGGGTCAGCCGCCGGCCAGCGCCTTTCTCAGCTTGGGGGCGAGACCGGCCGTGAACGTCCTGGCGTCCTCGCAGCCCTTGCGCCCGAGCGACCAGCAGCCGAGCAGCTCGTGGACCTCCGTGCGGAAGACCCGGCTGAACTGGCTGTAGTACGGGGAGGGCGGGCGGGCCCTGGCCTGTGTCAGCGCGCGCAGCAGCGTGTCGGGCCGCACGCTCTCGGACTCGGGCTCGGCGGTGGGGGAGGGGACGGACCCGGGCTCGGCGGCGGGTCCGGACGGGGTCGCCGCGGGCGACGGGCCGCCGCAGCCGCTCTCCGGCCGCGCGTAGAGCGCGGAGACCCTGGCCGGGGCGAACCCGCCGCAGTGGTAGAGCAGCCTGGCCGCCTCCCCGCCGGTCAGTGCCGCCACCAGTTGCTGCGCGGCGTCACGCCGGACGGTGTGCCGGGAGACGGCGAGGTACTGGCCGCCGAGGACCCCCGGCCAGGGCAGCGGCGCCGCGCGGAAGGCGACCCCTCCCGACTTCGACTCACCGGAGAGCACCTCGTGGGCGGAGGGCCAGTGCCGCAGGAACAGCGCGTGCCGCTTGCGGAAGGCGGTCAGCGACTCCGTCTCCGTGCTGCCGAGGGTCTCCCCGGAGATCACGCCGGCCCTCACCGTCTCGATGAGCCGCCGGACGGCCTCCACACCCTCCTTCTGGGTGATCACCACGCGGCCGTTCACGTCGACCACGTCCCCGCCGTTGGCCCAGATCGCCTCGAGGGCGTTGACCGTGAGCCCCTCGTAGGAGGCGAACTGCCCGGTGAGTCCGAGGACGGTGGAGCCGGGACCGGCGCGACGCGCCTTCGCGAGGCCGGTCATGTCCCGCCAGTCCTTCGGCTCCCGCAGGTCGTCGAGGTGGTAGAGGAGCCCCACGTCGGTGTTGAACGGCACCGCGTACTGGACGCCGTCCCAGGCGCCCGCGGACCAGATCTGGGAGAGGAAGTCGTTGGTCCCGCCGTGCTCGGAGGTGTCGATCGGGCGCAGATAGCCGCCCTCGGCGAACTCGGGGATCCACTGGATGTCGAGGTTGTACACGTCGTAGTGCCCGGCCTTCGACTGGGCGGCCGAGATCATCGCGCTGCGCTGCTCGTCCGCGACCGAGGAGATCGCCACGAAGCATGCCCGGGGCCTGCCGCCGACGCCGTTCCAGACGGCCTGGAGCGCCCGCTCGCGGGCCCCTCCCGAGACGTCGGCGCCGCTGGCGATGCGCAGGACGCAGTCGTCCCTGGGCGGGCCGGGGGGAGGGGTGGGCGCGGCGCTCGCCCCCAGGGAGGGCAGGAGGACGAGCAGCAGGAGGAGAAGGATCACCCCGTGGCCGACCGGCTCCGCGCCGGAGGGCGTGCCCCGCCCGCCCGTCCCGCCCGGGGCGGACGTCGTGGACGGCGAGGGGCGGCTCATCGGATACCTCCAGCGTGGAGACCTCGGGCTTCGGCCCTGGGGAGGACGTCAATCGGTGACCGTCCGGAGTTCGGTGAACGCGTCGTCCAGCTTCTGGTCGGGGTCGGTGCTCGCGTCGTAGCAGGACATCAGGCCCTCGTCCCTGAGCTTCGGCAGCGGGGCCGTGGCGCAGCCGTGCAGGTCGAAGGAGAGCATCAGCAGGCGGACACCGTCGTGTTCCCTGATGTCCCCGCCGGTCAGCCCGTGAGGGCTCCCCCCGTCGGTGAGTACGAGCACGGCCTTCCGCTCCCCGGGGTCACCGATCCTCGCCATCTGGCCGAGCGCGCTCCTGATGATGGGGCGCATCGGGGGATCGCGGTGCGAGCTGTCCCGGTAGGCCTTCTGGACGGCGGTGAGCCTGCCGGCGAGAGCCCTTCCCCCGTCGGCGACGGGCGCGAGGGGGACACCGCGGCCGTCGTCGTCGCCAGGGAAGAACGTCATGATCCCCGTGGTCAGCTCACCGCGCCTGGACGTGACGGCGAGCTGGGCCACCTGGATCGCCGCCTCCAGCCGTGACCTGCCGTCGTTCACCCTGTTGCCCGCCATCGATCCGGAGACGTCGACCACGACGAGGACGTGGTCGGCGAGCGGGGTCGCCAGCTTGTACAGCAGCTTGGAGATGTCCGGCTTCCAGCTCGCCGCCACCGGCGCGCCCGGCCTCAGCCAGGGCGCCTTCGCCGGCAGCCTCCCGACGTCCAGACGGCCCTCGGCGTCACGGAACCCGTAGCGGGGCAGGGCCTCCCGCAGGAAGTCGCAGAACTCCTTGACCGTCCGCTCGACGGCGGGGGGCCGCCTCAGGTCCGGCCACCGCTTGGAGACGCAGGCGTACCGCATGGCGTGGCCGCCCCTCGGGTAGACGGCGGTCAGCGACGGCGGCCTGTCCCCGGCGTTCCCCGGCGCGGAGGCGGCACCCGGCGAGCCCGCACCGGGGACGGCGCAGCCGCCCGACGAGGGAAGCGCGGGGTCGGCGCCCGACAGGGAGACGTTGAGCTCGTGGAACTGCTGCTCGGTCAGGACCATCGCGGACGTGTCGAGCGAACCCGCGTACCGGCACATCACGTCGCGGACGTCGTCGCCCGGCCGTACCTTCGTGGACAGCCCCTCCGCGCGGCCGGGGGCGGCGGCCGTGGCCATCAGGCCGACGTTGGAGGCCAGCGGGTGGGTGCGCACGACCTGCCGGGCGCCCGGCCTGCTTCGCAGCAGGTCGGCCCAGTCGCGGTCTCCCGGTTTCCTGTTGGCCTCGGTGAGCTCCTCGGCGAGCTCCTCCGGCGCGGCGATGACCAGGGGCGAGGTCGCGACGACCGTCCGCGCGCCGAACGCCGGCATGCCGTCCGCGCTCCTGTCCAGGTAGTCGATCTCCTGCGGGGAGTCGGCGATCCACCCGTCGGGCCGGGCCCCCGGGGGCCGCAGGGGCATCGGCTCCCCCGCCCGCCCGGTCGCCGGCTGGACGGGGAACGTCCAGTCGCCCAGCCGGTCCCGGACCTCGTCGGCGCGCAGCCCGCTGACGTTGATGTTCATCTGACGGCAGCCCCACCAGTCGGTCTTCCCGGCCATGAACTCACCGGCCGCCCGCTGGATGGCAGGGGAGGTCTCGGCGGACGCCAGGAGCGTGATCTCGTCGGGGATCCGGCAGGTGACCCACGGCTCGTCCTTGGGAACGACGGCCAGGGTGACGACGACGGTGACCAGGACGCCGGCGGAGAGCAGCCACCAGGCGTCCTGGCGCACCCACTGGGAGAACGTCCCGAGAAGGCCGTACAGCCGTCCCGGAATCGCGCGGCGCACCCAGGCGGTGCTCTTCAGCAGGTGGCCGGGGAAGATGGTCAGTGCCGTCAGCGCGAGAATCCCGCAGACCAGGAGCACTTTCGAGACGGTGGAAATGGAGAGGGCGAGAAGCACCAGCAGTGTCTGGACGAGGGCGTTGGAGAAACCGGTCACCATCTGCCACGCGCGTTCCGTCGAGCCGGTGGTGTCCGTCGAGCCGGTGGTGTCCGTCGAAGGCGAGGTCTCCGCGGTCTTCTCGCTGTTCGCCATCTGTCAGTCGTCTCCGCCGGTGGTTTCCCGAGACTTCGCGTTCACCCTACGTCGGACCATCACCACCGAGAGAGGGTTTCGGTGATCTACGGAACGGGATTCACCGCCGCGGTGTTTACGGCCGTCCGCATTTACGAAGCCGAGGACGGGGACCGGGCATTCGGCGCGTCATGGTGTGTCCGTGTTGCGTACTCCGGCGGAACGGGAGGCGGAGATTCTCCGGCCGCCCGTGTCGCTTTGCGGGAAGTCGCTTCATGGGAAGTCGCTCATGGGAATTCGCCGAGCAAACGCCGTCCTGGCTTTTCTGCCGATGGCGCCGCGGCGCGAGCGGTGATCGGACGGCTTCTCGCGGGGACGTCCTCCGGGAGTTCGCCGGGATGTCCCCCGGGAGGAGGACGCGGCGGTGACCATGAGGCGCCGCGGGGGGCGGGACTACGTGACCACGAGGCGCCGCGGGGGCGGGACTACGCTGGAGCGCGTGAGTGATCCTCTGGTGGCGCGGATGCGCCAGTTCGGCACGACCATCTTCGCCGAGATGTCGGCGCTGGCCCTGCGGACCGGCTCGATCAACCTCGGGCAGGGCTTCCCCGACACCGACGGGCCCGCCACGATGCTGGAGCGCGCGGTGTCGGCGATCCGCGAGGGCGCCAACCAGTACCCGCCGGGGCCGGGGGTGCCCGAACTGCGCCGAGCCGTCTCCGAGCACCGCAAGAACCACTACGGGCTCGACTACGACCCCGACGGCGAGGTCCTCGTCACCGTCGGCGCGACCGAGGCGATCGCCGCGACGATCCTCGCGCTGTGCGAGCCCGGCGACGAGGTGATCGCCTTCGAGCCGTACTACGACTCCTACGCCGCCGCCGTCGCCCTCGCCGGGGCCGTGCTGCGCCCGGTCACCCTGCGCCCGGTCGAGGGCCGCTTCACCTTCGACCCCGCCGAGCTGCGCGCCGCCGCCGGGCCGCGCACCCGGGCCGTCCTGGTCAACTCCCCGCACAATCCCACCGGTACCGTCTTCACCCGCGCCGAGCTGGACGAGATCGCCCGCCTGTGCCTGGAGCGCGACCTGGTGGTCGTCACCGACGAGGTCTACGAACACCTCACCTTCGACGGTGTCGAGCACGTGCCGATGGCCACCCTGCCCGACATGCGCGAGCGCACCGTGATGATCTCCTCCGCGGGCAAGACCTTCTCGGTCACCGGCTGGAAGACGGGCTGGATCTGCGCGCCGCCCGAGCTCGTCAGGGCCGCGCAGACCGTCAAGCAGTTCCTCACCTTCACCGCCGCCGCGCCCTGGCAGCTCGCCGTCGCCTACGGCCTGCGCCACGAGCTCGACTGGGTCTCCTCCCTGCGGACGGACCTAGAGTCCAAGCGCGACCGCCTGACGGCGGGGTTGTCCGCGGCGGGCTTCGAGGTCTACCGCCCCGCGGGCACCTACTTCGTGCAGACCGACATCCGTCCCCTGGGCTTCACCGACGGCCTCGCCCTGACCCGCGAGCTGCCGTCCCTGGCGGGCGTGGTCGCCATCCCGACCCAGGTCTTCTACGCCCGCCCCGAGCGCGGCAGGCACTTCGTCCGCTTCGCCTTCTGCAAGCGGGACGAGGTCATCGACGAGGCCGTGAGCCGCCTGGCCGGTCTCGGCGCGGCGGCGGGGGCGGTTCGACCGGACGGGGGGTGATCGGGCATCCTGGGGGTGACGCGACTGGCGGCTAGGGGATGGCATCAACCATCGGGGAGCTCGTCGTGGGAGTCGACCGCCTGGGCGCCCACGCCGAGAGGACGCGCATGTCCCAGTACGCAGCGAACGGCCCGGAGTCCGAGAGCGCGCCGTCGGCCCGGCTTCTCCCGGGCGGCCCGGTGGCCGAGCGGATCCTCGCCGACGTGGCCGCGCGGGTGGCCGCCCTGACCCGCGAGGGTGTCACCCCGAGCCTGGCGACGGTCCTGGTCGGTGATGACGACGCCAGCGCCGGATACATCCGCATCAAGCAGCGGCAGGCCGCCGAGCTCGGTTTCGCCTCGCCGCACGAGCACCTGCCCGCGAGCGCCACCCAGGCGGACCTGCACGCGGTCATCACCGCCTTCAACGACGACCCGGCGGTGCACGGGCTGCTCGTGCAGCACCCCGTCCCCAAGCACCTCGACTACGACCGGGCCCTGCAGGTCATGGATCCGGACAAGGACGTCGACGGCATGCACCCGCTCAACATCGGGCGGCTGGCGCTGGAGCTCCCCGGCCCGCTGCCGTGCACGCCCGCCGGGATCGAGGCGCTGCTCGCGTACTACGACATCCCGGTGGCGGGCCGGGAGGTGGTCGTCCTCGGCCGCGGGGCCACCCTCGGCCGTCCCCTGTCGATCCTCCTCGCGCAGAAGCGCCCGACGGCGAACGCGGCGGTCACCGTCGTCCACACCGGGGTGAGCGACTGGCCCCGCTACACGCGGCGCGCCGACGTCCTGGTCGCCGCCGCGGGGGTGCCGGGGATCGTCCAGCCCGAGCACGTCAAGCCCGGCGCCGTCGTCATCGGGGGCGGGGTGCGCTACGAGGGCAGGCGCCTGCTGCCCGACGTCGACGAGTCCTGCGCCCGGGTGGCCGGGGCCATCACCCCCAGGGTCGGCGGGGTCGGGCCCACCACGGTCGCGATGCTGTTCCGCAACGCGATCACGGCGGCCGAGCGCGCCACGGGCTCCCTCGCGGGGGAGGGGCCCCGGTAGCCCGCCCGGAGGACGCCCGTACCCCGCGAAACGCCGGTCGCCGTGTCGCCGGCCCGGAATCGATCTCTCTGCGTGTACCTTCTGCTGCGGAGAGTGATGACCGGGCGTGCTCGCGGGAGCGGTGCGCGCGGTGCGGAGTGGATCGGGCTGGGCGGTTTCCTCCCGGTGGCGTGCGCCGCTCTCCACACTGCCGTGATTCGCAGGAAGGAGAGCATCGACGATGCGACGGAGATTCAGGGTGCTGGCGTCGGCGGCGGCGGTCGCGCTGGGATGCGCGGGGTTCGTCCCCGGCGCGGCGACCGCCTCGGGTTCGGAGTCCGCGGCCTGGGGTCCCATTCGCAGCCACCAGAACTGGCGCTGTCTGGACGCGGACCTCGGCAGCATCGGCCCGAACGGGACGAAGGTGCAACTGTGGGGCTGCAACGGCTGGGACAACCAGTCGTGGAGCTACGACGTGTCCAGTCACACGATCCACAGCAAGGAGAACGGCCGCTGTCTGGACGCCGATCTCGGCACCATCAACGCGAACGGGACCAAGGTGCAGCTCTGGGACTGCAACGGCTGGGCCAACCAGAAATGGATCTACGACGCGACGAGCCGCACGATCTACAGCATGTACAACGGGCGCTGCCTGGACGCGGACCTGGGGACCATCAACGCGAACGGGACCAAAGTACAGCTGTGGAACTGCAACGGCTGGGCCAACCAGAAGTGGACGCTCTGACGGCCGCCGCCCGCGGGCGGCGGTGCGGGCTGTGTCCGCTGTTTCCTCGCGTCGGGGTCTGACCCCGGACGGGGTGTGGCGGTGCGGGCTGTGTCCGCTGTTTCCTCGCGTCGGGGTCTGACCCCGGACGGGGTGTGGCGGTGCGGGCCGTGTCCGCTGCCTCCCCGTCCGGGGCCTGACCCCCGGACGGGGAAGGGGGGCGATCCTCGCGGCGCCGCCGGGAGGATCGCCCCCGTTCAGGGGTGGGCGGCTCGGGTGAGACGGGCGTGGGAGGGCCCGGGGCCGGCCGGAGAGCGGGCCGGCCCCGGGCGGCGCGGGTGTTACCGCCTTCCCGCGACGGCCGGCGGGCTGGCCGGATCGGTCGTGGCGGCCTGCGGGGTGGCCGGCGGGGTGAGCGGACCGGTCGTGGCGACCGGCGGGGCGGCCGGGTCGGCGGTGGCCGTCGGGGTGGTGGTCCGCGCCGAGCGCAGGGGAATCTCCCTGAGCATCAGGGCGGCCACCGCGGCCAGGACGGCGATCGGGACGCCGACCACGAAGA
Organism: Streptosporangium sp. NPDC023825; assembly: GCF_040639575.1. Classification (NCBI taxonomy): domain Bacteria; kingdom Bacillati; phylum Actinomycetota; class Actinomycetes; order Streptosporangiales; family Streptosporangiaceae; genus Streptosporangium; species Streptosporangium sp. NPDC023825. The sequence goes on along the minus strand of NZ_JBFAAE010000003.1, from coordinate 51,535 downwards.
CCGCGCTCATCGCCCGGGTGAAGGCCTCCAGGATGATCTCCAGGATCGGCGCGGGAAGATCGTGGATGGCCTTGGGGGAGCCGAGGCTGGGGACCGCGCCACCGCTCAGCGGCAGGTGTGCCGCCTTCGCCAGGGAGATCAGTTCCGCGGTGAGCCGGTTGGACAGGATCGCGCCGAAGGCCGCGACGCCCACCGCGCCGCCGAGGGAGCGGAAGAACGACACCCCGGAGGTCGCCGAGGCGAGGTTCGCGCGGGTCACCGCGTTCTGGGCGGCCAGGATCAGGATCTGCATGGAGGCGCCGAGCCCGATGCCGAGCACCGCGTTGTCGAGGCCGACGATCACCAGCGAGCTGTCGACGTGCAGGCGGGAGAGCAGGAACAGGCCGACCGCGACCAGCAGCATGCCCACGACGGGGAAGATCTTCCAGCGGCCCGTACGGCTGACGAACCGGCCGGTCAGGATCGAGGAGGTGAGCAGGCCGAGCACCAGGGGCAGGGTCATCAGGCCCGAGCCGGTGGGGCTCATGCCCTTGACGATCTGCAGGTACTGCGGCAGGAACATCAGCGCGCCGAACATCGCAGCGCCGACCAGCAGGGAGGCGACGGACGTGAGCACGAAGGTGTGGTTGCGGAACAGGTGCGGGGGCAGGATCGGGTCGGCGGCCCTGCGCTCGGCGACGACGGCGAGGCCGAACAGCACCAGGCTGAGCGCGCCCAGGCCGTAGGTCCACGCGGAGTTCCAGCCGAACTCCTTGCCGCCGAGGGAGAGCAGCAGCATCAGCGCGGTGGTGCCGCCGGTGATGAAGGTCGCGCCCCACCAGTCGATCTTCGTGTCGCGGCGGACGAGCGGCAGCTTCAGCACCTTCTGGATGACGACGAACGCGACCACGGCCAGCGGCACGCAGATCCAGAAGGTCCAGCGCCAGGACATGTTGTCCACGATGAACCCGCCGAGCAGCGGGCCGGTCACCGTCGAGACGCCGAAGACCGCGCCGATGTAGCCGGAGTACCGCCCGCGCTCGCGGGGCTCGACCACGTCGCCGAGGATGATCTGCGGCAGCGCGGCGAGGCCGCCGGCGCCGATGCCCTGAGCCGCCCTGGCCGCGATGAGCTGGCCCATGTCCTGGGAGAAGCCGGCGGCGACGGAGGCCAGCAGGAAGACGACCAGCGCGACCTGGAACATGAGCTTGCGGCCGTAGAGATCGGAGAGCTTGCCCCAGATCGGGGTGGAGGCGGTCATGGTCAGCAGGGTCGCGCTGGCCACCCAGGCGAGCTGGTCCTGACCGCCGAGCGTGCCGACGATGGTCGGCAGCGCGGTTCCCACCACGGAGGTCGAGATCATCGACGTCAGCATGGCGAGCATCAGTCCGGCCAGGATCTCCAGCACCTGTCTGTGGGTGAAAACCGGCGCGGCCTCGGCCTGGATCCGTTGTTCGGTCGGCATGAACCTTCCCCCAATACATGTACAGTACACATGAAGTTAGTAGACGCTTGTTTACTCGTCAAATCTGGAAGGATCCCGTAGGTGGACGAGACACGGCAGCGCGACAGGGAGGGCACCAGGCGGCGCATCCTCGACGCCGCCCGCCGGCTGTTCGCCGACCTCGGGTACGACCAGGTGACGATGCGGGCGATCGCCGCGGAGGCGGACGCCAACATCGCGCTGATCAACCGCTACTTCGGCAGCAAGCGGGAGCTGTTCGCCGAGGTGCTCGCGATGCACGGGCGCTTTCCCGGCGTCCTGGAGGGGCCCGAGGAGGAACTGCCCCGCCGCCTGGCCGAGTACGTCGCCGACCGGCTCCGCTCCGACCAGGGGAGCGTGGTGCTCGCCGCGCTCATCCGGTCGTCCAGCTCCCCGGAGATCCACGAGATCATCCGCGACCGGGTCAGCTCGGCGATCCTGGAACCCCTGTCGGCGCGGCTCTCCGGGCCCGACGCGGCCTTCCGGGCGACGGTCGCCGCCGCGCTCGTCACCGGCACCGGCACGATGCGCCAGCTCTACGGTCCCGACGCCGCGGCCGCCCCCGACCACGAGGTCGTGGTCGCCCGCCTCACCGCCGTCTTCGAGGCCTGCCTCGGGATATGAGACCGGTCCCGGGATGTGAGGCACGCCTCGGGACGTGAGGCGCCGAGCCCGTCCCGGCGCCGCCCGCGATCATCCGGTCGCCCGCGGCATGCGAACATGGTGCATCCCGGGCCCGTCGCGGAGATCGCGGCGCTTTCCAGAGAGGACACGCGGTGAAGCACATCGAGGCCGGCCGGAACGGCACGCGGCCCGGCACCCCGGCCAGGGCCACGGGACAGTGAGCGGGAAAGTCGCATGAGCTGGCTGCGCTGCGCCTTCCCCCGCCCGGGGGCGACCACGAGGCTGTTCTGCTTCGCGCACGCGGGAGGGTCGGCCACCGCCTACCGCGCGTGGTCCGAGCTGCTGCCCGCGTCCGTCGAGCTGCACGCGACGCAACTGCCCGGCCGGGCCGACCGGTTCAACGAGCCGTCGCCTGACGACATGGACACGCTGGCCGACGAGGTGACCGGGTCGATGCTGCCGCTGCTGGACAGGCGTTTCGCGCTGTTCGGGCACAGCATGGGGGCGACGCTCGCCTACGAGGTCACGCGCCGCCTCGAAACCAGGGGAATCGCCCCGGCGCGGCTGTTCGTGTCCGGCGCGAGAGCGCCGCACGATCCCCGCGACAGGCCTCCGATCTCGGAGTACGACGACGCCCGCCTCGTGGCCGAGCTGGCGAAGCTCGGCGGCACCGAGGTGGAGATCCTGTCCCACCGGGCGATGCGCGAGATCGTCCTGCCCTACGTCCGCGCGGACTTCCGCCTGGTCGAGGCCTACCGCCACCGTCCCGGACCCCCGCTGCACACCCCGATCTCCGCCTTCGTCGGCGACGCCGACCCGGTGGTCACCCCGGTCCAGGCCAAGTCGTGGGAGGCCCGTACGAGCTCGGACTTCTCCCTGACGGTCTTCCCCGGCGACCACTTCTACCTGCAGCCACAGCGTGCGCCGGTGGTCGAGAGAATGGCCCGGACGCTTTTGGGGTGAGCGGGCGCCCCGCGACGGGGGCAGGGGAACGTCCCGATACGGGCTCCGGACGGTAGGAGCCGTACCGGCTCCGTGTCATGTCCGCCGCCGCGAGGCCCGCGGAAACCTGCCGGTTGGCTGGTTGTGCCGAAGGAACGGTGCCCCTTGGGCAACGAGTGCCCATGAGGTGGGGCGGGGAGGCCGTTAGCGTCGGCCAGGTGGGTGAACGAGTACTGATCGCGCTCGGCGGCAACGCGATGACCGGGCCCGACGGCGGCGCCTCGCCGGTCGACCAGCACCGCGCGGTCGAGCAGGCCGTGCGCCACGTCGTCGCGCTCATCGAGGACGGCCACCAGGTGACCCTCACCCACGGCAACGGCCCCCAGGTCGGCAACCTGATCCTGAAGAACCAGCTCGCCGCCCACGTCGTGCCCCCGGTGCCGCTCGACTGGTGCGGGGCGCAGACGCAGGCCACCATCGGCACCCTCATCCTCAACGCGCTCGGCGGCCGCGCCGCGGTCGTGGTCACCCGTACGCTCGTCGACTCCGCCGACCCGGCCTTCCAGGACCCCGTGAAGCCGATCGGCCGCTACTTCAGCGAGGCGGAGGCGCGCCGGTTCGAGGACCTCGGCCAGACCTGGCGCCGGTTCGAGCGCGGCTGGCGCCGCGTGGTGGCCTCCCCCGAGCCGCTGGAGATCCTCGACGCGCCCGCGGTGGCCGCGCTGGTGGCCGCGGGGTTCACCGTCGTGGCCGCGGGCGGCGGCGGCGTGCCCGTGACCCGCGACGGCGAGGGGCGGCTGGCCGGGGTCGAGGCCGTGATCGACAAGGACCTGGCCGCAGCCGTGCTCGCCCGGGCCGTGCGGGCCACGGTCCTGGTCATCGCGACCGACGTCCCCCGGGCCGTTGTCGGGTTCGGCACGCCCCGGGCCCGGCCCCTGGGCCACGTCACCGCGGCCGAGCTGCGCGTGCTGCACGCCGCCGGGCACTTCGCCGGGGGCAGCATGGGCCCGAAGGTCGAGGCCGCGCTGCGCTTCGTCGAGCAGGGCGGCGACCGGTCGGTGATCACCTCTCTCGAGGACATGGGAGCGGCGCTCACCGGGGAGACCGGCACCGTGGTGCGAAAGTGAACATGACGCGATCGAAAGGTGGCAGGGATGCCCGAACCCATTGAAGTGCGCAAGGTCCCCATCGAGAGCGTGACCGACGCCTCCGGGCTCGCCCGGCTCATCGACGACGGGGTGATCGAGGCGCACCGGGTGCTCGCGGTGATCGGCAAGACCGAGGGCAACGGCGGGGTGAACGACTACACCCGCATCCTGGCCGACACGGCCTTCCGCGGGGTGCTCGCGGCCAAGGGGCATCCGTCCCCCGAGAGCGTGCCGCTGGTGTGGTCGGGCGGGACCGACGGCGTGCTCAGCCCGCACGCCACGATCTTCGCCACCACCGCGAACGCCGAGCCGAACGACGAGCCGAGGGTGAGCGTCGGCATCGCGATGAGCGACGTGATCCTGCCCGAGGACATCGGCCGCCCCGCGATGGTGGAGAAGGTCGCCGCCGGGGTCCGCGAGGCCATGAAGCTCGCCGGGATCGACGACCCCGCCGACGTCCACTACGTCCAGACCAAGACCCCGCTGCTCACGCTGTCCACGATCAACGACGCCAAGTCGCGCGGCAAGGACGTGGTGATCGAGGACACCGGCCCGTCGATGGACATCTCCAACTCCACCACCGCGCTCGGCGTCGCCGTCGCCCTCGGCGAGATCGAGATGCCCGCCGCCGACCAGATCCACCGCGACCTGTCGCTCTACTCCTCCGTCGCGTCGTGCTCCTCGGGCGTCGAGCTGGACCGGGCCCAGATCGTGGTCGTCGGCAACGTACGGGGCATCGGCGGCCGCTACCGGATCGGCCACTCGGTCATGAAGGACGCGCTGGACGCCGACGGCATCTGGGAGGCGATCCGCTCCAGCGGCATCGAGCTGCCCGAACGTCCCCACCCGTCCGACCTGGGCGACCGGCTCGTCAACGTCTTCATGAAGTGCGAGGCCGACCCGTCGGGCAGCGTGCGCGGCCGCCGCAACATCATGCTCGACGACTCCGACGTGCACTGGCACCGCCAGATCAAGGCCACCGTGGGCGGCGTCGCGGCCAGCGTCACCGGCGACCCGGCCGTGTTCGTCTCGGTCGCGGCGGTCCACCAGGGGCCGAGCGGCGGGGGCCCGGTGGCCGCCATCGCCGACCTCGGCTGACGGGCGGCACGCGCCCCGGCCCGTGCCGCACCCGGGCACGCGCTCCTGACGGGCGGTACGCGCTCCGGCCGTGCCGTACCCGGGCGCGCTCCTGACGGGCGACGCCGGTGGGCGGCACCCGTCCCGGTCCGTGCCGTACCCGGGCGGGCCGGGGCGCGTGCCTGGCGGGGCGTTCGTCCTCCCGTCCCGGCCGCGGGTAGGCTCCCGGTTCGTGCCGAGCATTCCGCAGCCCCTGGTCCCCGGCGACGACGGCGCCGCCGACGCCGCCGTGACATCCGTGCTCGCGGCCTTCGCCGCGGGGAAGGCGCAGGCCGGTGAGGTCGTCGCCGCGCTGAGCGGGGCCCGGCTGCTCGTGCCGGTGGTCGCCCTGCTGAAGGAGTCGGAGATCGGCGAGCACGGGCTGCGGCAGGAGAAGGAGAGCGAGATGGCCCTCCCCAAGCTCGTCGGCGCGGACGGCCGCGAGGCGGTGCTCGCCTTCACCGGGGCGGAACCGCTGCGGCGCTGGCGCCCCGACGCCAGGCCCATCCAGGCCACGATCCTTCAGGTCTGCCAGGCCGCGGTGCACGAGGGCACCGCGGCCGTGGTGATGGACGTCGCGGGCCCGGTGCCCTTCGTGATCGAGGGCGGTCTCCTGCGGGCGCTCGCCGCGGTCGAGTCGGGCACCCTCGACCGGCTGGGGGCCGAGGCCCCCGGCGTCACCGTGGCGCGGATGGAAGAGATCGACGAGCCTCCCAGGCGTCGGCGGTTCGGTTGGCCGCCGCGTGGACGAGGTTGACCGTCAGGATCGCCGGGGCGATCACGGCGACGAACCCGCCGAAGTCGCGCTCGAAGACCAGGGCGAGGATCACCGCCGTCACCCCGTTCTGCTGGGCCAGCCCCAGGTGCACCCGGTCGATCATCGGCAGGCCGTGGGTGAGCACCAGGGCGGCGACCATCTGCGCGGCGTACGCGGCCAGCCCGAGCAACACGCCCATGCCCATGTTCGTCCCGCCGACGAGCAGCAGGCCCATCAGGAACGCCGACAGCGCGAACGCCACGCTCACCGCCCGGCCCAGCCAGCGCGCGTCGGGCAGGCGCAGGTAGAGCCCGGCGGTCGCTATGCCGAGCATGAGGGAGGTCCACGCGGCCGACACGACCGCCCCGGCCGCCGTCGCGTACGTCAGCACCGGCGGGGCGTTCCTGACCAGCCGCCACAGCAGGTAGACCGCGGCCGCGAACAGCACGTTCAGCCCCAGGTCGGCGAAGTACGAGGCCGACAGCCCGCCGCCCCCCGAGCCGCTCACCAGCGCCGCCGCGTAGACGGCCAGGATGATCGTCACCGGGTCGTCGAAGGAGGACCACGCGCCGAGGATCGTCTTCGCCTGGTTCGACAGCCGGCTGTCCCGCATCACCCCGGCGACCGAGAGCGGGTCGATCTGGGCGACCACCACCGCCATGATCAGCGCCCGCGGGTCGCCGGAGACGAGGTAGACGACCCCGGCGATGAACGCCGCCTTCAGCAGCACCCCGACGGTGACCGCGAGCACGATCAGCCGGGAGTGCTCCCTGGCCTCGGCGCGATCGATCCCGTGCGTGCTGCCGTACAGGCCGATCGCGAGCAGCAGGCTGCTGAACAGCACGTACGCGCCCGAGTGTTCCAGATTGCGCAGGCCGCCCAGTTCGGCGGCGAGCCAGCCGAAGCCGACGACGACGATCAAGAGCCCGATTCGGGCCACCGCTCACTCCTTGGGATGGATCGCAGGTGCCCCTGGGGTTTGGGGAGGCGTTCTCGCTGGTTGATCGGGGGCAGGGTGAAGTGCCCGCGGATCGTGTCCACGAGCCTGGCCATCTTGTCGTCGGAGGCGTCGACCTTGCGCTGGTCCAGCGTCACCCCGATGAGGTAACGGGTCTCGTCGATCCAGTAGAAGAACATGGCCCCGCGCTCCACGTCGAGGACCGTGCGGATCAGGACGCCGCCCTCCAGCCTGCGCAGCTGCCGGTTGAGCCGCTGGGTGAGCCAGTTGAGCTGGTTTCCCGCCCTGAGATAGATCTTCCTGCGTTCCTCCTGGTCGGTCTCGTGGAAGAAGTGGGCCAGGTCGCCGTCCTCCAGCACGTCGGTGTAGAAGCAGCACTTCTGGTCGCCGAAGTAGGCCACGAAGTGCAGGTCGTCCTGGTCGACCATGGCCACGCAGCTGGCCAGCGCCTTCTCCACCGAGGGGCCGATGCCCGGCATGGTGCGGATCAGGATCTCCGACTCGCCGATCACCCTGCGCTTGGTGGCGGTGGGCAGCGGGCCCATCCCCGCCTCCAGGTACGGCAGGTAGAGGCCCCGGCGGTACTGGACGAGCAGGTAGACGCCGGTGGCGACGGCGAACGCGCTCACCCCCGCGGTGATCAGCCCGTGCAGCTCGCCGGGCACCCCGCCCCGCCAGAGCACCGGGCCGAACGCCGCCACGAACCCCAGCACCGCCTCGCCCGCCGCGGTGACCGTCAGCGCGACCACCAGCAGCACCGGCAGCCGCGCCCTGATCCGGCCGAGCACGGTGGCGATGAGGGCGAGCGTCACGATCACCGCGATCACGGTGACCGCGCGGGCCACGTCGTACTCCTCGCCCTCGATGTACCACGCGAGGAGTTCGAGCAGCACCGGCAGGAGGACGAGTGACGCGATGACCGCGGGAATCTTGCTGAAGCGATCCGTGTCCACGCCGTCCGGCCCTCCGGGGGTAGGGATGCCTCCAGCCTCCGTGATCATCGCGGTGCCCGTCAATGACCTCCGAGGTCACTTCGGCCCCCGGACGGGGCGGGGAGTGGCCGGGATCCCCGGCGCGGCCGGGGTTCGCGGATTATGGTCGGTCCATGAGCCCCCCGGTGACCCTTCTGCTCCTCCCCGCGCTCGCGGCCCTGGCGGGGCTGGCGATCGGGTCCGGGACGCGGCGCGTGGTGGCCCGCCACTCGGCGGCCGAGGGGGCGGAAAGGGCTGATAGGGCCGAGGGGGCCGAGAGGGCGGAAAAGGCTGATAGGGCCGAGAGGGCGGAAGGGGCCGAGAGGGCCGAAGGGGGACGGTACGGCCCCTGGCCCGCGGCCGGGGCGGTGGAGGGGGTGACCGCGGCGGTGCTGGCCGCTCTCGCGCTGCGGGCGCTGTGGCCGGACGCGGCGGGGACGGCCGCGTGGCCGGGAGCGCCGGGGGCGGGGATCACGCCGGCCGGCAGGGCGGGGGAACTGCTCGCCTTCGGCTGGCTGGCGGTGGTCGCGGTCGCCCTGTCCTTCGTCGACGCCGCCGTCCACCGGCTGCCCGACCGGCTCACCCTCGCCGCCTACCTGGGGACCGCAGTCCCGCTGGCCGTGCCGGCCCTCGCCGACGGCCGCCTCGGGGACCTGCTCGGCGCAGGGCTGGGCGGCCTCGCCCTGGCGGGCTTCTACCTGGTGCTGTTCCTGGTCAACCCGGCGGGGATGGGGCTGGGCGACGTCAAGTTCGCGGCGAGCCTGGGCACCGCCCTCGGCTGGCTGGGCTGGGACACCCTGGTCACCGGGGCGTTCCTCGGCCTCCTGGCCGGCGGGCTCTACGGGGCCGCCCTGATGGTCGCGCGCCGCGCGGGCCGCAAGAGCGAGATCCCCTTCGGACCCTTCATGGCCGCCGGCGCCCTCGCCGCCGTCCTCACCGCCCTCTGACCGGATCCCCGACCGGATCCCCGACCGGATCCCCGACCGGACCACTGGCCGGACCGCCCTCGTGGCCGTCCGTCCCGGGACCGCCGCCCTCCGGACCACCCGCCCCCGGTTCCGGCCTCCGGCGGGACGATCACCGGCGGATGTCTCAACCGGTGAACGGAGGCCATTCCAGTGGGCGACACGTGGAAGACTTGTCACCATGTTGCGCTGGTTGACCGCCGGAGAGTCCCACGGCCCCGAGCTCGTCGCGATCCTGGAAGGCCTGCCCGCCGGGGTGGAGGTGACCACGGCACAGCTGGACGAGGCGCTGCGCCGCCGCCGTCTCGGCTACGGCCGCGGCGCGCGGATGAAGTTCGAGCAGGACGTCGTGACCATCGCGGGCGGGGTCCGCCACGGCCGGACGCTCGGCAGCCCCGTGGCCATCAGGGTGGGCAACACCGAGTGGCCCAAGTGGGAGACGGTCATGGCCGCCGACCCCGTCGACCCGGCCGTGCTGGAGGGCCAGGCGCGCAACGCGCCGCGCTCCCGCCCCCGTCCCGGCCACGCCGACCTCGCCGGGATGCAGAAGTACGGCTTCGACGACGCCCGCCCGGTGCTCGACCGGGCCAGCGCCCGCGAGACAGCCGCCCGCGTCGCGCTCGGCCAGGTGGCGCGGAGCTTCCTCAAGCAGGCCCTCGGCGTCGACATCGTCAGCCACGTCGTCTCGATCGGCGGGGCCGTCAGCACCCGGGGCGTCGTCCCCGGCCCCGGCGACCTGGAGGCGGTCGACGCCGACCCGGTGCGCTGCGCCGACCCCGAAGGCAGCGCGGCCATGGTCGCCGAGATCGACAAGGCGCACAAGGACGGCGACACCCTGGGCGGCGTCGTCGAGGTGATCGCCTACGGCCTGCCGCCGGGCCTGGGCAGCTACACCCACTGGGACCGCCGCCTCGACGCCCGCCTCGCGGCCGGCCTGATGGGCATCCAGGCGATCAAGGGCGTCGGCGTCGGCGACGGGTTCGAGACGGCCCGCCGCCCCGGTTCCCTGGCCCACGACGAGATCGAGAACACCGCCGACGGCGTGCGCCGGACGACCAACCGGGCCGGCGGCGTCGAGGGTGGCATGACCAACGGCGAGCCGCTGCGCGTCAGCGCGGCGATGAAGCCGATCTCCACCGTCCCCCGGGCGCTGGCCACCATCGACGTGCTGACCGGCGAGGCCGCCAAGGCCCACCACGAGCGCTCCGACGTGTGCGCGGTTCCGGCGGCCGCGATCGTCGCCGAGGCGATGGTCGCGCTGATCCTGGCCGACGCGGCGATCGAGAAGTTCGGCGGCGACTCCGTCGAGGAGGTCGCCCGCAACCTGTCCGGCTACCTCTCCTCGTTGGTGATCAAGTGAGCGGGCGTCCGGGCGAGGGCGCTCCCGGTTCCCCGGTGAGCGGGCCGGCGTCGAAGGAGAGCAGATGAGTCCCCGAGCAGTGCTGATCGGTCCTCCGGGATCGGGCAAGTCGACCGTCGGGCAGCTCCTGGCCGAGCGGCTCGGAGTCGCCTTCCGCGACACCGACGCCGACGTGGAGCGCACGGCGGGCAAGCCGGTGAGCGACGTCTTCATCGAGGACGGCGAGGAGCGTTTCCGCGAGCTGGAGGCCGACGCCGTGCGGCGGGCGCTGGCCGAGCACGACGGCGTCCTCTCCCTGGGCGGCGGCGCGATCCTCGCCGAGGCCACCCGCGAGCTGCTGGCCGGGCATCCGGTGATCTACCTGGAGGTCGGCCTCTCCAACGCCGTCCAGCGGGTGGGCCTGGCCTCGGCGCGGCCGCTGCTCGTACTGAACCCGCGCAGCCAGCTGAAGAAGCTGATGGACGCCCGCCGTCCCCTCTATGAGGGACTGGCCACGATCGTCGTGGCGACCGACGAGCGCGAGCCCGGCCAGATCGTCGACGAGATCGTGGAGGGCCTGAAGCCGTGACGATCTCCAGGATCGAGGTCCCCGGCGAGAGCCCGTACGACGTGGTGGTCGGCACCGGGGTGCTCGGCGAGCTGCCCGGCCTGCTCGGCGCGGGGGTGAGCACCGTCGCGGTGATCCACCCGGAGAGCCTGCCGGAGATCGCCCGCCCGGTCTGCGGCGCGATCGAGGCGGCCGGGTACGAGGTCGTCGCCCTGCCGGTGCCCGACGCCGAGCGCGCCAAGACGGTCGAGGTGGCCGCGGGGCTGTGGTCCGCCTTCGGCCGCGCGGGCGTCACCCGCTCCGACGCCGTGGTCGGCGTCGGCGGAGGAGCCACCACCGACCTGGCGGGGTTCGCCGCCGCCACCTGGCTGCGCGGCGTCAAGGTCGTGCAGGTGCCGACCACCCTGCTGGGCATGGTCGACGCGGCGGTGGGCGGCAAGACCGGCATCAACACCCCCGAGGGCAAGAACCTGGTGGGATCCTTCCACCCGCCCGCCGGGGTGCTGTGCGACCTGGCGACGCTGGTCTCGGTGCCCCGCGACGACTACGTGGGCGGCCTCGCGGAGATCGTCAAGGGTGGTTTCATCGCCGACCCGCGGATTCTCACGCTCATCGAGGACGACCCGGAGGGCGCCAGGCTCCCCGAGGGGCGGCACACCCGGGAGCTGATCGAGCGGAAGATCCAGATCAAGGCCGACGTCGTCGGAGCCGACCTGCGCGAGGGCGGCCTGCGGGAGATCCTCAATTACGGCCACACGCTGGCGCACGCCATCGAACGCGTCGAGGGGTACCGGATGCGCCACGGCGAGGCCGTCGCGATCGGCATGGTCTACGCCGCCGAGCTGTCCCGCCTGGACGGCAGGATCGGCGCCGACCTCGTGGAGCGGACCAGGTCCATCCTGAGCTCGGTCGGGCTGCCCACCGCCTACCGCCGCGAGGCCTGGCCGGAACTGCGCGACCACATGCGCCTCGACAAGAAGAGCCGCGGAGCCAAGCTGCGCTTCGTCCTCCTGGACGACCTGGCGAAGGTGTCCCCTCTGGTCGACCCGCCGGAGGAGCTCCTCGAGGCCGCCTACCACCAGGTCGCCCGGTGAGCCTCGCGTCCCCGTGCCCATACGCCCCCGGCGGCCCGGGGGCGCCCGCGCGGCGGGGGCCGGGTCCGGGCCACCGGCGAGGCGCGGCGGGACCGTGCCGGGCGGCGCGCCGGGTGAGTGACGTCGGCGGCGCGGCAGGCGCGCGGCCATCAAGGAGCGGTGAGTGACCCGATGAGACCCGTCTACGTGCTCAACGGCCCCAACCTGGGGCGGCTCGGCACCCGCGAGCCGGATGTCTACGGCGCGGAGACCTTCGCGGACCTGGCCGCGCTCTGCCGGGACACCGGCAGGGAGCTCGGCCTGTCGGTCGACGTCCGGCAGACCGACGACGAGGCCGAGATGCTGGGCTGGCTGCACGAGGCGGCCGACGGCCGGATCCCCGTGGTGCTGAACCCGGCGGCGTTCACCCACTACTCCTACGCGCTGCGCGACGCCATCGCCCAGCGCACCGCGCCCCTGGTCGAGGTGCACATCAGTAACCCGGCCGCCCGCGAGGAGTTCCGGCACAACTCGGTGGTCGCCGCCGTGGCGACCGGCACCATCGCGGGCTTCGGCCTGAGGTCGTACGTGCTGGCCCTGCAGGCCATCGCCGAGACCACCTCCTGAGCCCACGCCTCCGAGACACCCCGGAACCCGTGCCGGGATGCCCCGGAACCCGTGCCGGGCCACGACCGTGCCGGGCCACGACCGGTCCGTAGTCACGACCGGTCCGTCGTCACGACCGGTCCGTACGAGTCCCGCGCGGGGCGCCTCGGCACGGGTGTCCCGCGCGCGGCCGGCGGCCTCAGGAGTCGTTGAGGCGCTTGAGGGCGCTGCGGACCTTCGCCGGGTCGTTGGTGGGCCAGAAGGGCGGCAGGGAGTCGCGCAGGAACCCGGCGTAGCGGGCCGTCGCCAGCCGGGGGTCGAGCACCGCGACCACGCCCTTGTCGTGCTGGCTGCGCAGCAGGCGGCCCGCGCCCTGGGCGAGGAGCAGCGCGGCGTGGGTGGCGGCGACCGACATGAACCCGTTGCCGCCCTTGGCGGCGACGTGGCGCTGGCGGGCGGAACTGAGCGGGTCGTCCGGGCGGGGGAAGGGGATGCGGTCGATGATGACCAGGCGCAGCGAGGGGCCGGGGACGTCGACGCCCTGCCAGAGCGACAGCGTGCCGAACAGGCAGGTCGGCTCGTCCTCGGCGAACTGCTTGACCAGCAGCATCGTGGAGTCGTCACCCTGGCAGAGCAGCGGCACGCTCAGCCGGTCGCGCAACGCCTCGGTGGCCGCCTTGGCGGCGCGCATCGAGGAGAACAGGCCGAGGGTGCGGCCCCCCGCGGCCTCGATCAGTTCGGTGATCTCCTCGAGGTAGGCCTCGGGCAGGCCGTCGCGGCCCGGCTGGGGCAGGTGCTTGGCGACGTAGAGGATGCCGCTGCGCGGGTGGTCGAAGGGGGAGCCGACGTCGATGCCGGCCCACCCGGCCCGGCCCTTGCCGCCCTTCCCCTCCTTCTTCCCCTCTTTCCCGTTTTCGTCCTCGGCGGCGCTCCTGCCGCCGCCCAGGCCCCACTGGCGGGCCAGGCCGTCGAAGGCGCCGCCCAGGGCGAGCGTGGCCGAGGTCAGGATGACCGTGCGGTCGCCGAAGAGCTTGTCGCGGAGCATGCCCGCCACCGTCAGCGGCGCCACCCGCAGCAGGGGCGGGCGCCGGTCGGTGCCCGCCTCCAGCCAGACCACCTCGGCGCGGTCGACCTCCTCGGCGTGGCCGAAGGCGTCGAGCATGCGCTGCGCGGTGTCGTGGACCTCGTCCAGCGAGGTGAAGGCCGCCCTGCGCAGCCCCGCGCCCTCCGGGTCGTCCTTGTCGCCGTTGCGCGGGCCGAGGGCCGTTATGCACGCCCACGCCGCGTCGCGGATCAGGGCGAGCGTCATCCCGAGCACCTGGGGGAGCTCGTCGAGGCGCCCGGCGGGAGCGGCGGCCAGCAGGGCCTTGAGGTCCTCGCCGCTCTCCATGAGCCGGTCGGCGAGGTGCTGCTCGATGAGCTTGCCGACCCGCCGCGCGGCCACCGTGATCATCGTCTCCGACAGCTCGCCGCTGACCACGGAGGTGACGCGGTCGACCAGCTCGTGGGCCTCGTCGACCACGACCACCTCGTGCTCGGGCAGGAGCGGGAAGTCCTCCATCGCGTCGATCGCGAGCAGCGCGTGGTTGGTCACGACCACGTCGGACTCGCCGGCGCGGGCGCGGGCCAGCTCGGCGAAGCACTCCGTGCCGCTCGGGCAGCGCGTGGCCCCCAGGCACTCCCTGGCGCTGACCGAGAACTGCCGCCAGGCCTGCTCGTTGACGCCGGGGACGAGCTCGTCGCGGTCGCCGGTCTCGGTCTCGTTCGCCCACTCCTGGATGCGCTGGACCATCCGGCCCGTCGCGTTGACCTCCCGGGGGTCGAAGAGCTGGTCCTGCTCCTCGTCGGGCCACCCCGCGCTCGCCTTGTAGCGGCACAGGTAGTTGCGGCGGCCCTTGAGGATCGCGAACGCCGGCTCGTGCGGCAGCTGCGGGGCCAGCGCCTTGGCGAGGCGCGGCAGGTCGCGGTCGACGAGCTGGCGCTGGAGCGCGATGGTGGCGGTGGAGACGACCACGGCGCCCTTGGAGGTCATCGCGTGCCTGATCGAGGGGATCAGGTAGGCGAGCGACTTGCCGGTGCCCGTGCCCGCCTGCACGGCCAGGTGGTCGCCCGACTCGATCGCGTGCTGCACCGCCCTCACCATGGTGATCTGGCCGGGGCGCTCGACCCCGCCCACCGCCTCGACGGCGGTGCTCAGCAGATCCTCAACCGGGGGAATATCCACCTTTGAGGAGACGTCTTCGGATGGGGCGATGGAGTCGGTCGGCACGACAGCCAACCGTACCCGTTCGGCCCGACAGTCGCGGCTGCTCCGGCGAGTCGCGGCTGGACGCATACCCGTATTCCGGAACCCGGGGTTCACCTCGCATGGCAAACTGGCTGGATCACCCGGCTCATCAATCCTCGTAAGGTCAAGGGAAGGTCTACCGTTCTGGTGCCGTTGGGGCGGAAGATAGGGATGGAAAGACCGGTTCGGTAGGGTTTCCCGAGGTCGAGTGGACGAATAAAGGCTGGTTAAAGCACTATGTCCTCCATGTCGGAAGTTGTACCGTTGCCGTCGTTCGGCGAGGTGTTCTTTGACGAGCGTGGCCAGGAGCGGGTGCTCCGGGTCACCTGGCACGAAGGCACGCTGGTGCTGAGCCTGTGGCGCGGCGAGATGTGCACCGCGAGTTTCCGCATGCCCATGAGCGATGTGGGGCGCCTGGTCGACACCCTTGACGAGGGCTTCGTCGAGGCCGGTGGGCAGTACCCCGACGAGGTGGGCGAGCCCGTGCACGCCGAGCAGCCCCCGCAGGACGAGCCGCAGGCCTACGGCGAGTATCCCGGCACCGGCCAGTACGCCCGGCCCCGGCCCGAGGACTACGCCCAGCCGCAGCAGTATCCCGACCCGGCGGGCCACATCCCCTTGGCCCCCTCGCCGCTGGACGAACCCCGCCAGGTCGCCGCCCTGGGCCCGAACGACGTGCTCGTCGCGCGGGGCGTGGTGCCGCCGCCCCAGGACCGGATGGCCCCCGGGTACGGCTCCTCCGACGCCGTGCCGCGCGAGAACATGATCGTGAACGACTCCCTGCCCTACGGGCAGCCGCAGCCCGTCGAGCCGCTCGGCGCGGGCCCTGTCCCCGGCGTCCCCGGCGTTCCCGGCGTCCCCGGTGAGCCCGCCTACCAGCTGTCCGGCGACCGCTACCCGCCCGCGCAGCCCCCGTACGGCGCCCAGCAGCCCGACCCCTACGCCGCGCCCGTCCAGCAGCCCGACCCCTATGCCGCCCCGCCCGTCCAGCAGCGGCCCGACCCCTACGCCGGGCCCGCCGACCGGTTCGGCGCCCAGCAGCCGGACCCGTACGGCGTGCCGCCCCAGCCCGTCGACCCGTTCGCGCCCCCGGAGGGCCGGCAGAAGCCGGCCGCCCCGTTCACGCCGCGCCCCGACCAGTTCTTCGGCCAGTTCGCCGACTCCGCCCAGCGGCCGGAGCCCGACTCCTACGGACCGGGACAGCAGAACTCGACCGACCCCTTCGGGTTCGCCGCCCAGCAGCAGGCCGCCTACGGGAACGCGCAGGCCGACCAGTACGGCGGCGGCTACCCGCCCCCCTCGCAGCCCGACCCGTACGCGTTCGGCGCCCAGCAGCCCCACCAGTCCCACCAGGCCGGTCACCCGGCCGACCTGCGCGACCTGTACGGCTCGCCGCCCGCCTACCCGCAGCAGGACGTCGACCCGTCCGACCCGCTGGGCCTGCTCGGCCAGGCGGCGCCCGACCAGAGACTGCCCCGCCCCTACGTCCAGGAACCGCCGCACTCCACCGGCGAGAGGCTCCGCCCCGAGCAGCGCTACGACGAGCAGCGCTACGACGAGCGCCAGTACGACGACGGGCGCCAGTACGAGGGCGGGCGCCGCGAGGGCCGTCGCCGCGACGACAGGGACGAGCACCGCGACTGGTGATCTTCCTCCGGGACCCGGCGCCGCCGGGCCCCGGTCGCGAGCTCGCCGCCGGAGGGGATACCGTGTGGCGTCCGCCGGGTCCGTGGTCCGGCGCCGTGTGGTGGTTTCGGCCGCCCCGGGCGGTTCGCGAGGTGCGCCGGGACGCATAGGCTGATCGATCCCTATCGGGCGGGGTGGCGTGGACGAGTCGACGGTGCTGCAGATGCTGGCCGTGTCTGTCGTCGCGATCGCGGTGGCCGCGGTGGCCAGGCGCAAGGGATGGCCGGCGCCGCTGCTGCTGGTGCTCGCCGGGGTGGTGCTGTCGCCGTTCGTCCCCACCTACGAGCTCGACCCCCAGCTGGTCCTGCTGGTGTTCCTGCCCCCGCTGCTCTACTCGGCGGCGATCGACAGCTCCTACCTGAGGCTCAACGACTTCCGCAGGCCGGTCGCGCTGCTCTCGGTCGGCCTGGTGCTGTTCACCACGCTGGTCATCGGGTGGGTCACCCACCTGCTCCTGCCCCAGCTGCCGCTCGCCGCCGCGTTCGCGCTGGGCGCGATCGTGGCCCCGCCCGACGCGGTCGCCGCCGTCGCGGTGGCCCGCAGGCTCGGGCTGCCCCGCAAGGTGGTCACCATCCTGGTGGGGGAGAGCCTGTTCAACGACGCCACCGCGCTCACCGCCTACCGGGTGGCCATCGCCGCCGCGGTCGGGCAGGGCATCACCTGGCAGCACGCCGCCCTCGACTTCGCCCGCTCCGCGGCGGGCGGCGTGGTGATGGGCCTCGCGCTCGCCTGGGCCCTGGCCTGGGTGCTGGTCCGGCTGCGCGACGCGCTCGTCGAGAACACCGTCATGCTGCTCATCCCCTTCGCCGTCTACCTGGCGGCCGAGAGCGTGCACGTCTCCGGCGTGATCGTCGTGGTGATCGTCGGCCTCTACATCGGCCACCGCATGCCCAGGGCGGCCTTCGGCACCCGGCTGCTGTCCGACGCGGTCTGGAAGGTCCTCGACTTCTTCCTGGAGACGATCGTCTTCGCGCTGATCGGCCTGCAGATGTGGCCGATCATGAGAGGGCTGGAGTGGGGCGACGGGTGGAAACTCGCCGGGATGGCGCTCGCCGTCTTCGCCGCCGCGGTGGTCGCCAGGGTGGTCTGGGTCGTGCCCAGCATCTACCTGCCCCGGATGCTGTCGAAGAAGATCCGCAGGACCGAGACCCACGCGCCGACCTGGCAGAACGTGACCATCGTGAGCTGGGCGGGCATGCGCGGCGTGGTCTCCCTGGCCGCGGCCTTCGCCATCCCGGAGACCTTCCCCGGCCGTGACCTGCTCCTCTTCCTCACCTTCTCGGTGGTGATCGGCACCCTCCTCGTCCAGGGCCTGACGTTCCCGGCGCTGATCCGCAGGCTGAAGGTCTCCAACGCGCAGGAGACCTACACCGACAACCTGGCGGAGGCGGCCGCGCAGCAGGCGGCCGCCACGGCCTCGCTGGCCCGGCTGGACGAGCTGGTGGCGGAGGGCGTCGACGAGGTCCACCGGGAGGTCGTCGACCAGCTCAGATCCCGCGCGGAGCGCCGTACCCTCACCGCCTGGGAGCGCCTGGGCGGCGGCACGGGGCAGGAGGGGACGGAGACGCCGAGCAACGTCTACCGGCGGCTCCGCCGGGAGATGCTGACGGTCGAGCGCGACGTGTTCGTCCGCCTCCGCGACGAGCGGCGCATCGACGACGAGGTGCTCCGCCGGGTCCTCCACGAGATCGACTTCGAAGAGGCCACCCTGGAGCGCGACTAGCCGATGACGTTGTCCACGTAGCACCAGCGCCAGTCCTCGCCCGGTTCGAACGAGGCGACGACCGGGTGGCCGTCTTCCGCGAAGTGGGCGGTGGCGTGCTTGTTGGGCGACGAGTCGCAGCAGCCGATGTGCCCGCAGGCCAGGCACCTGCGCAGGTGGACCCAGCGGCCGCCCGTCGCCAGGCACTCCTCGCACCCCTGCGGGGTGCGCGCGGGCGTGTCCTGGGCCTCCACGATGTGCTCACAGGTTGTCATGGTCTCCCCCTCACGTGACTACTGAGGATCGTACGACCATCGCGGCGGCCCTGTTCCGCCACCTCCCGCGTTCCGGTTTCGCGATCTTCGCGTCTCCCGGCTCCGCCGTCTCTCCCGCGTTCCGGCCCGCCGGCGGACCGGTGGGTAACGAGCCGGTACGGCACCGCCTGCCGCGGCGGCCCGTTGGGTAGGGTCGGGTCATGCGACCCCTTCCGCGACGAATTCCCGTCCTCGCCGCCTCTGCGCTGGCCGCCGTCCTCGTCACCACCGGCTGCTCCGAGCTCCAGGAGGTGAGCCAGGGCATCGACAAGGCACAGCAGTGCGTGCAGGCCGCGGGCATCGTCACCGAGACCGCCGCCAAGGTCTCCGGGCTGATCAACGACCCCGCCGCGATGGAGAAGGCGCTGAACGAGGGCGGCGCCAAGCTGGGCGACCTGGCCGACAAGGCGGCCAACACCTCGTTGAAGGAGGCCGCCGAGGGCGTCTCCGGCACCCTGGAGGGCTTCAACGTCACCAACGCCAACAGCGCCGTCGACACCGCCCAGAAGGTGGCCACCGACTCGGTGCAGTGGGTCCAGCAGCTGACCAACGCCTGCGGGTAGTCCCCGCCGCCCCGGTGCGGCACGCCCGTCCCGCCTGGGGCGGGGCGCCGCCCGGCGGGACCGGAAGGAGGTGCCCGCGGGCACCTCCGGAAATCCCGGGTTCTCTAGGGGAAATGTGGTTGAAATACCGTCATTTCTATGAAGACCCAGGACAGTTCATGAACTCTCCGGACCGTGAGCCGGATCCCCGGTTCACCCTTGCCAACGAACGCACGTATCTGACCTGGTTGAGCACGTCGCTCGCGCTGAGCGCGGGCGGCGTGGCGATGGCCGCCGTCTCCGCCGACGTCTTCGTCCCGTGGATGCGCACCGTGCTCGCGGTGGTCCTGGTGTCGCTGTCCGCCCTGGCGGCCGCGATGGCCTACCCCCGCTGGCGCCGCGTCCAGCGCGCCCTGCGCAGCTCCGCCCCGCTCCCGCCCCCCGCCCTCGCACCCCTGTTCGGGTACGGCGTGGCGGCGGTCGCCGTGCTCGCCCTGATCCTCATCCTGCTGTCCCGGTGAGCCCCCGGTGAACAGGCTGTGGGACGCGGGTCTGCAGAGCGAGCGGACCCGCCTGGCCTGGGTCCGCACCACCGCCATGCTGGCCGTCACCAGCCTGGCCGGCGCGGGGGTGGCCCTGCGTGCCGGCACGCCCGCGGTGGCGATCATCCCCTTCGTCCCGGCCGTGTTCTGCGCCGTCCTGCTGCTGACCCACACGGGCATCCGCTACCGGCGCGCCCAGGAGGCCCTGCACGGGAGCCGTCCCCTCGACAACCGGGCCGACGCCCTCATCGCCTGGTTCGGTACGCTCGCCGCCGTGGCCGGAGCCGCCGCCTTCGTTCTGGGAAGGTTCGGAAGGTAAAAAATGCGGCAAGATATCGCAGCATGTCACGCTTCGATGATCTGCCCGGCTACGCGGCGTCGATCGCTTCGCTGATCGACGCGGTCAATCTCGGCGTTCACATCGCGAGCAGGCCCCTCAGCCGGGAGCTCACCGAGCGGTCCGGCCTCCAGACGGACCTGCTGGTCGATCTCCGATTCGTGCTCCCCGCCAGGCCGCTCACCGCCGAGGGGCTGGCCGCCCTCTACCGTTACAACCCCTTCGACCGGTCGGAGATCGAAGCGCAGATCGCCCAGGGCGCCCTCGCCCGCGACGGCGGCGCGCTGCGCGCCACCGAGGCCGCGCTCTCCTTCATCGCCTCCCTGTACGAGGTGCACGCGGCGGTGACCGGCGAGCTGTGGGCCGGCCAGGCCGACCGGCTGCCCGAGCTCGCGGACCTCGCCGGCAGGCTCCTGGCGGCCGGTGGCGGCGGCGCGGCCTTCGCCCAGGCCTCGCCGCCCCACGAGCCGGTGGGGACCCCGCCGGGCGTGCTGCTGTTCAACCGGCTGGCCGTGCTGCGCTACCACCGTGCCGACGCGCACGCCGGCGCCTGGACGCGGGAGGGCCTCACCGCGGCCCAGATCATCGCCCTGCCCCCGGGGCCCGCCCGCGACCGGATCGAGGCGGAGACGAACCGCCGCGCCGCGCGGCCGTACGAGAGCCTGACCACCCGTGACCGGCAGGCCCTCCTGCTGGGTCTGAGCGCCCTCCACCTGCCCTGAGGTCCGGTGAGGGTGGTCCGGCGGGGGCGCGGGCCCCGGGCTGAACGAGGTCAGGACCGCGGCTCCTCGCCGAGGGAGACGGTCTCGGCGACCTCCGCGTGGCGCTCGGCCTCCTCGGCGGCGAACCTCTCGGCGTCGAGCCTCTCGGCGATGTCCTCGTCCTGCCGCATCAGCTTGTCCAGGCTCTGGCCGGCCATGTCCAGCACGCCCATGTCGGCGTAGGCCTGCTGCAGGCGGGGGCTCCACAGCCCGATGTCCTTGACGCAGGGGACGATGCGGCTGAAAAGCAGAGAGCGAAAAATCCTGAGATATTCGGACTTGTCGACGCACTCCATGGCCTCGTTGACCTCGGCCTTGGTCAGCCCCAGGTTCTCCCACGTCTCCCGGCCGCGCAGCCGGTCGCGCATCAGGTAGCAGCCCTCGATGACGAAGTCCTCGCGCTCGCGCAGTTCGGACTCGCCGAGCTGCGCGTAGTAGTCGCGCAGCGCCATCCGGCCGAAGGCGACGTGCCGGGCCTCGTCCTGCATCACGTAGGCGAGGATCTGCCTGGGCAGCGGCTTGGTGGTGATGTCGCGCATCACGCCGAAGGCGGCCAGGGCGAGGCCCTCGATGAGCACCTGCATGCCGAGATAGGGCATGTCCCAGCGGGAGTCGCTCAGGGTGTTGCCGAGCAGCGACTTCAGGTGCGGGTTGATGGGGTAGGCCAGGCCCACCTTCTCCTGGAGGAAACGCGCGTAGGTCTCGGCGTGTCGCGCCTCGTCCATGGTCTGGGTGGCGGCGTAGAACTTGGAGTCGAGGTCGGGGACGGACTCCACGATCCGCGCCGAGCAGATCATCGCGCCCTGCTCGCCGTGCAGGAACTGGGAGAACTGCCAGGAGGCGTTGTGCAGGCGCACGTCCTTGCGCTGCCTGTCGTCCATCCGCTCCCAGAGCGGGGTGCCGAAGATCGCGATGGTCTCGTCGGGGACGCCGAGCACGTTGTACGGATCGACCTCCAGGTCCCAGTCGATGCGCTTGACCGAGTCCCACTGCTTGTCCTTGCCCTTCTGGTAGAGGGCGAGCATGCGGTCCCTGCCGTCGTCGTACTCCCAGGTGAAGCGGGCGGCCCCGGCCGCCTCGACGTCCCAGGTGGAGAGCTCGGCGGGAATGGTGTAGAGATCGTGCGTCGACATGCGGCCTCCAGAGACGTACACCGTACGTATCCATCGAGGTTGTCACGTACGCTGTACGTACGTCAACGGAACCGATGAGGGGACGACGGCCATATGCCTGTCCAGCCACTGTCCAGGCCGCGCATCGTCGCCTCGGCCATCGCGCTGATCGAGCGGGAGGGCGCCGACGCGGTGTCGATGCGCGCGATCGCCGCCGACCTGGGCGTGGGTGTGATGTCCCTCTACAACCACGTGCCGAACAAGGAGGCGCTGCTGGACGCGGTGGCCGAGACCGTCCTGTCGCAGATCGAGTTCACCGACGACCCGGACGCCGAATGGACCGACCGGGTGCGCATGCAGGCGCTCGCCTTCCGGCAGATCGCGAGCCACTACCCGCGCTGCACGATGGTGGTGGTCAGCCGCCAGCTCCGCTCCACCGCCGGGCTGCTCCCCGTGGAGCGGGCGCTGGACACGCTGCGCCAGGCGGGGTTCGGCGGCGACGAGGCGGTGCGCGCCCTGCGCGTGTTCATCGCCTACATCGTGGGCTCGCTGCTGCGGGAGGTCGGGGTGACCCCGACGTTCGCCCCGGTCCACCGCTCGGACGTCAGGGTCGACGAGGTCGATCCCGTCCTGTTCCCCCAGGTCGGCGAGCTGGCTCCGATACTCGACGAGTGCGACCACGAGGCCGAGTTCGCCTTCGGGCTGGAGATGCTCATCCAGGCGATGGCGGTACGCCTCAACCGCTGACGGCCGCCGGCGCGGCCGGGCGGCCCGGAGGGTGACGCCCGGGGCCGCAGGGCCCCGGGCGTCAGGAGAGTGTTCCCTTCCCCTGGACACTCTCCGTGCGGGTCAGTACCAGTTGCTCGACCGGAAGTGACCCCATGCGCCGCACGGTGACCCGTAGCGGCTCTTGATGTATCGCAGACCCCAGTGGATCTGCGTGCTCGGGTTGTATCGCCAGTCCCTGCCGCTGCCGCCCATCTTCGAGCCGGGCAGCGCCTGCGGGATGCCGTACGCGCCCGACGAACGGTTGTACGCGCGGTGGTTCCAGTTGCTCTCCCTGGTCCAGAGACTGTCCAGGCAGCGGAACTGGCGGTGCGGCCACGCTCGGCGGGACACGAGACGATAGGCGATCGTCTTGTTCCTGCCCTTGGCGGTCCTCGCGACCGCTTTGACCCTTGGCTTCGCCTGGGTGGCCCAGGTGAGGCGGTACACCGTCCTCGCCGTCCCTTTCCTGGACGTCTCGGAGGTGCTGTCAGCCTGCCCCGCCGTCGGTGGACCGACCATCGCCGAGGCGGTGAGCACGGTCATGACGGTGTTGCGCAGAACGCGGTAGCTGTTCACGTGGATCCTTGTCCTCGGGCCGCGTGCGGAAGGCGCGGGAGGGCACGTGGTGCCCTCCGGCGTCCGACGATCCGGCGTCCGTGGCTCGGACGGGGAACGTCCGCGCGGTCTCTCCGGCCTGTTTCCGGCATGAGACGCCGCGGCGATCTCTCTAGGCCGCTTTCTATTACGCGAGAGCGCGCCGAGCGGCGGATGGGACACGCGAAGGAAAGGTGTTTGCCCGATCTTCGGGATTTACGGGTGATTCGGAGAAGGGGCGGTTACGGCCGACGAATCACCCATGCCGGGAGACGGTGTGAAAATCACCCTGCCATGGGGTTTCAATTCACCGTTCCCTGATCAGTACCAGCCCCGCGTCGTGAAGTGCGCCCACGCCCGGCACGGCGAGCCGTAGCGCTGCTTGATGTAGCCGAGCCCCCACCTGATCTGCGTCCTGGGGTTGGTGCGCCAGTCGCGTCCGGCGCTGGCCATCTTGCCGCCGGGCAGCGCCTGCGGGATGCCGTACGCGCCCGACGAGCGGTTGTGGGCGCGGTGGTTCCAGTTGCTCTCCCTGGTCCAGAGCCTGCTGAGGCAGCCGAACTGGCTGTTGTTCCAGCCGTGCGCGGACACCATGGGCCTGGCGACGGCCTGGTTGCCCGGTCTTGCCGAGGACGCCTGGGCGACCGTGGTGGTGCCGAGGGCGAGCACCGAGGTGATCACCAGCACACCGGTACGGCGGAGCGTCGACATGGGACTCCCTGTGATTCGGGGACGGGGGACGGCCGACACGATGCCCGGCCATCCGGCGGCGGGCCAGTCGACAGCGCCTGTCAGGGGTCCTGTCAAAGATCGGTAAGAGAATGATCAGAGCATTGGTGAGGCGGGCGTCGTCTCACCTGTGGTGTCGGTCACATTTCACTTGGTGGACGTCATAACTCTCAAATGTGACAGAGGGATTAGGCTGCTGATCATGGGAATCCGTGATATCTCCATTCACACTCTTGCCGGCGCGCCCACCACCCTGGCCGAGCTGGCCGGTGACCGGGCCGTCCTCGTCGTGAACGTCGCCTCCCGGTGCGGCCTCACCCCCCAGTACGCGGGGCTCGTCGACCTCCAGCGGACCTACGGCGAGCGGGGCTTCACCGTCGTCGGCGTGCCGTGCAACCAGTTCTACGGTCAGGAGCCGGGCACCGCCGAGGAGATCCAGGAGTTCTGTTCCACCACCTACGGCGTCGACTTCCCGCTGCTGGCCAAGTCGGAGGTCAACGGCGACGACAGGCACCCCCTCTACGAGGCGCTGACCGCCACCCCCGACGCGGGCGGTGAGGCCGGCGACGTCAAGTGGAACTTCGAGAAGTTCCTCGTCGCGCGGGACGGGGAGGTGCTGGCCAGGTTCCGGCCGACCGTCCAGCCCGACGACCCCGCCCTCATCGCGGCGATCGAGAAGTCCCTTTAGGCGCGCAGCTGCCCCTGACGATCAGCTCGGTGGGCAGCAGCACGCCCCGCGGCCTCCTGGCGCCGCCGCGCAGCACCAGCTCGGCGGCGCGGTAGCCGATGTCCCT
Organism: Streptosporangium sp. NPDC023825; assembly: GCF_040639575.1. Taxonomy (NCBI): domain Bacteria; kingdom Bacillati; phylum Actinomycetota; class Actinomycetes; order Streptosporangiales; family Streptosporangiaceae; genus Streptosporangium; species Streptosporangium sp. NPDC023825. The sequence continues at coordinate 26,838 of NZ_JBFAAE010000003.1, read as the reverse complement.
GGCCGGCTGGGCGATCACCGTCAGCGGCGGTGAGCACAGCTCGGCCCAGGGCACGTCGTCGAACATGATCAGGGACAGGTCCCGGGGAATGCGCAGGTCCAGCTCCCGCGCCGCCAGCACGGCCGCCTCGCCCAGCAGGTTGCCCCCGGCCAGCACGGCGGTCAGGTCCGGCCGGTGCTGGAAGAGCCCGGCGGCGGCGGCGTACGCGGAGTCGCGGCTGCCCCGGGCGACGACGATCAGCTCCTCGTCGACGAGGGGCCCCAGCGCCTGCCTGAAGACCGACAGGCGCTGCTCCTGCCCCGGGCCGCCCAGATAGGCGACGCGCCGGTGTCCCAGCCCCGTGAGGTAGTCGACCGCGGTCCTGACCCCCGCGCGGTCGTCGGCCACCACCGCGGGGATGTCGTCGCGCCCGGCCGCGAGCCGGTGCGCGAACACCGTGACCACCCCGGCCCGCAGGGTCGGCGCCCAGCTGTCGCCGTCGCCCGAGGGGACCGCGATCACCCGGTCCACGCCCTGTTCCAACAGTGTGCCGATCAGCTCGGCCTCGGACTCGGGATCGTCGCCGGTCGCGCCCACGATCACCGGTTCGCCCGCCGAGCGCGCGCAGGCGAGCACGCCGTCGGCCACCCGGCCGTAGAAGGTGTCGGTGATGTCGGGCAGCAGCAGCCCGATCCCGCCCGAGCGCCGCTGGCGCAGGTTGCGCCCGAGCGCGCTGGGCCGGTAGTCGAGCTGGGCGGCGACGGTCAGCACCCGCTCCCTGGTCTCCGGGCTGGCCGACCCGCCCGACAGAACCCGGGACACCGTGGCGACCCCCACCCCGGCCGCCCCGGCGACGTCCTTGATCGTCGTACGACGCATGTTCATGGAAACGATTCCATCATGATTTCCAGGTTCGATCCAGTGCGAAGCGGCAACAGCGGTCCTGCTGACAGGCCAGAACCGGGCAGACTCTTGACATGGATGTCCGTTTCCGATGAGATGCATGAAAACGTATCCAATATCGGGTGAACGCGGGGTTGGCCCGAGGCGACAAGGACTTCCATGGCATCCATTGTTCTCAGCAAAGTCGACAAGATCTACGCGGGCGGCGTCAAAGCCGTGAACGGCCTCGACCTTGAGATCAAGGACGGGGAGTTCATGGTGCTGGTCGGTCCGTCCGGATGTGGCAAGTCCACCGCCCTGCGGATGATCGCCGGGCTCGAGGACATCAGCGGCGGCGAGATCTCCATCGGCGACCGGGTGGTCAACCACCTGCCTCCGAAGGACCGCGACATCGCCATGGTCTTCCAGAACTACGCGCTCTACCCGCACATGACCGTCGAGGAGAACCTCGCCTTCGGTCTGAAGCTCCGCAAGATGCCCAAGGCGGAGATCGCCAAGCGCGTCGGCGAGGCCGCCAAGATGCTCGGCCTGGACCAGTACCTCAAGCGCAAGCCCGCCGCCCTCTCCGGTGGCCAGCGCCAGCGTGTCGCCATGGGCCGCGCGATCGTGCGTGAGCCGCAGGCCTTCCTCATGGACGAGCCGCTGTCCAACCTGGACGCCAAGCTCCGCGTCTCCATGCGGGCCTCCCTCAACACCCTGCACGAGCGCCTGGGCGTGACGACCGTCTACGTCACCCACGACCAGGTCGAGGCCATGACCCTCGGCGACCGCGTCTGCGTGCTGCGCGACGGCCTGCTCCAGCAGGTCGACACCCCGCAGAACCTCTTCGACAAGCCGGTCAACCTGTTCGTCGCGGGCTTCATGGGCTCCCCGTCGATGAACTTCGTCAACGCCGAGCTGGTGCGCGGCGACGGCGGCGCCGCCGTCGCGTTCGCGGGCTTCAAGCTTCCGGTGCCGGCCGAGACCCTCGCCGAGAAGCGCGGCCTCGACCAGTACTTCGGCAAGAAGATCATCCTGGGCATCCGCCCCTCCGACTTCGACGACTCGATCGCCGCCAACGGCTCCTCCTCCGGCTGGGTCCGCCTGCCGGTCCGCGCGGAGGTCACCGAGGAGCTGGGCTCCGAGATCAACGTGCTGTTCCTGATCGACGCCCCGCCGGTCCAGCACCAGGACACCGTGGCCGCCGCCGCCGACGACGGCGAGGAGGACGCGACGCTGCCGCTGGTGGGCGACAAGTCGCTGTGGACCGCCCGGGTCAACTCCCGCAGCCACGTCCGTCCCGGTCAGAACATCGAGCTGATCGTCGACACCCACAACCTGCACTTCTTCGACCCGGTCTCGGGTCTGGCGATCGGTCACGAGGCCAACGCCCGCGTCTGATCCACCGCGCCGGGCCGCGAGACGCGTCCCGGCCACCACCGCAGGCCGGAAGGGCCCGCGCCACGACCCCCTCCCGTGGCGCGGGCCCTTTTCGTGTTCCTCGCCGTCGCCGGTGGCTTTCCGCCGGCCGGTTTCCGCCGGTGGAGAGCACCGCTGGAGATCGGTGGTGCCTCCCACCGCCGGTCCCCAGCGGCCTTTCTCCTGCGGTCCCCAGCGGCCTTTCTCCTGCGGTCCCCAGCGGCCTTTCTCCTGCGGTCCCCGGCGGTCTTTCTCCTGGGGTCTTCCCTCAGCGGCGGGCGAGGCGGCGCGAGAAGCGGCCGATCGGGCCGAGGGGGAGCAGCCTGCCGACCCTGACGATCACCTTGTAGCGCAGGTCGGGGATGCTCACCCGCACGCCCCGGGCCAGATCGCGCATCGCCTCGCGGACGACGTTGTCAGCCGACAGCCAGAAGAACTCGGGGATGCCCGACTTGTCCATCGAGGCGCGCTCGTGGAACTCGGTGTGCACGAACCCCGGGCACAGGGCCATGACCCGTACGCGGCTGCCGGCCATCTCGACGGCCGTGGACTCGCTGAAGCTGACCACCCACGCCTTGGACGCGCTGTAGGAGCCCCGGGGGAAGAACGCCGCCACCGACGCGACGTTGATCACCGCGCCCCGGTCGCGGGCCCTCATCCCCGGCAGCGCGGCCAGCGTCAGCCGCAGCACCGCCTCGCAGTGCAGCTTTAGCATCCGCAGTTCCTCCTCCGCGGGCACGTCGAGGAAGTGCCCCCGGTGGCCGAAGCCCGCGTTGTTGACCAGCAGGTCGACTCCCTCCCCGAGCCGCCGTTCCACCGCCTCCAGGCCCTCGTCGGTCACCAGGTCGGCGGCGAGAACCTCGCTGCTCACCCCGTATCGCAGGCGCAGTTCCTCGGCGACGGAGACGAGGCGCTTCTCGTCGCGGGCGACCAGGACGAGTGAGAATCCGTCGGCGGCCAGGCGGCGGGCGAAGGCGGCACCGATGCCGGCCGTCGCCCCCGTGATCAGTGCGGTTGGCATGCCAGCAGTCTAGGGAGGGGGCGGCCGGGGGAGTTCCAGGGGTTGCGCCACGGATCTCAGCCTTTTGTCGTACCGGTATGTCAGCATGCCCCCATGGCGACATCGAAACAGCCGGTGACGGTTCCGACCGACGTCAGCGTCGACGGTTTTCTGGCTGCGGTCCCCGACGAACGCCGGCGAGCCGACGCGGAGCGCCTCCGCGCGATCCTGCGCGAGGTGACCGGTGAGCCCGCGGTGATGTGGGGCCCGAGCATCGTCGGTTTCGGCAGTTATCGCCACACCTACGAGAGCGGACGCACGGGCGACTGGCCTCTGGTGGGCTTCTCGCCGCGAAAGCAGCATCTCGTTGTCTACCTGGTGGGCGGGTTCGAGGAACGACACGCGTCGGTGCTCACCCGGCTGGGTCCCCACAAAGCCGGAAAGGGCTGCCTCTACCTGAAACGGCTCGGCGACGTCGACGAGGGCGCGCTGCGCGAGCTCATCGACCGTACGGCTCGGGTGCACAGGGGCGTGGGCCGGGCCGGCTGAACGCCGTTGACCCTCGGAGAGACACTGAGAATCAGCGAACGGAGAATGGACGTACGCGGCCTGGGGAGGGCAGGGACGTGCGGGAGTCGCCCCGCGGCCGGAACCTGCGCGGCGCCCGGCGCGTACAAGTGATCGCCTGAGCAGGTGACGAACACAGGAGGCTGAGAACCGTGCCGATCTCCCACCGGACAGGATGGGGCCTGGCCCTGCTGAGCGCGGCGCTGGTCGCCTGCTCCTCCACCGGGACCACCGGGGCCGCCGAATCCGGATCCGTCCCTCCCGCCGCGTCGCCTGCGGCCTCGCGGGCGGAACCCACCGGGGAGGCGGGGACGGAGGCCGCCCCGAAGGTCCGCTTCACCGAGTTCGCACAGCTCGACATGCCGGTGGCGATGGCCCTGCGCAAGGACGACCCGACGCTCTACATCGCCGAGCAGACGGGACGGCTGCGCGCGGTGAAGGACGGGAAGGTCGCCGAGGCGCCCGTCGTCGACCTCTCCGGGGAGATCAGCACGGGCAACGAGCAGGGGCTGCTCGGGGTGGCCTTCCACCCGGAAGGGAACTTCCTCTATCTCAACTGGACCGACCGCGAGGGGCACACCCACCTCACCGAATGGGCCTTCTCCGGAGGTAGGGCGACCGGCCGCAGAGATGTGCTGACCCAGCGGCAGCCATACGCCAACCACAACGGCGGGCAGCTCGCCTTCGGGCCCGACGGGCACCTCTACATCGCCCTCGGCGACGGCGGCAGCGGGGGAGACCCGCAGGGCAACGGCCAGAACCTGGACACCTGGCTCGGCAAGATCCTCAGAATCGACCCGCGCGGCACCCCGTACAAGGTCCCCCGCGACAACCCGTTCGTCGGCAGGCAGGGCGCCAAGCCGGAGATCTGGTCCTACGGCCTGCGCAACCCCTGGCGGTTCACCTTCGACGCGAGGACCGGCGACATGTGGATCGGCGACGTCGGTCAGAACGCCTGGGAGGAGGTCGATTTCGAGCCGAAGGGCGAGGGCGGCCGCAACTACGGCTGGAACCTGAAGGAGGGCACCCACCCCTTCGAGGGCGGCGGTGACGGCGACGGCGGCGACACTGTGGACCCCGTCATCGAGTATCCGCTGGGCGAGGGCGGCAACTGCTCGGTCATCGCCGGATACGTCTACCGGGGCAAGAAGATCCCCGGCCTGGAGGGACGGTTCGTCTACGGAGACTTCTGCGCGGGCTGGGTCAAGGCCGCGCCCCCCGGCGGGAAGGGGCGGGGCGACGACCTCGGCACGGTGGAACAGCTGTCGTCCTTCGGCCAGGACCACGACGGCGAGTTGTACGCGCTCAGCCTGTCGGGGCCCGTCTACCGGGTCGAGGCCGCGCCGTGACCCGTCCGGCCCGTCCGGCCCGGGCGGTCCTCGGCCGGGCCGGGCCGTCTCGCCACCATAAACAGTCGGCGATCATTCGGTAAGGGGCGTGAGCCGATCGGGCGGGCTTTTCAATAGGCAAATATAACGGGTTCCGGAGGCATGTCGTTTGTGTGCCAAGCGTCTGTTCCTGGACTGACATATTCGCCATGAGGAGCCCGAAATGGCCGGAAAGTTCATTGTGTCCATTCTTCTCACGGTGATGGCCGGGAGCGGCGCGGCGGTAGGGGCCGGTGGGGCGGCGACCGCCGAAACCGGCCTCCGGACATCGGCGGCGTCCCCGTACCCGCCGTCCATCGACTTCGCCGCCGCCGCCACGAGGCTCGCCTCCGAGGCCCAGGACGCCATCGCCGACGCCGAGGGCGTCGCCTCCGAGGCCGGGGCCGTCGCCTCGCAGGCCGGAGCGGTCGCCACTGCCGTGGAGAACCTCGCCGGCGTCGTCGGCGGAGCGAACTTCGACGCCCAGCGGGCCTCCATCGCCTCGGCGGAGGCCAGGCTCCGCGCGGTGGAGGACGGCGAGGACGGCGCCGCCGGTGCGGCGAGGGTCGCTCCCGCCGCCGCGCGGCTCGCCTCCGCGGCCCGGCAGGCCGCCTCCGCCGCGGAGACCAGCCCCGGAGACGAGCGGGACGGCTCCTACGCCGCGTCGCTCGCCGCCCAGGCGGAGAAGATCGCCGCCAGGGCCAGGGAGAGCGCCAGGAAGGCCAGGGAGATCGCCGGCAGGGCCGGAGACATCGCCTCCGAGGCCGGCGCGCTCGCGGTTCTCGCGGCGCCGTCCGACTCCGCCGCCGCGGTGGTGGCCACCGGCGCCCAGCGGGTGGCCACCGAGGCCGAGGAGATCGCCAAGGCCGCCGCGCACCTCGCCTCGGCCGCGGAGTCCCTCGCCATCGCCGCCCGGAACCTCGCGCGCCTCATCGCCGGCGCCGGGGCCGACAGGGGTGACGGCGACGGCTTCGGAGACGGAGACGGTGACGGTTTCGGGGGATGCGGCGACGATTGCGGTGACGGCTGCGGTGACGGCGACGAGGGATGCGTCCGCGGAGTCTCACTGGAGACGGGTGACGGTGACGGCGGGCTGCCCTTCACCGGAGCGCCCCTGACGGCCGTGGCCGCGGTGGGCGGTGGCCTGCTGGCCGCCGGGGCCGCCGGCATCCTGATCTCCGTGCGGCGCCGTCGATCCTCCAGTGGCGCGTAGCGGGCGCAGCCGGCATCGGGTACCGCAGGGAAGGCGCCGCCGGGCCCTCACGGCGTGCCTGCTGGCCCTCGCCGTCGCCGTACCGGCCGGGGGCTGGTCCGCCCACCTCGGTCTGAGCGTGCGGGATCACCTGGAGGCGACCGAGAACGCGCTGCTCCGGCTGCGCGCGGCGGTGGGCGCGGCCGAACCCGGCCTCATGGCGGGACCGCTCGCCGAGGCCCGGCGGCACGCGGCCGAGGCGCGGCGGCTGACCGCCGGCGCGGACTGGTCGGTGCTCACCCGCACCCCGGTGCTGGGCGACGCCGCGACGACCGTCCGGGCACTGGCCGAGGGGGTCGCGGAACTGATCGACGTGCTGGACGGCCTCCATCGGGCCGGCGCGGCGTTCGTCGCGGCGGCCACGCCCTCCCCGGGCGGGTCGAGGCGGCTGCTGGCCACCGCCGAGACGGCGGCGCCGGTCCTCGGCGACGCCGTCACCCGGCTCGCGCGGGTGAGCTCCCGCCTGGCGGCGGCCCCGGCGCACACCGGCGTGGACCGGCTGGACCGGGCGCGCGGCACGGCGCTGCGCGAGGTCGACCGGCTGCGCGCCACGCTGGGCGACGTGGCGACGGCCGCCGCGCTGCTCCCTCCGATGCTGGGCGGCGACGGCCCGCGCCGCTACTTCCTGGCCTTCCAGACCAACGCCGAGGCGCGGGGCACCGGGGGCCTGGTGGGAGCCTTCGGCATCCTGAGGGCCGACCGGGGCCGGATCGCCGTCGAACGGCTGTCCGCCGACACCGGCCTGTTCACCAGCCCCGTCCCCGTCGCCGACCACGGCCGGGAGTTCCTGCGGCGCTACGGTCCGGGGGCGACCAGGATGCTGTCCGTCTCCAACCTCTCCCCGCACTTCCCGTACGCCGCCGCCACCTGGGCCGGGTTGTGGGAGCGGCGGGCCGGCACCCGGCTCGACGGCGCCGTGGCCGTCGACCCGGCCGGGCTCGCCCACCTGCTGGGGCTGATCGGCCCGGTCACCCTGCCCGGCGGGGAGAAGGTGACCGGGGCAAACGTCGTCGACCTCACCGAGCGGGCGGCCTACGCCCGCTACACCGACCCGATGGCGCGCAAGCGCTTCCTCCTCGAGATCGCCGGTGCCGTCGGCGAGGCGCTGCCCAGGTCGCTGGCCGACCCCGCGGCGCTGCTGCCCGTGATGGGCCGCATGGTGGGCGAGCGGCGGATCCAGGTCTGGAGCCGCCACGGCGCGGAACAGCGGATCCTGGCCCGCGCCCCCATCGGCGGCGTGCTGCCGTCACGGCCGGGGCCGTTCGCGGGGCTGGTGGTCAACAACTCCGCCGGCGGCAAGCTCGACTACTACCTGGACCGCTCCCTCGACTACGAGCTGGGCCCCTGCCGGGACGGCCTGCGCTCCTCGACCGTGCGGGTCAGGCTCACCAACGACGTCCCGGCAGGGACGCTGCCCTCCTACGTCACCGGGCGGCTCGATCGCCCCGCGCGGCGGCCCGCCGTGGGCTCCAACCTGCTGTGGGTGTCGCTGTACGGCGGGCTCGGCGGCCGGATGACCGGGGCCCGGCTCGACGGCGAGCGGACGGCCGTCATCGAGGGGACCGAGCGGTCCCACCCCGTCTACTCGGTGATGCTGGAACTCGCCCCCGGGCAGTCGAGGTCCCTGGAGTTCGACCTCACCGAGGTCGCCTCGCGGGAACCGCCGCTGGTCCCCGTCCAGCCGCTCGTCCGGCCGCAGCGGACCCGCGTCACCGAGGACCCGCGCGGGTGCGCACCCTGATGGAAACGGACCTCTTCCGTACGATCTGTCGCGTGCGTCGGTATAAAAGGGCAAAGAGCGGTGTGCCGCGGGCGGTGACGCACGGGAGCCGATCTACCCTCTCGTCATGAGGGCCTCACCGGAGCACGCCGGGATCGCGCGGAGCCCCGCCATCGGAGGAGCCGCCGAGGTCACCGGCCACGGGGAGACCGGGCTCGTCCCGCCCGGGCACGAGGGCTGCGGCCCGCGCTGCTGGCGGGACGTGCGGAAGGCGCCGGCGCCCCGGGAGGGCGTCCGGTTCAGCATCCTGTTCGTGTGCACGGGCAACATCTGCCGTTCCCCGCTTGCCGAGCGGCTGACCCGCGCGGCGCTCGGGCCGTGCCCGGCGGTCCAGGTGATCAGCGCGGGCACCCACGCCCGGCCCGGGATGGAGATGGCCAGGCACACCCGGCGGACGCTGGTGCGGCTCGGCGGGGACCCCGCGGACTTCGGCTCCCGCCTGCTCGTCCCCGGCCTGGTGGCCGAGGCGGACCTGGTGCTCACGGCCACCGGCCGGCACCGGGCGCACGCGGTGGCCCTGCATCTCGCGGCGGCCGGCCGGGCCTTCACCATCGCCGAGTTCGGCACGCTGGTGCAGGCCGTGCCACCCGGGAAGATCACCCGGCATCGCGATCCCGCGCATCGGGCACGCGCCCTGGTCGACGAGGCGCGGGCGCTGCGCGGGCTGGTGCGGGTGGACGAGCTCGACATCGCCGACCCCTACCAGGGTTCCCGGCTGGCCCACCGGGCGGCCGGGCGGAACATCGCCAGAGCGCTCGCCGTCCCGCTCCGGCTGCTCACACACCCACAGGATGCTTGACCTTGGGCGTGGACTTCTTGGCCTCGTATCCGTATCCGTAGCCGTACCCGTACCCGAAGTACGTGTTGTCCTTGAGCGGGAAGAAGTTCAGGACGGTCCCCACCACGCGGGCGTTGACCGACGCCAGCAGCTCGGTGGCGCGCGCCATGTGCTCCCGCCGGGTCTTGCCGTGACGGGTGACGAGGAGAACGCCGTCGCAGAGCGCGCCGAGCGTCGCGGCGTCGGTCACCGGCAGCAGCGGCGGCGCGTCGACGATCACCATGTCGTACGTCTCGGTCAGCTGGGCCAGCACCTCGCGCATCCCGCCGGAGCCGAGCAGCTCGCTCGGGTTCGGCGGGATCTGCCCGCTCGGCAGGACCGACATGCCCGGCTCGCCCCAGACCTGGACGACCTCCTTCAGCTGGGCCCTGCTGATCAGCACGTCCGTGAGGCCGACCGTCCCCTCGATGCCGAGATAGCCGGGGATGGTCGGGCGGCGCAGGTCGCCGTCCACCAGGATGACCCGCCAGCCGGCCTGGGCCAGGGTTATCGCCAGGTTGGCCGAGATCGAGGACTTCCCCTCGCTCGGCAGGCAGCTGGTGACCACGAGCGACTTCGGCTGCCGGTCGACGCCGATGAACTGCAGGTTGGTGCGGAGCGTGCGGAACGCCTCGGACCTGGACGACTGGCCCTGGTTGCGCACGATCAGCGGGTGGCGCCGCGCGTCCCGCTCGTAGCCGATGACCCCCAGGGTCGAGCTGCCCGACGCCTGCTGCAGCGCCTCCGTCGACTTGACGGTGGTGTCCAGGCGGTCGCGGACGACGATGACGGCCATGGCCAGGATCAGGGCGAGCAGCAGGGCCATCGTCAGGTTGACCACCGGCCTGGGACTGACCGGCGCGTCGGGCGTCTCCGCCCGGTCCACCAGCGTGACCTTCACGATGGGGCGGCTGGAGGGGGTGGGCCGTTCGATCTGGTCGATGAGCTCGGCGAAGCGCTCGCCCAGGGCGTTGGCCAGGTTCGCGGCCCGCGAGGGGTCGGGGTCGCCGACCGTGGCGCGCAGCAGCACGGTGCCGGGGACGGCCTCCGCGGTGATGTTCGCCTGCACGCGCTCCACGTCGTCCTCGCCGGTGATCTGGCCGACCACCCGCCGGCTGGACAGAAGGGTCGCGTACGAGTGCACCCGCTGCGCCGACAGCATCCCCGCCTGGTAGGCGGTGGACAGGCTCCCCTCCCTGTCGTGGCCCGAGACCAGCATGGAGATCGTCGCGACGTACTTCGGCGGCGTGCCGGCCGTGACGGCGGCCGACGCGCCCACCGCCAGGATCAGCGCCAGGAGGATGAACGGCCAGTTCCTGCGCGCGAGCCGCGTGTAATAGAGGAGTTCCATGTCAGTGCCGCCTTTCGCGGATCTTCGGGAGGGATTCGGGGGAGGGGGCCGGCGCGCGCCCGCTCACGCCCCGCAGCAGGCAGGCGAGGGCGACGGCGATCACGCAGGCCGCGGCCGTCGCGGCGAGCGGGGAGACCCGGCCCAGGGCCATCGCCAGGCAGAGGGCGCCGGAGATCGCCGCGACCGCGCCGAGCGCCGCCGCGACCGCGCGGGTTCCCAGGCCGGTCCGGCGCAGCCGGTGGGACACGTGGTCGGTGCCGCCCTGCAACGGTGAGCGGCCCGCCAGCATGCGGGAGGCGAAGACCACGCAGGTGTCGAGGGTCGCCAGGAAGGTCGGCAGGAACAATCCGGCGACCGCCGCGTCCGCGGGACGCCCGACGGCGAGGACGGCCGCCGAGCAGGCCAGCGTGAACCCGATGAACAGCGACCCCGAGTCGCCCATGAACACCCTCGCGGGCGCCCAGTTGTACGGCAGGAAACCCAGGCACGCGCAGGTGAGCGCGCACAGGAGCAGCGCGAGCGCGACGTGGCCCTGCGCCAGGGCGGTGGCCGCCAGCAGGGCCGCGGTGACGGCGGTGACGGTTCCCAGCGCGCCGTCCATGTTGTCCAGCAGGTTGAAGGAGTTCGTCATCACGACGATCCACGCCACCGTGAGGACGCCGTCCAGCCACGTCCCGGTCACGGTCGCCTGGACGCCGGAGAGCACCACCCCGACCGCCACCGAGGTCTCCACGGCCAGCCTGGTGACCGCGGGCAGCGGGGCGATGTCGTCGATCAGCCCGAGGACGGACACCGCGGCCGCGGCGAGGATGATCGCGGTGATCTGCAGGTCGGCGAGGCCGAGGGCGATCAGGAAGGGCACGACGGTGCCCGTCACGATCGCGATGCCGCCGATGTACGGGGTCGGGCGGGCGTGCGCCTTGTGCCCGCCGGGGTTGTCGACGAGGTTCCAGCGGACCGCGAGACGCCTCAGCGGTACGACGGCCGTGGCGCTGAGCGCGCAGGCCGCTCCCGAGACGAGGGCGAGGGTCCCGCTCACGGGGTGGACGCCGCCGGCTCCCCGGAGGCCTCCCTGATGATCTCGGTGAGGATCTCGTCGAGGCTGCGCCGCGGGACCCAGCCGGTGAGCGCGCTGAGCTTCGCGGTGTCGGGAACCCTGCGGGTCATGTCCTCGAACCCCCGCTCGTAGGCCTCGGAGTAGGGGATGAGGTCGATCCCGGAGGTGGACCCGGTGAACTCGACGATGAGCTTCGCCAGCTCCATGATGCTCACCTCGTCGCCGGAACCGATGTTGAAGGTCTCACCGACCGCCGCGTCCTCGTCGAGCAGCCTGAGCAGCGCGTCGACGACGTCCGCGACGTGCGCGAAGCAGCGGGTCTGGGTCCCGTCGCCGAACACGGTCAACGGGACGGCCGACAGCGCCTGCCGGACGAGGCTCGGGATGACCATGCCGTAGCTCGGGCTCTGCCTCGGGCCCACCGTGTTGAACAGCCGGACGATGATCGTCGGCAGGCCGCGCTCCTTGTGGTAGGCGTTGGCGAGGATCTCGTCGACGGCCTTGGCGGTGCTGTAGGCCCAGCGGACCACTGCGGGGCTGCCGAGGATGCGGTCGGCGTCCTCGCGCAGCGCGCCCGAGGAGTTCTTGCCGTAGATCTCGCTCGTGCTGGTGATCAGGATTTTCTTCCGGTACCGGTGCGCGGCCTCGATGACGATCTCCGACCCCCGGATGTTGGTCGTCAGGGACCGCAGCGGCTGCTCGACGATCAGCTTGACGCCGACCGCGGCCGCCAGGTGGACGACGACGTCGCACCGGTGGACCAGCTCGTCGACCATGAGCTCGTCCAGGACCGAGCCGTGCACGAAGCGCAGGTTCGGGTGCGGCCTGAGGTTCTCCAGCCGTCCCGTCGAGAGGTTGTCCAGGACGACGACGGAGTCGTCGCGGGCGAGCAGGGCGTCGGCCAGGTGCGAGCCGATGAATCCGCTGCCGCCCGTTATCAGATATCTGGTGGGTGATGTCTTGCTCACGGGCTTCTCCTCATCATGTGCTTGGAGAGAGATCTCTGTCGTCGGCGGGAGACGGCCGCTCACGCCTGCACGCCGGCCACCGCCTCGACGTCCTCGGCCCGCGTCTTCTCGAACCACGCCACCGTCGTGCGGAGCCCTTCCTCGAGGGAGACGGGGCGCGCCCCGGGGAACAGCTCGCGCAGCAGGCGGGCGGAGGCCTGGGACTCCCGGACGTCGCCCCTGCGCGGCGGCAGGGACACCGGTTCCACCACCCGGCCGAGGATCTCGGAGATGACGTCCATCAGGTGCCGCAGGGAGACACGGGTGCCGAAGGCCAGGTTCACCGGCTTCGTGCTCGTCACCCGGCGGGCGGCCGCGTCGGCGAGGACCCCGGTCACCGACTCCACGTAGGTGAAGTCCCGCGCCTGGCCGCCGTCGCCGTACAGCGGGACCGGCTCGCCCCGCAGCGCCGCGGAGACGAACGCCGGGATCACCGCCGCGTACGCGTGCCCGGCGCTCTGCAGCGGGCCGTAGACGTTGAAGAAGCGGAACGGCAGGACAGGCAGGCCGTAGCTGTGCGCGTAGGCCAGCGCGTAGGCCTCCGCGGCGAGCTTGCCGGCCCCGTACGGGCTGAGCGGCCTGGTCGGCAGGTCCTCGTGCTTGCGGGGTTCGGGACGGTCGCCGTACACCGAGGAGGAGGAGGAGAGGATCACGTGCGGCCTGCTCGCGCGGCACGCCTCCAGCACGTACAGGGTGCCGGTCGCGTTGACGGCGTGCGAGGCGAGCGGGTCGGCCAGCGAGCGGGGCACCGACGGCCTGGCGGCGAGGTGGATCACGTGCGTGGCGCCGGCCACCAGGTCCGTCAGCAGGTCCCGGTCCAGGATGCTGCCGATCACGACGTCGGCCTCGACGCCGTCGAGGTTGGCGAGATCCCCGCTGCTCAGGTCGTCCAGCACCGTGATGTTCCCGACGTCGGGCCTGGCCGCCAGCGTCCGGCAGGTGTGCGCGCCGATGAAGCCGGCGCCGCCCGTCACCAGCACCCTCATCGGCTGCTCCCCCGCGCGAGCAGGTGCCGGCCGCGCGTCTCGCACAGCGACCGGTAGAGGTCCTCGGTGTCCGAGACGAGGCGGTCCAGGGCGAACGCGTGCGTCGTCCAGTCGCGGGCCGCGCCGCCCATCCGGCGGGCGAGGCCGGGATCGGACAGCAGGCGGACGGTGTGCGCCGCCAGCTCGTCCGGGTCGGTGCTCGACAGCAGGCCGGTGTGCCCGTCCCTGACGACCTCGGCGACGCTTCCCACCCGGGTGGAGACCACGGGGGTGCCCGCCATTCCCGCCTCGACGAGCGTGAGCGGGGTGCCCTCGTTGTCCGAGGTGAGCAGGACCACGTCGGCGGCGGCGTAGACCGTCTCCACGTCCCTGCGCCAGCCGAGCAGGTGGAAGGAGTCGCGGACGCTCTCGGCGTCCCGTTCGACCTGCCGCCCGAGCTCGCCGCCGCCGCACATGACGAAGTGGCAGCCGGGGATGCGGCCGAGCACCGCGTGGGCCACGGCGACGAACCGGTCCGGCCGCTTCACCTGGGTGAGGCGGCCCACGTACGCCACCACGGGCGCGTCCTGCGGGATTCCCAGCGCCGCGCGGGCCGCGCCGCGGTCGGGGACCGGTCCCGGCCGGACCCCGGGCGGGATGACGACGTACTGCCCGGGACGGCCGATCCCCGCCTGCAGCAACTCGTCCCTGACCCGGGCCCCCACCGTCACCAGCCGGTCGGACACGCGGGCCAGCAGCCGTTCGGTCCTGACGTAGAGGTGACGTCTGGGCGGGGAGAAGTATCCGTGGAGGAGGTGCCCGTGGAACACGTGCACCCGGGCCGAGCCGACGCCCGACAGGCAGGAGGCCGCCCGTCCGAGCGCGCCCGCCTTGGTGGTCCGGGTGTGGACGACGTGCGGGCGGAACCCGCGCATGGCCCCGGTCAGCGCGGCCAGGGCACGGTAGTCGTCGGCCGGCCGGACCGAACGGCCGAGCCCCGGAATCCGGTGGACCTCCACCCCCGAGTTCCGGAGGCGGAGATGGTCGCCCTCGCCGCCCTCGACATGGCCCGTGTAGAGACGGTGGTCGAATTCCTCGGGGTTCAGTTCCTCGTACAGTCCCATGACCTGAGTGGCCGGTCCGCCGACATTCATACGTGCGATGATCTCCATGACACGAATCCGACCGTCCGGCTTCATTACGGGCTCCTCGGTGATGGGCCTGGTCACTTCGGAGAAACTAACCCCTTTTTGATTCGTTCACCGGCATCGTCACGTCGGCGGCGGGATGTTTTTCCTTCTCCCTACCTGAACATGATCTAAGCCCTCACGCGGCTGGGCGGAGTATCACCGTCATCGGTGAAACGGGCAGGTCGGCGGCGGCCGCAGCGGCGAGCAGGATCAGATGAATCGCGACCTATGACCTTTTTGGAAGAGCGGTGTGCGCGCGGAAATGGAATGGCCGGTGGTGACATGACCCGGCGGATCGCGATTGCCGTACTCGGTCGAGGTTTCGGCGGCCGACGAGCCGGTCGTCCTTTCGGGGCCGCGGTCAGGGTAATGTCGCCGCGGAAAGCTTGACCCCCCGTTCGGCGATTCGGCGTTGTCGGCCGGAATTCCGGCGGGAGGCCGATCGTGCCGCCCGGGGATCACGGGCGCGGGAAAGCCGGGACCACGGAACGCAGGTCGGACAGGCGCGGCAGCAACTCCCGCGCCCCGGTCGCGGTCGTCCTGGCGAACCAGGTGATCTCGGCCGCCGCCAGGGCGGTGTAGGCGGTGCTCGCGGCCAGGGCGGCGCCGGTGGCCCCCCACCGGGGTATGAGCAGGGCGTTCAACGCCAGGTTCGCCGCGAGGGCGCCGGAGGCGAAGGCGGTCATGGTCATCGGGCGGTCCAGCCGTACCAGATACTGCTCGACCGGCCGCAGCAGCGACAGGGCGACGATGCCGGGGGCCAGGAGGAGGATCGGCGTCACGCTGCCGGCGAACGCGGCGCCGTAGAGCAGGGGGACGAGCACCGGTGAGGCGGCCGACAGTACGCACACGAAGACGGACGACAGCAGCAGGTTGAGCCGCAGGACGCGGACGCTGACGTCCCTGGCGCCGAGCTCGTCCTCCACCGCCTGGCGGGGGAGCGCGACCTGCGTCACCGCGTCGGCGGGCACCCGCGAGAAGGTCAGGAAAGCCGCTCCGACGGTGTACAGGCCCACCTCGGCGGGGGAGACGAGGACGCCCAGCAGGAAGACGTCGACGGTCAGCAGGAGATGGAACGCCGCCAGCCCGGCGTGGTACCGGCACGACAGGGCGAGCTGGCGGCGGGCGAGCGCGGGTTCCACGCGCATGGCGCGCAGACCGAGCGGCCGCAGGAGCAGCCAGAAGGGCGCGCTCACGGCGGCCGTCCAGCAGACGATCACCGCGGTGACGGTGAGGTGTCCCGTCGCCGCGAGCACCAGGACCGGCAGGTTCAGGACGAGCGCGGACGTGACGACCCCCCGGTTGACGAGGTCGGTGCGAGACCGCAGCAACGCGATCCCGTTGAGGTTCACCGCCGCGACGCCGAACGGCACCGCGAGCAGGGCGATGACGAGCAGGTGAGGCGAGGGAAGGGGAAGGAACGCGGTCACGACCGCCAGGGTGACCGAGGCGGAGGCGAGTCCGAGGAGCAGCCCGAGGAGCAGGCCGTTGCCGGCCAGGGCGCGGTGTCGCGCGGGGTCCCGCCACAGCGCGATCTGCGACCTCCCGATCGACAGGTTGCCCAGGACGACCGCGATCCCGCCGGTGGTCGCGAGCATCGCGTAGACGCCCCGGCCCTCGGGCTGGAGGGTGCGCGCCATCAGGACGCCCGTCATCGCCGCCAGGGTCAGCCGCAGGACGTGGCTGGCCATCGTCTGGACCGCCTGGGTGAGGGCCGCGCTCCTGTTCAGGACCCCGGGCATCCGATCTCCGCCATGACGGGGCCGTCCGGGACGGCGTGCGCCCGGTGCCAGAGCTCGAACTGCAGCAGCGCCCACAGCCGGTCGCCGTGGTCGGCTCCCTCGGCGTGCTGCCGGAGCAGGTCCTGGACCACCTCCTGCCGGAACAGCCCCCTGCCCCGGGCGGCGCCGTCGGTGAGCACGTCGTGGGAGAGCTCCCGCAGCTCGCCCCTGAGCCAGGTGGCGAGCGGCACGCCGAACCCCCGCTTGGGACGGTGCGGGAGCCGGCCCGGCAGCCAGGGGGCGACCGCCCGCCGCAGCAGCAGCTTGGTCCGCCGGTCGCGGACCTTCAGCGGGTCGGGAAGCCCCGCCGCCCACTCCATCAGGCGGTGGTCCAGGAACGGCGAGCGGGCCTCCATCGAGTTGGCCATCGTGGTGACGTCGACCTTGACCAGCAGGTCGTACGGGAGGTAGGTGGTCGTGTCGACGTCCAGGACACGGCCGAGGGCGGTCACCGCGGACGAGTCCGCGAAGGTCTCCTCCAGCAGCCCGTGGCTGTCCACCCCCGCCAGCCGCTCGCGGAGCGCGGGGCTGTAGAGCTCCGCCTTCTGCTCGGCCGTGAAGCAGGACATCAGGCCGGCGTAGCGCCGCGACGGGCACTCCGCGGCGAACCGCATGACGCGGCCGAGCAGCCGGAGCGGCGATCCGTACCCGCTCCGCTCGGTGATGAGGGTGCCGGCGCGGGCGGACGCCGCCGCCAGGGCGCGGGGCATGGCCGGGATCCTGCCGGCCTGGTTCATCAGGGCGTAGCGCCGGTAGCCGCCGAAACACTCGTCGCCCCCGTCGCCGTTGAGCACGACCGTGACGTGCCGCCGGCTCAGCCGCGCCACGTGGAAGCTGGGGACGGCCGAGGAGTCGGCGAACGGCTCGTCGAAGTGCCAGGCGAGCAGGGGCAGGACGCCGAGGAGGTCCGCCGTCACGACGAGTTCGTGGTGGTCGGTGGAGTAGCGCTCGGCGACCAGCCGGGCCTCGGCGCGCTCGTCGTAGCGGTCGTCCTCGAAGCCGACGCAGAACGTCTTGACCGGCTCGCGGCTCTGCATGGCCATCGCCGCCACCACGGCCGACGAGTCGATCCCGCCCGAGAGGAACGCCCCGATGGGGCGCTCGCTCACCATGCGGATCCGGGTCGACTCCAGGATCAGCTCGCGCAGGCGCTCCTCCTCCTCCCGCTCGTCCGTCACCACCCGCGGGGTGCGGTCCAGCTCCCAGTAGCGGTGCGTGGTGACCCGCCCCGCCTCCCAGACCAGCACGTGGCCCGGGGGCAGCTTGTGCACGCCCTGGTAGATCGACCACGGCGCGGGGACGTAGCGGTAGGTCAGGTAGTGGTGCAGCGCCACGGGGTCGATCTCGCGGCGCATGCCGGGATCGCGGGCCAGGGACTTCAGCTCCGAGCCGAACCAGATCGAGGCGTGGTCGGACCTCCAGTACAGCGGCTTCTTCCCGACCCGGTCCCGGGCCAGGACCAGCCGCCGCCGGTCGCGGTCCCAGACGGCGAAGGCGAACATCCCCCGCAACCGGTGGACCATGTCGGCGCCGTACTCCTCGTAGAGATGGGCGAGGCACTCGGAGTCGCCCGCCGAGCTCAGGCGGTGGCCCCGGCCGGCCAGGTCCCGCCGCAACTCGGCGAAGTTGTAGATCTCACCGTTGAAGACCGACACGACCCGCCCGCCCTCGCCGTAGACGGGCTGGTCGCCGGTCGCCACGTCGATGATCGCCAGCCTGCGCATGCCGAGCGCCGCGTGCTCGTCCTCGTGGAAGCCGGAGCCGTCGGGACCCCGGTGCGCGATCACCTCGCACATGCTGCGGACGAGCTCGGGATCGGGGCGCGACATCGACGCCATTCCGGCTATCCCGCACATCGGGCCCTCCATCGCTTGCCGGCGCCGGCGGCTCGTGACGCCCCTGCCCCGTGTTCTCGTGACGGGCCGGGACGTCCGGGGCCCGCCGTTACCGTGATCTTGCTGAGAGTAACCGACCCCGGCCGCTCGCAGGTGGTTGGCGCCGGGGGGCGTGTCGCGGCGAACTCCAACCGCTGGTAAGGATCACGAAGATCGTTGCTCGCGGGGGAGCCGCCGGGCGCCACCCGGCGGCCATGACGTGCGAGCTTGTGAGCGAACGTGGTGAACGGCATGACTCCGTGCTCGTCGTGGGCGCCCGGCGCGCGTGCTCGCCCACCCGGCGGACGCCTGTGGCGGTACGCCGGGAGCCGGCCGCGACGTCGCGGCCCTTCACTCCCTCTCGCTGAACGGGTGGTCGGATGACCTTTGCGGAAGACACGACGGCTGACACGGGTGCCGGTGTCCTCCGGCATCCCGCGCTGTGCTGTCCCCGGTGCGGCGGTTCGCTCCATGACGGAGCCGGGCCGTACGGGATCGAGCCGTACGAGGCGGAGGCGCGCGGGACCGGGGCGCACGGGACCGAGGCGTACGGGGCCGGGCTGTGCTGTGCCGGGTGCGGGGCGGACTATCCCGTCGACGACGGGATCGCGCGGTTCGTTCCCCGGGACAACTACGCGGAGGGGTTCGGGTTCCAGTGGAACAGGCATCGGCTGACGCAGCTCGACTCGCACGTCGGCATGCCGATCTCACGTGATCGGCTGATGACGGGGAGCGGCTGGTCCGCGGACGGGCTGCGGGGCCGGAGCGTGCTCGAGTGCGGCAGCGGGGCGGGACGCTTCACCGAGGTGCTGTGCGAGACCGGCGCCCTCGTGACGTCCTTCGACATCTCCAGCGCGGTCCATGCCAACGCCGCCTCGAACGGCCGTTTCCCCAATCTGAGACTCGTCCAGGCGAGCGTCTACGAGCTGCCGTTCCCCGAGGATTCCTTCGACTTCCTGCTCTGCCTCGGAGTCGTCCAGCACACCCCGGACGTGGAACGGACGTTCAAGACGCTGTTCCGCTACCTGAGGCCGGGGGGCCGTTTCTGCGTCGACGTCTACGCGGCGATGATCGCCTACCCCCACCTGCGGCAGCTGATCCGCCCCTTCACCCGGCGGATGCCTCCCGCGAGGCTCTACACCCTGGTCGAGAGGGCGGTGCCGCGCCTGCTGCCGCTGTCCATGGCGCTCAGCGCCGTCCCGGGCGTGGGACAGGGGCTCGTGCGGCTGGTGCCGGTGGCCAACCACCGGCACCTGGGCCTGACGGACGAGGAGACGATGCGGAACTGGTCGATTCTGGACACGTTCGACTGGCTGGCCCCGCGGTACGAGAAACCCCAGACCCGGCGGCGGATCAGGCGCTGGACCGAGGACCTCGCCCTGAGCGACGTCTCGATAGAGAGACGGCGCGGGATGTACGTGGTCCGCGGCGTCAAATGACCGGCCGGCCGGTCATCTGACGCCGCGGGCCCCCGGGGTTCCCGGGGCGTCCGGAGCGTCCTTTCCGGTGTGCCCGGCGGGTTCCCCCGGAAGGCTCCGCCGGCCCGCCGGCCGCGGCGGGCCCACAGCGCATGACCTCGATGCGTTTCTAAGGTGATCTCATTCATGGAGTTTTTTCTCGTCTTCTCAATGGCGGTATTTCTGGTTTTTCTTACCTATGCCAGTTTGGGGATGGAGCAGGCGAGCCGGGCGATCCCGGTGCTGCTCCTCGCCTTCGCCGCCCGCCTGGTCGTGCACGTCCTGGTGATGCAGCCCCGCCTCATCGAGTACGGCGGCGACAACCGCGTCTATCTGGCCAAGGCCATGGAGGTCGCCGCGTACTGGAGGCACGAGGGTTTCTGGTTCGTCACCTCCGACCAGATTCCCTCCATCTACTCCATGGAGGTGCCGTGCAACCTCTTCGGAGTCATCGTCTACCTGTGCGACGGACCGGCCACGCTGGCCTGCACGGCGGTCCTCGCCACCCTGTCCGGCGGGCTGTGCGTCGTCATGTACAGGTTCGCGCTGACCGTCGGGGCCGACGAGCGGGCGGCGTTCCGGCTGCTGGTCGTGGTCGCCTTCCTCCCCGCCCTCCTGCTGCACACGTCCGACACGTTCAAGGACGGCATAAACGCGTTCCTCGTCGTCGCCTGCCTGTGGCTCGTGGTCTCCAACGTGCGGCGCTTCGACGTGCGGAAGCTGGTCGCCGTGATCCCCCTGCTGTGGGCACTGTGGCACGTGCGGCCGTACATGGTGCTCATGTGCGCGGTGCCCCTGGTGTTCGGGCTCTCCCCGGTGCAGCGGAAGCTGTCCGTCCACTCCCTGATCGTGTCGATCCTGGTGCTGATCCCCATCCTGGTGCTCATCGCGCAGGCGGACGGCGGGGCGTCCTTCACGGCGCTGCAGGAGCAGCTGGACCAGGGCCAGTCGGAGATGGTCCGCAGGTCCAGCGCGGAGGGCGGCTCCGGCGTGCTGTTCGAGGACGGCGGCGATGCCTGGGGCGCGCTCGTGCCGAAGCTGTTCTACACGCTCCTGGCCCCGTTCCCCTGGATGGGGGGCAGCTTGGCGCTGCAGCTCGGAAAGGTGGACACGTTCCTGTGGTACTACCTTCTCTACAGCGCGCTGCGCGGGGCGCGCCGGCTGTGGGGGCACAACCGGGCGCTGCTGTTCGCCCTCGTGCTGTTCGTCGCCCCGGGCACGGTCGCCTACGCGACGACGATGTCGAACATCGGCCTGATCTTCCGCCAGCGAATGCCGATCATGCTGGTCGTCAGCGTGCTGGCCGCGGTCGCGTGGACCGAGGCCGGGCGCGGGGAGCGCCCTCGATCCCGGCCGCCCGGGCACGCGCCGGAACCCGCCGTCCCGCCCCGGCCCATCGCCGGATCCCGGGCGGCGCGGTGACCGCGCCGCCCCGACCAGGAAGGACACGATGAGGGATCTTCGCGTGTGCGAGGTCGTCAAGACACTCGACGCCGGGGGCGTCGAGGTGCTCCTCGTCGAGCGGCTGCGGCGCGCCCCGAGGGTGAACAAGGACTACACGGTCGTGTGCCTGCACGCGTCGACCGGCGAGCTCGTGGAACAGCTGCGGGCCTCGGGGATCACGGTCGTCGACCTCAGCTCGAAAGCGCGCCCGCTGGCCTACGCCCACCTCGTCAGAACGGTTCACCGGCTCGCTCCCGACGTGCTCAACGCGCACTCGCCGACCCCCGCCGCGGTGCTCTGGCCGTTCGCCAGGATCACCCCCCGGCGGCCGGTCCTGGTGTCGACGGTCCACTACTGCCGGCGGCCGTCCACCGTCCGCCTCGGCCGCCTGACGGCGGCGGTCAGCCTGCTCCTCGACTACCTCGTCCGCAGGCTCGACGACCGGACGGTCGCGGTCTCGTCACAGGTGGCGTGCTCCCCCTCCGTCCGGGGAGCGCGCCGCCTGCTGACCCGGGTACACGGTGTCGACGTCATCGGGCAGCGCTCCTGGGCGATGCGCGCGGGCACCGTCAGGCGCCAGTTCGACGTGCCGGAAGGGGCGTTCCTGGTGGTCTGCGTCGCCAACTTCCGGCCGGAGAAGAACCACGCGCTGCTGGTCAGGGCCGCGGCCGAGGTCCTCCTCGCGCGCCCGGACGCGCTCTTCCTGCTGGCCGGGGACGGGCCGCTGCGGGAGGGGATCGTCCGCGAGACGGAGCGGCGCGGGCTGGAGGGCCGGGTACGGGTCCTGGGCCCGGTGAGGCAGGCGAGGAGGCTGGTGGCGGCTGCCGACCTGCTGGTCCTGAGCTCGCACTACGAGGGGCTTCCCGTGGTCGTCATGGAGGCGCTCGCGGCCGGCGTGCCGGTGGTCTCCACCGAGGTCGGGGGGATACCGGAACTGGTCTCCTCGGGCTGGAACGGGATCCTGACCGAGCCGGAGTCGCCGGAGGCCCTGGCCGCGGGGATCCTCAAGGCGATGGAGCCGGCCACGCACCGCCGGCTGCGGTCCGGAGCCGCCGCCAGCTCCGAGGGCGTCGAGATGGCCGGGACGGCCGAATGGTTCGAGCACCTCTACGAGGAACTGACGAGGGCACGGCGCACCTGAGGCCCGCGGCGCGCCCGCCGAGCCCGCCGCGCGTGCGGTCACTCGCCGAGCGTGCGGTCTCCCGCCGAGCGTGCCGTTGCCCGCCGGGCGCGCGATTGCCCGCGGGTGCGCCGTGCTCGAGGCCGGCGGCGCGCCCGCCGTCGCGCGCGCCCGGGGAACGCGCTCCCCGGACGCCCGGCGGCGTGCTCAGACGCGGTAGCCGAAGTCGCGCAGGTGCCCGGCGAGGGAACGGTCGAGCAACGCCAGCTGCGACGGGGTGAGGTCGTGCCGGAACGCCTCGCGCCGGGCGGAGGAGAAGGTGTGGCGCGCGAAGCCGCGCTCGAACCCGGGCGTCCAGGTGAGCCCGAGGAAGTCGAGGATCACGTCCGTCTGCTTGCGCGGGTCGGCGAGCAGGTCCTCGTAGCGCACCTGCAGCCACAGGTCCGGCGGGACGGCGGCACGCGCCACGGCGGTGGCGTCCATCAGCAGCTTCCAGCCTATTCCCGCGAGATGGACCTGCGAGCGTCCCGCCTCGTCCCACTCCCCGGAGTAGGCCTCGGGCAGGGGGCCGAAGTGCCACCCCGGCGCCCCGAGGTGCCCGCGCCACCACGGCATCTGCAGCCACGAGTTGGCCACGGCGCGCCCGTCGCGCACGATGTGCACGAAGCGCGCCTCGGGAAACACCTCGTGCATGAACGCCGCGCGGGGCCACCCGGTGAACTTGTGGACGTAGCGCCCGACCCGTTGCGCGGAGGCCCGGCTCCCGAAGAAGGCCCTCAGCCGTTCCGCCAGCCAGGGCGTGACGTCGTCGGCGGAGAGGTCCCGGAAGGAGTCGACGATCAGTGGCGAGACCTCCCGCCTCAGCGCGCGGTGGGCCTCGCAGGGACGCAACCGTTTCTCCGGGAAACGCAGCGGGGCCCGGCGGTAGATCTCCCCGCCGATCCGCTTCGCCGAATCCGGGACCCGGGGGAAACGGTCGTCCAGGTTGGTCACGAATCCCATGTCGGGATGGCCGGTGAGAATTTCATGAAGAAGCGTGGAGCCGCAACGACCGCTGCCGACGAGAAAATCGAGCACTTTCCTCCCCGTTCCGATTGGTGCCGGAAAAATGATCCGGTTCATCGGAACCGGGCGGGGTCTCCGACGTTAACATATCCGCCGGAGTTGTCGTCGGATGTCGTCTTCGCAGGTCAGTCGCTTGTGAAGCGGCCGTGGAAACCAATGGCCGAACACCTGCGATCCGGATTCGAATGATTGTCGGCAACGGCCGGGAGGTGCCGTCCGGCGCGTCATACCGCTCCCGTCCGGCACAAAAGCCTGGCAAAACATCGCGGGACGCGAATGTTCGGGACCGGTGGGTGCGCCCGCGTTGCCAGACTTACGCGCATGATCAAGCCGGCGTCCGGTAGCGATTCGACACTGAGCCCGCCCGAAACGGCCGCGGACCCTAAAAAGCCGGACATACCCCATCGAAAAATTCGATCCTCCCAAATATGGGGAACGTCGCCCGTCCTCGTCCGGAAGTGGTCGCCGGCGGTGTTCGCGATCGCCGTCGTGGTGACCGTGCTGTCCTTCTACGGGGTCTCGGCCGTGGACATGGCGTTCTTCGGCGGCTACCTCGCGCTGGGCCTGGCACTGCCCGGCCTGCTGCTGCTCCGGGCCCTGTACCGCAGGGCGCGCAGGCTCGCGCGGGTGGAGGAGGTCGCGCTCGGGCTGGCACTCGGTTACGCCGTGGAGGTGCTCGTCTACGTCGCCGCCCGGGCCGCCGGGTCGCCGTCGCTCGTCGCGGCGTGGCCGCTCGCCACGTACGTGGCCTTCGCCGCCGCCCCCCGGCTGCGCCGGCACTGGAAGGGCGTCGCCCGCCCGTGCGCGCCCGCCTGGTACTCGTGGTCCCTCGCGCTGCTCGTCGCCTACGTGGCCGCCTGGAGCTCCTTCACCTTCTTCAGGACGACCCCCCTCACCTGGCCGGGAATCGGGACGTCCCTGTTCGACATGCCGTACCACCTGGCCCTGGTCGGCGAGCTGAGGCACCACGTGCCGCCGACGGTGCCCGTGGTGGCCGGCGAGCCGCTCCTCTACCACTGGTTCGTCTACGCGCACCTCGCGGCGGCGAGCTGGACCACCGGGGTGGAGCCGCTGGTCCTGCTGTTCCGCCTGGGGATGCTGCCCATGCTGGTGGCGTTCGTCGTCCTGGTGGGGGCGATCGGGCACCGCGTCACCGGTTCCCGGGCGGGGGCGCTGCTCTCGATCGGGGGCACGATCTTCGTCGCGGTTCCGAGCCTCTACGCGAACGCGAACGGGCTGTTCACCTGGACGGGCGTCCAGCACTCCGCGTGGGAGAGCCCCACCCAGACCTTCGGGGCCCTGCTGTTCGCCCCGGTGGTCCTCCTCCTCCTCGACCTCCTCGAACGCCGGCGGCGGGCGCGCGGTGCCGGCGGGTGGCTGCTCGTGGGCGTCTTCCTGGTGGCGGTCATGGGGGCGAAGGCCACGTACCTGCCCATGCTCGTCGCCGGGCTGGTCGCGGTGGCCGCGGTGGAGGTGTGCGTGCGGCGCCGGTCGCCGCGGCCCGCGCTCGCCGCGCTCGGGATGGCGGCCGCGTGCCTCGGCTACGCGCAGTTCGTGCTGTTCGGCGGCGCGAGGCAGGCGACGATCGTCGACCCCCTCTCGCTCATGCGCAGGACCTGGGGGGAGCTGACCGGCCTGGGGGAGAACGCCGCGCCGTCGCCCGCCTCGCTGGCGGGGATCACGCTGCTGTACGCGTTGTGCTGGGCCGTCACCTGGTGCGGGGTGGCCGGCCTGCTGCGCCGGCCGCGGCTGCTCACGCGCCCCGGGGTGGTGCTCATGCTGGGCGTCGGCGCGGCGGGCGTCGGCGCGGTGGTCCTGCTCGGGGGCCCCGCCATGAACCAGGGTTACTTCCTGCAGGGGGCCTATCCCTACCTGGCGGTCGCCGCGGCCTGCGGCTTCCTCGTCGTCGCGCGCGGGGAACGGGCGTCGGTCCTGGCGACGGCGTGCGCGGCGGGCGCGGGGGTGGCCGTCGCCCACCTGGTCCGCACGCTGTCCGGCGTCGAGGTCCCGCTGCCCCCGGGCGAGCCGGAGACCGCCCTGTACCGTCCGTACCTCGCCCTGTCGGCCCTCGCCGTGGCGGTGGCCGTCGTCCTGGTCGCGACGAGGCGCCGTTTTCGCGGCTGGGCCCTCGTCATCGCCCTGGTCACCGCCGTCGGCCCCCTCTCCGCCTGGCACGCCCGCGCCCTGCTGATCGTGCGCGGCGGCGGCGAGGGCGGCGTCTACCGGGTGAGCCGCCCGGCGGCGCCGCAGGTCCCGCCCGGCGCGCTCGACGCGGGACGGTGGCTGCGCGCCCACTCCGGCCCCGGCGACCTGGTCGCCACGAACGCGCACTGCGCCTGGGGGCGCCGCGAGCCGTGCGACAGCCGCCACTTCTGGCTGTCCGCGCTGTCCGAGCGGCGCGTGCTCGTCGAGGGGTGGGCGTACACCGCGTCGAACCTGGACCGCTGGCGCCCGGGCGAGCCGATGACGGGGCTCCCGTTCTGGGACGGGGAACGGATCCGGCTGAACGACGAGGTCTTCCGGGAACCCTCGGCGGCCTCGGTGCGGCTCCTTCGGGAACGGTACGGGGTGCGCTGGCTCCTCGCCGAGGAAAGCGGGCCCGGCCCGGCCCCGGAGCCCGGAGAGCCCGGGGAGTCCGGGAGGATCGGAGAGTCCGGGAAGGCAGGGGAGCCCGGGGAGTCCGGGAGGATCGGAGAGCCCGGGAAGCCCGGGAAGTCCGGGAAGTCCGGGGAGTCCGGGAGGATCGGAGAGCCCGGGAAGCCCGGGAAGCTCGGTGAGACCGCGAAGTCCGGTGAGTCCGGGGAGCCCGGGGAGATCGGGGACTTCGCCGACCTTCGGTTCCGCGCCGGCGACTACGCCGTCTACCGGATACCGGACCCCTCCGGGGCCTCTCCGGACGTGTTCCGTGAATCCAGGCCCTAGCGCGGATCCACGGAACACGCCCCGGACCGGCCGCCCTCAGTCCGGTTCGCCGGGCAGCCGGTAGACGGCGTAGTCGCCGGAACGGAACCGCAGCGTCGCGAAGGTGCCGAGGGCGGGCACCGGGCCCCCGCGGTGCTCGTCGGCGACGAGCCAGCGCACCCCGTGACGCTCGCGCAGCTCCCGGACGGCCTCGCCGGTGGGCGCCTCGAAGACGGCGTCGTTCAGCGCGAGGAGCCGGGCGTCCCAGAACGGGAGCTCCAGCGCGGGCAGTTCCGGACGCCAGCGGGCCGTGTTCCTGGAGGTGTAGGTCCACCCCTCGACGAGGACGCGCCGCTCGGACAGCGCGGCCACCCAGAAGTGCCTGCCGTCGCACGGCTCCTCACGCCCCCAGCGGCAGTGCGCGTTCGTGGCGACCAGGTCGCCGGGGCCGGAGTGGGCGCGCAGCCAGCGCCCCGCGTCGAGGGCGCCCTCCGGGGGCGGGGGGCGGGGGCGCGCGCCCCCCCCCCCCCCCCCCCGCCCGCCCCCCCCCCCCCCCCCCCCCCC